>JAFDEK010000100.1 GCA_019310385.1 Deltaproteobacteria bacterium
CCGCCGGGTCGAGGTGGAAGCTGGAATCGACGGGCACCTTGACGTATCCGTCCTCGCCCCATCCCATGATCTGCACCGCCCGCGCGACACAGTAGTGGGTCTCCTCGGAGACCAGCACACACAGCTTCGTCTCCTCGGCATCGCCGCGCTTCCAGGCATCGAAGCCCGCCTTGGCCTGCCGGGCCGCCAGGAGCGCCGTCACGTTGCCCAGGGAGCCGCCCGAGGTGAAGACCCCGTCCGCGTCTTCGGAATAGCCCACCTCGTCGAGGAACCAGCGCAGGAGCTTCTGCTCCATGGCGACGGCGAAGGGTGCGCTCTCGTAGCAGGAGGGGTCGTTGTTCACGAGTCCTGTCACCAGCTCGGTGAGGCATGCGGTGGGGGTCGGGACTCCGTCCTGGTGCCCCATGCAGCGGGGGTCGTGCAGGGCGAGGGAGCGGCCGAGCAGGTCATCGACCAGAGAGGCCAGATCCGCCTCCGGTTCTTCGGAAAAGCCCGGAGTCGAGGCCACCTGGACCTCGGGTGGCACCCAGGGCAGTACCTGGCGGGTGCGCCGCTCGAGGGCCCGCGTCAGATAGTCGGCGAGCTGGTCGATCAGCGCGTGTCCCTCGCTTCGGAATCGATCCGGGTCGAAGGCTGCCTCGAGGGCGGTCTTTCGGGGGGTCTTCATCGTCCGCCCATTCTGGAGGTCTTCGTGTGCGGGACAGCCTGTAGCGAGCGCGGCTCCCCAGTATTCGGCCATACGGCCACGGGGCTTCAGTGCGAGGTCGTGAGGCGCTCCGCCGGGCTGCCCCGGCGGAGACGCAGCCGCCTCGGCTCAGCTCTCCAGGCGCTTCACCGTCAGTACGGAGCAGGGGGCGTGACGGACCGTGCGCTCGGCGACGCTTCCGAGCAGGACGTGCTTGAGGCCCGTGATTCCGCGGGTCCCCATCACGATCAGGTCTACACCGAGACTCCTCGCGAGCTCGGAGATGCCGGGGTCGGCGGCCTCGGCGAGCAGATGGGCCTCGCCTGCGAGGCCCGCGGCCTTGACCCGCTCCATGGATTCGTCGAGATGCCGGCGGGCCGCCTCTCGCGCCTGCTGGGCGAAGTCGTCGGGGATCGGGACCTCGTAGGGGGTCACGATGGGCGCGACGAACTGCACCGCGTGGCACAGGTGAAGCTCGGCATCGGTCGCCTTGGCGAGGGCCATGGCGCGCTCGAGAGCGTGGTGGGCGTTCTCGGAGAAGTCCGTGGGGACGAGGATCTTTCTGAACAGGCTCAAATCGGCTCCCTCCGCTGAGGCTCTCGGCGCTCGATGGCCGGCCCTCGACGCTCACATCATACCGTTCCCAGCGGGAATCGCGGCCCTCGCCCAATGAGAGGCCTCGAGGCGTCGATTAGAGGCAACTCCCAAGGGCCGCGCGAACAAAAAACGCTTTGTTGGCGACATAGCGTGTGGGAAAATGCAGGATATCGTGATGGGTGAAATTCCCCTCTCTCGAGAGCCTGTCGAGTCGGATCTTCGCTGTCGTGCGGGGTAGACGCGCAATGCGGGGCGGGCGGGAAGCGGTGGCTGGCCAGAGGATGCTGCGGTTGCGGACGAGCGTTCAGAAGCGGACAGATTCGAAGCGGTGGGCGAAGGGGCGGCTGGCTGGGCTGGCCGCCGGTCTCGCGTGGGCGCTCCTTGCGCCGGTTGCCGGAGCCCAATCGGGCGGCGGTGCGGGGCCGCCTGGGGCGAGCTTCGCCTGGAACGAGGATCCGCAGCGGCTGGTGCTTCGATATGTCGAACGACCCGGCGAGCTGGGCGGCCCCGAGGCCGAGCAGTCCCTCAGCGTCTACGGTGACGGTCGCGTGGTCGCGCAGCGCCCCCGCTTCGCGAGGCGAGCCGGGAGCTGGACCACGACCCTCGGCTCGAGCGAGCTGGAGGGGCTACTGCGTTCGCTGCTCGAGCGGGGAATCGTCGAGTTCGACGAGGAGCGTGTGCGCCGCGACCGGCGGGATCTGAGGGAGCAGCGCCGCCTCCAGCGCGGCGAGCTCCATCACGTCTCCGACCCGGAGACCGTCACCGTCGAGCTCCACCTCGACCGCTATCGCGGGGCCGGGCCCGGCGCCCGGGAGCAGCGCGACCTGGTGAAGCGTATCCGCTGGCGGGGGCTGCGCTCGGATCTTCGGCGCCACCCGGAGCTGGAGGATCTGCAACGCCTCGGCGAAGTGCACGGCGATCTGCGCGCGCTCATGGAGCGTCCGGACCTGCGTCCCCTCGATCCTCCGGGTGGCTCATGAGCGCGGGAAGTCGCGGACTGCCGCGCTGGGTTCCGTGGGCGATGGTCGTGCTCGTGCTGCTGGCGCTCGGGAGCGATCGGGCCCGGGCCGGAGCCTACGTCTTCGCGGGCGAGGGCAACGGCGTGGACCGGATCACCCACCCGCAGGGCTACAACGGAAACGGCGGGGTCGTTACCGTCGATGTGTGCATCGCTCGCCGCTCCCCGAACGCCGCCCTCATGGAGATTCCGGTCCAGAATGTCATCAACACCTTTCAAAGCCTGATTCCCACCACCCAGAACGTGAAGCTCGGCGGCAGCAACGACCTGCTCCCCGGCGAAGTGGATTTCGAGTCCGTGGCGCTGCACGAGCTTGGGCATTGTCTGGGCATGGCCCACGTGAACCTGGCCTCGGAATCGGGGTTCGCGAATCCCCAGGCCGACGGTACGAAGACCACCGACGGATCCAACGATGCCTTCAATGTCAGCGCGGGTCCCGACGGCCTCATGGGCTCGGCCGACGACCTGCGCGGCGACGACGTCAATCTCCACTGGTTCCGCAAGGCGGACAACAATCCCTTCGGCGTCGCGGCCATCGTCGATTCGACGACCTACAGCCGGGATCTCTCGGATCTTCCGGCGGGAGACGGCTTCGCGGTGAACGGCGACCGCAACGTCGCGAGCGCCCTCGGCCTGCCCGGCACCGAGGCCGTCATGCAGCAGCTGACCTTCTACGACGAGGCCCAGCGAACCATCACCGGCGACGAAGTGGCGACCCTGCGCCTCGCCATGGCGGGCCTGGACGAGATCGAGGGGACCGCCGACGACTACACGCTCGATCTTCGCTACCTGGGCCTGCGCAACTCCTGCGACGTGAAGATCGAGTTCGACGACAGCCAGACCAGCTTTGCCCAGTGCGAGACCGGCGGCGCCTTCCTGGGCGACCACACGGTGATCACATCCGCGAAGATCCACTTCAACACCGGCTACGCCTGGCATTTCACCCCCTCCATCACGCCGATCTGCGGGGACGGGGTCCTCGAGGGCGCGGAGGAGTGTGACGACGCTGCCGCCTGGGCGGGCGACGGCTGCAGCTCAGGGTGCGAGGAGGAGGCGGGTTGGATCTGCTCGGGGCAGCCCTCGACCTGTGTGGAAGTGTGCGGAGACGGCGTGCCGACACCGAGCGAGAGCTGCGACGATGGCAACAACGTTTCGGGCGACTGCTGCTCCGCGCTGTGCCAGTTCGAGGCGGCGGGGAGCTCCTGCGACGATGGGGACCCCTGTGCGGTGAACGACGCCTGCGATGGCGCGGCGGCCTGTGAGTCGGGCGATGCGGTCGACTGCGACGACGGCGCCTTCTGTAACGGCGCGGAGCTGTGTACGCCCGGTGTCGGGTGCGAGCCAGGTGTGCCGCCCCTCCTAGACGACGCCATTGCGTGTACCGCGGACGCCTGCGACGAAGTCTCGCAGAGCGTGACCCACATCCCCGACGATCTGATCTGCGAGGACGCGAACGCCTGCACCGCCGATTCCTGCGACGTGCTCACGGGCTGCGCCCATGGAGTGGTGGTGTGTGACGATGGGGATCCCTGCACGATCGACGCCTGCGATTCCGAAGTCGGCTGCATGCACGCGATTTCGGCCGCCTGTTCCGGCGTGCCCGGCTTCTCGAGGGGGGGGCACGCTCTGCTCGCAGCTTTGATTCTGGCCATGGGAGGCCTGGCTCTCGCCCCAATGACGCTGCGGAGGAGCAGAGGTATCATCGAGGGTCCTTCTCCCATTCCGTCCCAGAAGGAGTCCCGGCCGTGAAGGAACAGGTCATCTTGCTCGTCGAGGACGACCCCGATGACGAGGATCTCACCATCCGGGCGCTCGGGAAGAACAAGATCGGCGACCGCGTCGACGTCGTGCGCGACGGCTTGGAGGCCCTCGACTACCTGTTCCAGTCCGGCCCCTACGCCGAATCGGGTCAGGAGCTGCCTCAGCTCATTCTCCTCGACCTGAAGCTCCCCAAGGTCGACGGACTCGAGGTTCTGCGCAGGTTGCGCGAGCATCCGCGTACCCGCCTCGCGCCGGTGGTCGTATTGA
Organism: Deltaproteobacteria bacterium; assembly: GCA_019310385.1. Taxonomy (GTDB): domain Bacteria; phylum Myxococcota_A; class UBA9160; order UBA9160; family UBA4427; genus JAFDEK01. The sequence goes on from JAFDEK010000100.1 coordinate 4,329, forward strand.
CCTCGTCGAACGAGGAGCGCGACGTGGTGCAGAGCTACCTGCTGGGCGCGAACAGCTACATCCGCAAGCCCGTCGATTTCACGCAGTTCAGCGAAGCGGTGCGGCAGCTGGGAACCTACTGGTTGGTCGTCAATCAGGGGCCGCCCTGCGCCGGAGAGTTCTAGATGTATTCCTCTCTGCGGCTGCTGCTCGTCGAGGACAGCGACGACGACGCCTGGCTCGTTACCCGCGAGCTCAGCCGCGGGGGTTACGAGGTCGAAGTCGTTCGCGTCGAGACCGAGGCCGAGCTGCGGGAGGCCCTCACCACCGAGGACGTCGATATCGTCCTTTCGGATTACCAGCTTCCTTCGCTCAACGGCATGGAGGCCTTGAAGCTGGTCCGGGAGCTCGCTTCGGATCTCCCCTTCATCCTCGTCAGCGGGGCGGTGGGTGAGGAGACCGCCGTCGCGCTGATGCGGGCGGGCGCCAACGACTTCATTTCGAAAGCGCAGCTCGCGCGCCTGCGGCCCGCCGTCGATCGCGAGCTCGAGGAGGCCGCCGACCGACGGGCACGGCGCCGTGCCGAGGCGGCGTTGCGAACCCGCGTGCGCCAACAGGAGTCGATCACGGAGCTCGGGCGCATTGCGCTGCAGGGCGGTGATCTCGAACGACTCATGTCCCACGTGGTGGAGAGCCTCGCCGCGACCCTCGAGGTTCCCCTCGCCAGGATCGCCGAGCTGCAGCCCGACGGGCGACTGCGCAATGCGGCGGGAGTCGGCTGGCAGTCGGATGCCCTCGACCGGGAGCCGGAGGAGCTCGAGCTCTCCTCCATCGACTCCTACACCCTCGGAGACGACAATCTCGGGCACGATGATCCCGTGCTCGTCGAAGACTTCGCCGAGGAGACGAGCTGCCGTGCGACCCGAATGCTCGAGGCCCATTGCGTGGAGAGCGGCGTCCAGGTCTGCGTCGACGGCTACGAGGGGCGCTTCGGTCTGCTCGGGGCCTTCGCGCGGGCACCGCGATCCTTCAGCCAGGACGACGTTCACTACATCGAGTCCGTCGCACATCTGCTCAGCATGGCGATCCGGCGGGACCGATCCGAGCGCATGCTGCGCGACAACGAGGCGCAGCTGCGCTCTCTGCTGGCCGCCATCCCGGATTTCCTCTTCGTCGTCGGGCCAGGGGGAGACCTGCGGGAGATCATCGTCTCCGAGTCCGCGCACTTCCTGCGCTCTCCCGAGAGCCTCATCGGTCGTTCCCTGCAGGAGCTGCTGCCGGAGCCGAGTGCCGAGCGAATCGGGCAGGCGCTGGCCAAGGTGCTCGCGGGCGGCGCTCCCCAGAGCGCGGAGTACTGGGTCGGGGAGGGTGTCCAGCGCCGCTGGCTCTCGGCGCGGATCGTGAGCCTGGACACGCCCGAGGATCCCAAGGCCCTCATCGTGGCAAGAGATGTCACCGAGAAACGCAGGGCCGAGGACGAGCGCGAGCAGCTCGAGCGACAGCTGCTCCAGGTGCAGAAGATGGAGGCGCTGGGCACCCTCGCCGGAGGCATCGCCCACGACTTCAACAACATCCTGATGGCGCTGCGGGGCTACGCCGAGCTCACGCGGGATAGTCTCGCCGACGCAAGCGAAGAGCGGGACAACATCGATGAGATCGTGGTGGCCGCCGACCGGGCCCAGGATCTGGTTGCGCAGATCCTGGCCTTCAGCCGCCAGGCCCAGCCCCAGCGTCGAGCGGTCGACGTCCGGGAGGTCGTGGGCGAGGTGCTCGGGCTCCTGCGTGCGACCCTACCCTCGACCATCGAGATCCGGCAAGTGCTCGAAGAGAACCCGCCCTCCATCGATGCCGATCCGGCGCAGATCCACCAGGTGCTGATGAACCTGGCGACCAATGCCTATCACGCCATGCGGGAGAAGGGCGGCATCCTCGAGGTCCGGCTCGAGAGCGTGGAGGCCAGGCAGGACTCCCGCGACTTCCCGCCCGAGCTGTCGCCGGGAAGCTATCTGAAGCTGACGATTCGGGACACGGGCCACGGCATGGAGGGCGAGGTTCTCGAGCGCATCTACGACCCCTTCTTTACGACCAAGGAGGTGGGCGAAGGCACGGGCCTGGGCCTGTCCGTGGTCCACGGGATCTTGAAGAATCACGGAGGTGCCGTCCGGACCGAGAGCGAGATCGGACGGGGAACGACCTTCGATCTCTACTTCCCGACCTCTGGCGCCCAGGCCGTGGTCGCCGCGGAGCGGAGCGAGCAGACCGGCATTGCGGGCGAGGCGCGAGTGCTCTTCGTCGATGACGAGCCCGCCATTGCGCGCCTCGGCGGCCGGCTGCTCGCCCGCCTCGGTCATCAGTGCACGACCTTCACCAGGGCCGAGGACGCGCTGGAGTGGTTTCGCGACCACGTTGGCGAGGTCGACATCGTGATCACCGACTTCACCATGCCGGATCGCACAGGGCTTTCCCTGGCTCGAGAAGTGCTCGCCCTGTGCCCGGAGCTGCCGGTCCTCATTACTACGGGTTACAGCGACCAGCTGACACCCGACCGGGTCCGTCAGGAGGGAATTCGCGCCGTGGTGATGAAGCCCTTCAGCAGTCGGGATCTGGCGCTCGCGGTGGCAGAGGCCCTGGGATCACGCGAGCAGTGAGCTTCGCGATCTCTCTTGCGCTTGCGACCCTGGGGCTCGTCCTGGCCGCGGCGCCTGCCCGAGCGGAGGCACCGCCGATTCGCAACGGCTTCACCCTCGAGCCGAGCAGCATTGCGATCGATGAGATCCTCGCCGGCGGGCCGCCGCGGGACGGCATACCCGCCCTCGACGAGCCGGCGCACGTGACCGCCGAGGCGGCACCCTGGCGCGACGACGAGTACGTCGTGGGGGTGACGGCCGGCGACCGCAGCCGCGCCTATCCCCTTGCAATCCTCGTGTGGCACGAGCTGGTCAACGATCGCCTGGGCGAGCTGCCCCTTCTCGTCTCCTATTGTCCGCTCTGCGGTAGCGCGATCGTCTTCGACCGGCGCGTTGCCGGTCAGACTCGACGCTTCGGTGTGTCGGGTCTTCTCTATCGCTCCGATCTGCTCATGTTCGATCGCGAGACCGAGAGCTTGTGGTCGCAGATCGGCGCCAGGGCGGTGACCGGGCCCGCGCTCGCAACGCGTCTCACGCTGCTGCGATCGAGCATGATGCGGTGGGGACGCTGGAGGCGTCTGCATCCCGAGACGACCGTGCTCGCGCCCCGCACCGGCCACTCGCGTCCCTACGGCCGCTCGCCCTACGGTGGTTACGAGGAGTCGACCGAGCTCCTCTTCCCGGCGCCGCTGGACCGTCGCTACCATCCGAAGACGCGCACCCTGGGTCTGCGCGCTCCCGATGGCACGACGCGGGCCTATCCGAGCGTGGAGCTCCTGCGCGCCGGAGGAAGCGCCGACGAGCGCTTCGCAGGAAGAGACGTGTCGGTGCGCTTCGACTCGGAAGCGGGGGAGTTCGAGACTCGCGCGCCCGGCGAGCTCGAGGTAATCGAGTCGTACTGGTTCGCCTGGGCGGCCTTCCACCCCGAGACCTCGGTCTTCGTCGCGCCGCCTCGGGGTGGCTCGGGTGGCGGGGAAGAGGCGCCGTGACGCGCACCCGACGCCGCGTCGCGCTCCCTCGCTCCCCGCTCCTCACCGGCTGCCTGCTCGGTCGCCTGCTTGCCATGGCGGGCGTCCTGCTCGCTTTCGCCGCCGGCCCGCCCTCGGCCCGCTCCGCCGAGGCCTTCCGGCTCGAGGGCGGTGAGCGGATCGTCTTCTTCGGCGACAGCATCACGCTCCAGGGACAGTTCATCCAGTACCTCGAGGTCTATCTGCGCACCCGCTTTCCCGATCTGCGTTTCGAACTCCTCAATCACGGGATCTCCGGGGACACGATTTCGGGCGATCGGGACCCCCACAAGGACTGGCCCGAGGCGCACCCACGCTTCGATCGGGATGTAGCCGCCTGGAAGCCCGACCGGGTCGTCAGCTGCTTCGGTATGAACGACGGCTACTACGGGAGCCCGAGCGAGGAGCCGGCTACTACGGGAGCCCGAGCGAGGAGCACACGGCTGCCTTCGCGGAGGGGATGAGGCGGCTCATCGATCGTGTGGCGAGGCAGACCGATGCCGAGCTCACCCTCTTGACTCCGCCTCCCTTCGATCCCTATCGCCGCCGGGTCTTCGACCGGGAGGCCCTCCGTTATGGCTCCCTGTACCCATCCATCGAGTACGCGGATCAGGTGCGACAGTTCAGCGCGTGGATCATGGCGCAGGCCAGCGCGGGCCGAGTCGTCATCGACGTGAATGCGCAGATGAGCCGCCATCTGGAGGAGCGCCGGCGCGAGCGCGTGAGCTTCTACCTCTCGGCGGACGGTGTGCACCCCAGCCCGACGGGGCACTGGATGATCGCCCAGGCGATTCTCGGGGCCTGGAATGCGCCTGCGGAGGTGAGCGTGGCGGAAATCGACGCGGCCAGGGGGGAGGTGCTCGCAGGCGAGATCGCGAAGCTGCAGGTCGACCCTGGCGGGCTCGCCTTCGCCTGGACCAGCCGGCTCCCCATGCCGCGCCACGCAAAGTGGGACAGCGAATCCCTCGCGCACGAGAATTTCGACGGTCGCTTCAATCTCCACCGGCTCCGGGTGCTGAACGCGCCGGCTTCGCGCTATGCGCTGCTCATCGACGGCAAGGAGATGGGGCCCTTCACCAGCGCAGAGCTCGCCCGGGGAGTCGACATGAACTCGCTGCCCGCCTCTCCCGTGCGGGATCGCGCGTCGCTGGTGATGGAGAAGGTGGTGGAGCGTCAGGCCCTCGCGACACGCAGCTGGTTTCGCGAGATCGAGGCCGGCGGCACGGGCCTCGAGGCGCACGGGAGCCCGGAGCTGGAGCGCCTCGACGCCGAGCTGCGCCGGCTCAGCCAGCCCCTGTCCCTCGAGCTGCGCTTGAAGCCCCTACCCGGCGAAGGCTGACAGCGCGGCCCAGGGCGTGGCATCATGGATCGACGATGAAAGTCCATCTCTATCGCAAAGACATCGACCTCTCCTTCATCGAGGTCCATCCCGGTGAGTGGGTGGTGCTCAAGCCCAACCTCATCAAGGAGTCCAAGGAGACCGACCCCGACGAGTGGGAGTGCGTGGTCACGAGCCCCGGCATCATCGAGCTGGTGTGCGCCGACGTGTGCCGTAAGCTCGCCGGGAGCGGCAAGGTCACGATCTGCGACGCGCCCCAGACCGACTCCTCCTTTGCCGCCATCGCCGAACGTCTCGATCTGCACGGCATCGCCCGCCGCTGCAGCGAGGAGTTCGGCATCGAGGTCGAGGTGCTCGATCTGCGCAACGAAGAGTGGGTGGGGGAGGGGGGCATCATCGTCGAGCGGCGCAAGCAGGCCGGCGATCCCAACGGCACCATCGCCTTCGACCTCGGCCGCGACAGCCTCTTCCACGGTCACCCGGGAGAGGGGCGCTACTACGGCGCCGACTACGACGCGGGCGTGGTCAACAGCCATCACCGTGGCGATACCCAGGAGTATCTCATCTGCGCTACTCCCATCCTGGCGGACGTCTTCATCAACCTGCCGAAGATGAAGACCCACAAGAAGACCGGCGTCACCCTGAACCTCAAGAACCTGGTCGGAATCAACGCCGACAAGAACTGGCTGCCCCACCACAGCGAGGGGTCGCCAGCCGACGGCGGCGACCAGTTTCCCGCCATGGAGCGGCGGGCCCGGCTCGAGCAGCGGGCCGTGAGCTTCGCTCGCCGTCTCGCCCTCGGCCTTCCCTGGCTGGGGCCGCGCATCGCCAAGCTCCTGAGGCGGGCGGGGACCGGCGTCTTCGGCGGCACGGACGAAGTGGTGCGGAGCGGGAACTGGTACGGAAACGACACCACCTGGCGTATGGCCCTCGACCTGAATCGCTGCCTGCTCCACGGCAACCCCGACGGCAGCCTGGGCCGCGCGACCCCGAAGCGCTACTACTGCCTGATCGATGGCCTCGTAGGCATGGAGGGCTCCGGGCCCATGCAGGGCGATCCGATCCAGAGCAACGTGGTGGTCGGGGGGACCGATCCCGCGGCGGTGGACGCCGTGGCGAGTCGGGTCATGGGTTTCGACTGGCGCAAGCTTGCCATCGTGCGTGAGGCCTTCGAGCTCGAGAAGCTACCCGTCACCACGACGCGGCCCGAGGAGATCGAGGTCGTGAGCGACGTGGAGGAGTGGAACGGCCCCCTCAGCGAGCTCGAATCCCAGGACTTCCTCCACTTCGAGCCGCACTTCGGCTGGAAGGGGCATGTCGAGTACGAAGGCTGAGTCGGACTTCGGAGTCAACCAGCGCGTCATCCGCGCACATCGCACAGGAAGAGAACATGAACCCCGTCTATATCGTCGAAGCCGCCCGCAGCCCGATCGGCCGCCGAGGGAAGTCCCTCTCCACCGTGCACCCCGTCGACCTGCTCGGCGCCGTTCAGGCGGGGCTCATCGAGCGGGCCGGCATTCCGGCCGCCGAGGTGGGACAGATCGTGGGCGGCTGCGTGGGGCAGGTGGGAGACCAGAGCTTCAACATCGCTCGCCAGGCCTGGCTGAGCGCCGGGCTTCCCCTCGAAGTCGCGGCGACCACCGTGGACGCCCAGTGCGGCTCCGCCCAGCAGGCCATCAGCCTCGCGGCCGGCCTCATCGGATCGGGCCAGGAGGAGGTCGCCGTGGGCTGCGGCGTCGAGTCCATGAGCCGGGTCGGGATGGGGGCCAACTTCGCCGGCGGCAACCCCATGCCGGCCAGCTACCTCGAGAACTACGCCATCGGCACCCAGTTCACCGGCGCCCAGAGGCTGGCGGAGAAGTGGGGTGTCACCCGGGAGGACTGCGACCGCTTCGGCGTGCGCAGCCAGGATCTGGCCATCGCGGCCTGGAACGAGGGCCGCTACGAGCGCGAGGTCGTTCCCATCGTCGCCCCCCTGGTCGACGAGGCGGGGCAGCCCACCGGCGACACCCAGACGGTGACTCGGGACGAGGGCCTGCGGGAGACCAACCTCGAGAAGGTCGCCAGCCTCGAGCCGGTTCCCGGCAACGAGCTCCACACGGCGGCCACCGCCTCCCAGGTCTCCGACGGCGCGGCCGCCGTGCTGCTGGCCTCCGAGGCGGGCGCGAAGCGCCTCGGCCTCACACCCCGCGCGCGTATCGTGACGACGACCCTCGTCGGTGTCGACCCGGTGGTCATGGTCGAGGGGCCGATCCCCGCCACCGAGAAGGTGATGGCTCAGACGGGGCTCTCCCTGTCGGACATGGACGTGGTGGAGATCAACGAGGCCTTCGCCTCGGTGGTGCTCGCCTGGGAGAGGGCGCTGAAGCCCGACATGTCCAAGGTCAACCCCAATGGCGGTGCCATCGCGATTGGGCATCCCGTCGGCTGCACGGGTGCGCGGCTCATTACCAGCGCGCTCCACGAGCTCGAGCGCTGCGGGGGCCGCTACGGGCTGATCACCATGTGCTGCGGTGGGGGGCTCGGGACCGCGACCATCATCGAGCGGCTCTGAGCCGCGGAGTCGGGCCCGATTGCCAGTTCCGCGGAGTGCCGCGCGACCCGGCTTAGGGGAAGTCTTGCGCTGATGCGGGCGCGAGATAGTTGACGCGCGCGCGATGCTCCCCTACACAAAGGTCATGGCGCAACTGGTGCGGCACGACAATCACTCTTCCTTCGGCCTCGACTTCGGCCATCAGGCAACCGTCGAGCCGGGGCCGACCTGCATGCTCACGTCGAAGTGGCAGGTCCGTATCCCGGATGGCGGGAGAGCCCACTGAGAATCGCGTCGTAGCTAAGCCTAGTAGCCAAGCCTTTTAGCCAAACCTCGTAGCCAACTTCTCACTGACCCTCTCCCGCCGACACCGGCCGGAGGGGGTTTCGTACATCAGGCGTCGAATCCCACTCCGGTCCGCAGGCGGGCACGCGGAGCGAGCCCATGACCGAGAGAGCCTTCACTGCGCCGGAGACCCTTGCGCCGAGCGAGTCTGGCGGTGCCCCCGCTGCGCCTCTCATGAGCCGCGGCTTCGCCGTCGTTCTGGTCACCCAGGCCGCCTTTGGCTACGCGTTCTCGAGCTTCTTCCTGCTGCCCAAGTTCCTCGCCACGGAGCTCGCGGTGGGGCCCGCCGAGGTGGGCCTGCTCGGCGCGGTTTCCAGTGTCGCGACCGTGATCGGCATGTTCGGCGCCGGTGCCTGGGTGGACCGTGTCGGCCGCAGGCCCCTGCTCAGTGCCGGTGCCCTCGTCATGGCTCTGTCGTGCGTGGCCTTCATCGCCGTCGAGGAGATGGGGCCGCTCGTCTATCTGCTGCGGCTCCTCCAGTCCCTCGCCTTTGCGCTCGTCTACGTGGCGGGCGCGGCGCTTACCGTGGACCGGACTCCCCCCGAACGCCTGGGGCAGGCCCTCGGCTACTTCGGCCTCACCATGCTCTCCATGAACGCCGTGGCGCCGGCGATGGTCGAGGAGCTCGCCGCTACCCGGGGCTGGGCCTGGGCCTTCGCGAGCGCCGGCCTGGCGGCTCTGATCTGCCTGGCACTCTCGCGCTGCATATCGGAGCCGCCGCGCCGCGCCTCGACGGGGGAGGGCAACGCGGGCATGGCCGAGGTCTCCCTGCGTCCGGCCGCCCTGCGCGCGGGGCTCGTCATGCTGCTGGTGGGTGCGGCCTTCTCGACGATGTTCACCTACTACCAGCTCTTCGCCCTCGAGCTGGGCATCGAAGAGCTGTGGGTCTTCTTCGTCGCCTACTCGGCGGCGGCCATGTTCGTGCGTCTGGCGCTGGGTGGACTGGGAGATCGCTGGGGACGCCGCCGGCTCTCGGTCGCGATCCTTCTCGTCTACGCATTCTCGGTGCTCGCCATGACGGAGCTGGCCCGCATCGGTCTCGCGCCCATCGCTGCGCTCTTCGGGATCGCCCACGGCCTCTTCTATCCCGCCTACAGCGCCCTGGCGGCGGAGGAGACGCCGGCCCGGGATCGAGGCAAGGTTCTCGCACTGCTCCAGGCCTGGTTCAACGCCGGCGTAGCGGGGTCCTGCTACGGGCTCGGTGTTCTCGCAGAGGCGCGGGGCTACCCGGTGATCTTCGTGGTTTCGGCCGTCTGCGTGTTCGCGGCCTGGGGCGTGGTGTGCTTCTCACCCTGGGCGAGCCGGATACTTCGCTCGAATCGGGGTATGTGAGCGAGACGCGCGCATCATTCGAATCGAAGCTCTCGCTAGGGCGGGTCGGGAGGGAAGGACGAAGGGGTCAGCGGGCTGTCTGCCGGCATGAGCGCGGGAAGCAGGTCCAGGGGAGCGCTCGCGCGGAAGCCCGAGCCGATGATCTCGATTTCGATCATGTAGGGGCCGGGAGGAAGGACGAGGCCCCAGTCGTCGAGGAGCTCGACTTCGCCGCTCACCGCGAGGCTCTCCCCGGGCTCGAGGCTGTGGCGCAAGGGGAATGGCGCGAAGCTGCGGCCGCGCGACCATCGCGACACCGCGTCGCCGCGTTGGTCGTAGAGGGTGATCTCGAAGAGCTGATGGGAGGCGCCACTCCAGGCGCTGGGGTTGCGGGACGCGTTGCGAACCTGGAGCTCCAGCGAGACCGTCTTCCCGATCCAGATCGCGCAGATGGGAGTCGCGGGGCAGGGTAGGGGATTGAGCAGATCCGAGGGCTCGCCGCGCTGCCAGAGCGGTGTGGGATGGGGCTGGCCCAGGGTCGCTCTATCCGTGCCGGCTCCCGGCAGGGACCGATGCACTCCTTCGCCGGCTCGCCCGAACGCGTCCCGCGCGTCCTCTTCGAACTCGCCGCCGCCCAGGACGAGCTGCACCGGGCCCGAAACGGCGGGACGCGGGAAGCGCGCCTCCACGACGAGACCGCGCTCGCCGCGGGGGAAGCTGCGAGGGCCGATCCGGGCGGACACCAGGTCGTAACGAAGCGGTCCGCTCGGCGTCGCGACCTCGTACCGCACCAAACCGACGCCCGGCGCGAACCAGGCACGAAGCAGCCCCGCGTCCCGGCACCGGCTATCGAAGTCCAGGCGGACTACATCGCGAAAGCTCCCGGCCGGCGTGGCGACGGTTCCGCCGCGCGACGCGAGCTGCGCCGGGCCCACGTTGCAGGGCGCCACCGCGATGGCGAAGCGGGTGCCCGGCGGGGCAGCGAAGTCCGCCAGCAGAAAGAGCTCGCTGGCGGCCTGGGTGCGGGCGAAGACCTGCGTACCGGACTCGTCGCTGCGAATCCAGAGTCGGCCGAGTCCCGCCAGGTCGTCGTAGAGCAGGGAGTCGGGGGAGTCGAGGGGGCGCGCCTCCACGCGCTGGTGAGCGCCGCCGCGATCATCGCGGTACTCCGCAAAGTCTCCCGGGCCGAGGGGCAGAAATCCGCCGGCTCGGGCGACGCCGGCGAGGCAGAGGGCGAGCAGCAGTGCCAGCATCTGGGCCAGGGTCGTGAGGGTCCTGACGGCATCCGACATCGCAAAGCTCCAGTCTCAGTCGGTACCCGATGCTGGCCCGCCAGTTCAGGCGGAATCAGTCGGCGTCGCTGGCGAGGCTCTCGAGGGGAAGGCGGGTCGTGTACTTGAGCTGGCTCAGGGCGATCTGCGAGTGGACCTCGCGCACGAAGGGGAGCTGCAGCAGCCGCTCGCGCAGGAAGCGCTCGTAGGCTCGGATGTCGCGGGTTACGACCTTCAGCAGGTAGTCGACATCGCCCGTCATCGCGTACGACTCCATGACCTCGGGGAAGCTCGCGATGGCCTGCTCGCACTCCACGAGCGACTGTCGGCCGTGGGAGGAGAGCTTGAGGCTGGCGAAGACCGTCACCTCGAAGCCCAGGCGGTCCCGATCGAGGATCGCCACCCGCTCGCGAATCACCCCGAGCGACTCGAGACGCCGGATTCGCCGCCAGCAGGGCGATATGGAGAGCCCCACCCGCTTGGCGAGCTCGGTGGTGGAGACGCTGGCGTCTCGCTGGAGAGCCTCGAGAATGGCACGATCGATTTTGTCGATATTTTGGGGCAAATATTGCCTCATAAATCATATATATCGTGAAATACTTCCACAAAATGGAGCATAAAGGAGTAATTCGCAAGGAAATTTCATCATTTATTGGGCGCTCTGTTCTACGCGACGCCGATACGGCAGGAGGGGCATCGACAGCAAGCGGGGGGAAGCACGGGAGGCTCCGCCCATGGGCGCAGCGGCCACGATCTCTCTCGATGACAAGTTCCGCCTGGAGCGGGGCCGGGTGTTCCTGAGCGGCATCCAGGCTCTGGTGAGACTGCCCCTCGTGCAGAGCGCCCGGGACGAGGCGGCGGGACTGCGGACCGCGGGCTTCGTGTCGGGCTACCGCGGCTCGCCCCTGGCGGGTCTCGATCTCCAGCTCTGGAGGGCCCGCGAGCAGCTTGCAGCGCGGCGCGTTCACTTCGAGCCCGGTCTCAACGAGGAGCTGGCCGCCACCGCGGTCTGGGGCAGCCAGCAAGTGGGCCTGCACCCCGGCGCCCGGGCCGAAGGCGTCTTCGGCATGTGGTACGGCAAGGCGCCCGGCGTCGATCGGGCCTGCGATGCCCTGCGCCACGCGAACGCGGCCGGAACCTCGCCCCTCGGAGGGGTGCTCCTCGTGGCCGGCGACGACCACGCGTGCAAGTCCTCCTCCTATCCCACCCAGAGCGAGTACGCGATGATGCACCTCGAGATCCCGGTTCTGGCACCGGCGAGCGTGCAGGAGGTCCTCGACTTCGGTCTCTGGGGCTGGGCGCTCTCCCGTTACGCGGGCTGCTGGGTGAGCCTGATCGCACTGACCGACTTGATGGATGGATCGGCGGTGGTCGAGGTTTCGCCCGAGCGGGCCCTCGCGAGAATGCCAGCAGACTTCGAGATGCCGCGCTCCGGTGTCCACATCCGTGGCCACGACGACCCCAAGGAGCAGGAGCGGCGCTTGCGCGAGTGGAAGCTCCCGGCCGCCATGGCCTTTGCCCGGGCGAATGGCCTCGATCGCGTCGTCTTCGATGCTCCGGTGCCGCGTCTCGCCATCGTGGCCTCGGGCAAGGGCTACAGCGAGACGCGACAAGCCCTCTGCGACCTGGGAATCGACGCCGGGGTCGCGGCGGCAGCCGGCATCCGGCTGGTGAAGGTCGGAATGCCCTGGCCCCTGGACCCCGTCGCCATGCGCAGCAGCCTCGCGGGCTGCGAGAAGGTGTTGGTCGTCGAGGAGAAGCGCGGCGTCATCGAAGCGCAGCTCAAGGAGCAGCTCTACACGCTGCCGGACCGGGAGCGGCCTCGGGTGGTGGGGAAGCGCGATCAGAGCGGTGCGCCGCTCCTGCCCGATACCGGTGAGCTGACGGCCGCCGACGTAGCGCGCGCCGTCGCGCTGCAGCTGCCGGCGGGCGTCTCTACCGAGCGGGTCGACGACCACATGGCGCGGGCGGCCGTCGAAGACCTGTGCGAGAGCATCGAGGCGACCTCGACCCGACGCGCGCCCTTCTTCTGCTCGGGCTGTCCCCACAACCGTTCGACGGTGGTGCCCGAAGGCAGCCGCGCTCTCGTCGGGATCGGCTGTCACTACATGGTGCAGTGGATGGATCGCTCTTCGGATCAGGTGTGTCAGATGGGCGGCGAGGGGGTGGCGTGGCTGGGCCAGGCGCCCTTCACCGACGAGCCCCACATCTTCGCCAACCTCGGCGACGGCACCTACACCCACTCGGGAATCCTGGCAATCCGCGCCGCCGTCGTCGCCGGTGCGCGCATCACCTACAAGCTGCTCTACAACGACAGCGTGGCGATGACCGGCGGGCAGCCCCTGGATGGCGGCTTCGGCGTTGCGGAGATCACCCGCCAGCTCGCCGCCGAGGGCGTCGCGCAGATCGTGGTCGTGAGCGATCGCCCCGAGCACTACGCGGGCGAGACCGGTCTGGCGCCGGGCGTGCGCGTCGAGCCCCGAGGCCACCTCGATGGGGTGCAGCGGGAGCTACGTGAGGTGCAGGGAGTCAGCGTCCTGGTCTACGACCAGGGCTGCGCGGCGGAGAAACGCCGCAAGCGCAAGCGGGGAACGCTCGAGGACCCGCCCGAACGCGTCTTCATCAATTCCCTGGTGTGCGAAGGCTGCGGCGACTGCAGTGCGGTTTCGAACTGTCTCTCGGTGGAGCCGATGGAGACCGCCTTCGGGCGTAAACGGCGCATCGATCAATCGGCGTGCAACAAGGACTTCAGCTGCCTCGAGGGCAGCTGCCCGAGCTTTGCAGTGATCCGGGGCGCCCGGCCGCGCCGGAGCTCGCCGGCCGGCCTGCGCGCGCATCTCGAGGGGATCCCCGAGCCGTCGCCGCTCTCGGGCGAGGGCGTGTACAACGTCCTGCTGGCCGGCGTCGGCGGGACCGGAGTCACCACCGTCGCGGCGCTGCTCGGCATGGCGGCGCACATCGAGGGCCGAGCCAGCGCCGTTCTCGACATGACGGGGCTCGCCCAGAAGGGGGGCGCCGTCATCTCCCATGTGCGCATCGCTGACGATCCCGATCAGATCCACGGAAGCCGCATCCCCCAGAAGTCGGCGGACCTCTTGCTGGGCTTCGACATGCTGGTCGCCGCCAGCGCGCCGGCCCTCGAAGCCCTGCACCGGTGGCGGACGAAGAGCGTGGTCGATACGCACGTGAGCGCCACCGCGGCCTTCGTGCTCGACAACGCGGTGCGCTACGACGGCGAGGAGATGCTGGGGCTGCTGCGGCGCAGCTCGCGGGAGATCCACGCGCTCGACTCCAAGGCGATCGCCGAGGCCATCCTGGGTGACGCCATCGGCGCCAACGTCTTCCTGCTGGGGCACGCCTGGCAGCTCGGCCTCGTTCCGCTGAAGCAGGCCTCCATCGAGGCCGCCATCGAGCTCAACGGGGTCGCGTTGGAAGCGAATCGCTTCGCCTTCGCGCTGGGGCGCCTGGCCGCCCACGATCCGAAGCGCTTCGAGGAGCGGAGCGCGCCCGGGGAAGATCGCGAGGAGGAGAGCCTCGCCGTTCTGGTGGACCGCTTCGGCCGCGAGCTTGCCGCCTACCAGAACGAGGCCTGGGCGGAGCGCTATCGCGGCTGGGTCGAGCGGGTTCGCGAGATCGAGGCGGTCCGGGTGAAGGGCAGCGATCGCCTGGCCCGCAGCGTCGCGCGCTGCGCCTTCCAGCTGATGTCCTACAAGGACGAGTACGAGGTGGCCCGCCTGTACAGCGACGGCCGCTTTCGCGAGCAGCTCGAAGCGGAATTCGACGGGGACTACAGGATCGAGCTGCAGCTCGCGCCGCCGCGCTTCGCGCGGCGCGACGAGCGCGGACGGCTGGTGAAAGGTTCCTATGGGGCGTGGATTCTGCCCCTGCTGCGGCTGCTCGCCCGGGGCAAGGTGCTGCGCGGGACGCCCTTCGACGTCTTCGGCGGATCGCCCGAGCGAAGGCTGGAGCGGCGCCTGATCGAAGAGTACGCGGCGCAGATCGACGCCCTGCTGCCCGACCTGTGCGAGGGGAATCACGAGCTCGCGTGTCGCATCGCGGAGCTGCCCGAAGGAGTGCGAGGCTTCGATCGGGTGAAGCTACAGGCCGCGGAGAAGATGGAGCGAGAGGGCGAGGCCCTGCTGGGCGCCTATCGCAGGGCGGCTTCCGGGCGCGAATCCTGAGTCGCGCCGGGAGTCCGGCTCAGCTCTGCCCGCCGAGACGGGCGAAGACCGAGTCGGGGGTCTCCGCGGCGTTTCCGCCGTCGACGCTGGCGAGGCCCCTGGCCAGCGAGGAGCAGACCGCGGCCGGGTCGTCGATCCCTCGCGTGGTCAGCTCGTCGGGAAGAAGCTTCTGGATCACGACCCTCATCTGATCGGGCATGACCGAGCGTGCCTCGAGGCCCGCCTGCTTGAGGGCGATGCGGATGGTGCCCCGCGCTTCGAGGCGATCGAGCGAAGTGCAGCGCTCCAGCTCGCTACACGCAAAATCGAAGGCTGCCGAATCCGCCAAGCTCCAGGCCTCGTCGTGGGCGCTTCTGCGCGCAGCGTCGGCCTTGGAGAGCCGGGCAGCGCGAGTCGCCTCTGGCCTCTATCGGAAATAGGCCCTCCGAGGTTGAGCGCAGATGCGCCCGATCTGCACCTCGGCGAGCCGAATCTGCCGCGCGGGGGGGGATGGGCCCCGCGTCCGCCCGGTACGAGGGCTGTTCCGTGGCGGTGGGGCGACCGGCTCGTGGGAGCCCCGCTACGGGGCAATGATGCGAAGCGCCCCGGGCAGAATCTCGACTTCCAACTCCCTTGCGCAGCCCCAGTAGTCGCCGTCGATCTGGGCCGGGAAGGCCTCCGCGCTCGTCACCGCCGCGGCCTTCGCAGCGCCGTAATCCGAGATGCAGGTCGGGACCTTGCGCCCGAGCTGCGCGGCAATCAGGTGCCAGGCGAGAAAGGGAAGCGCTGCGCGCTTGCGCGCCTGGTAGTGGATGAGCGCGCTGGCGGGATGGGCATCGGGAGCCATGGACATTCCCTTGCCGTAGGTGCGCAGGTTGCAGAGCTGCAGCCCGCGGAAGCGTGGGGCGAGCCAGCTGCCGTCGGCCCGCAGCCGCAGGCTCGGGGGGCGTGGCCACAGCGCCGCGATCAGGCCCGCGATCACGTAGGCGCTGTCCGCCCACAGCCGGTACCAAACGCGCCCGGGACGCGAGTGCCGAATGCCGTCGAGTAGGCGCACGGTGGCAGCGTCCCAGCCGATCCCCACCATGGCGAGCACGAGCCGGCTGCCCAGCTCCGGGGAGCGGGCCCGCGCGAGATCCATGGAGCGGCTGCGCATCTCTCCCAGCACCCGGAGCGATCCCTCGGGCTCGAGCGGGATCTCGAGCTCCCGGGCCACGACATTGGCGTTGCCGAGGGGGAGCAGGCCCACCTCGACCCGGCGCCGCTCCTCGCCGAGGCCTTCGATCGCCTCGCGCAGGGAGCCGTCTCCGCCGGCCACGACGAGCAGGTCCACTTCGTGGGCGACTTCGCGAGCAAGGGGCTCCGCACCGTCGTGCTCTCGCGTCGGGATGCGGCGAACCCGCCAGCCCGCCGCGCGCAGCTGGGTCTCGGCGCGGGCAGAGAGCGCGTCGCCGAGTCCGCGGCCCGCAACGGGATTGAAGATGACCACCGCCTCACCCATGGGTTGGCAAGCTAGCAGCTCCTAGGGCGACGGTGCCCACCCATGCACTACACATGCACTACCCATGCACTACACTGGGGCGGTGAAGCTCTTCGATACCCGAGAGCCCGTCATGCCGAGCCCCGACGCGGTGCTTCCCGGAAGGGAAGGCGCCATGCCCGTCGCGGAGCGGCACTTCGTGAAGGGCGTTCCCATGCTACCGCCCTTCGAGGGGCTGGAACGTGCGATCTTCGCCCTGGGCTGCTTCTGGGGCGCGGAGCGGAAGTTCTGGGAAGCCGACGGCGTCTACACCAGCGCGGTGGGCTACGCGGGTGGCTTTACCCTGAACCCCACTTATGAGGAGGTGTGCAGCGGCGGCACCGGGCACACCGAGGTGGTCCTCGCAGTCTTCGACCCCCGTCTCACCGGCTACGACGCCATGCTGCGCCTGTTCTGGCAGAGCCACGACCCGACTCAGGGGATGCGCCAGGGAAACGACGTGGGGACCCAGTACCGCTCGGCGATCTTCTGCGATTCGGACGAGCAGCTGCGCCTCGCCGAGGCTTCACGCGAACCCTTCCAGAGCATGCTCGCGGAGGCGGGCTACGGCTCTATCACGACGGAGATCCGCAAAGCCCCTCCCTTCTACTACGCCGAGGACTACCACCAGCAGTACCTCGCCAAGAACCCCCACGGCTACTGCGGCCTCGGCGGTACGAGCGTCTCCTTCCCCGCCGACTGAGGCTCTTCAGGAGAAGCAGCTGAGGCTCTTTACCAGAGTTGGCTGAGGGCTCTTTACCAGAAATGGCTGAGGGCTCTTCACCAGAAATAGTAGTTGCTGCCCAGGAAGGTGCGGATGCGAGCTTCGAGCTCCGCGTACTCCGCCGGGCCCAGGCGTCCGCGCGCCACCTCCATCGGGAGAGGAGGCGGCCCACCATCCCGGTAGCGCTCGAAGTCAGACACGACGAGGGCCTGGTTGTTCCGCTGGAAGTAGCTCCAGACCTCGGGGCTCCGGGTGACTCCGTGGAAGAAGATCGGCCGCAAGCGGTAGTAGACGTGGAACTCGAGGGCGTTCTGTCGGGTCTGCAGCCAGGCCGACGTGAGCAGGAGGATCGCGATGGCGGCGGCGGCGATCCTCGCCGAAGTCTGGCTTCGCCGCAGCGCGATGCGGTCGAAGACCGCGATGGCGGGGAGGGAGAGGGTGGGGAGTGCGAAGAGGAGGTAGCGAGCGCCGAAGGCGGCTTCGCCATCCCAGTGGAGGTAGTTGCTGTTGATGGCGAACATCACGAGGAAGTGGGACCAGACCAGGGCCAGGTCCCAGTGGTGACGGGAGACGAAGCTGCGCAGCCCGAAGAGCGCGATCACGAGCAGGGGGAAGTGCACGAAGATGCTGAAGCGGGGATGGAAGAGGTAGCTCGGAATCGACTCGTAGAGCTTTCCGCCCCATAGATTGGGGTTGCCCTCGTAGCCCAGCCGAAGGGGTGAGCCGAACTTGAGGTCGTTGACCGCCAGCAGCAGCACCAGACAGGCGAGGGCGGGTAGCACGAGGCCGACCGCGTAGCTCCCGAGGCGCCCACGAAGCAGAGCGCCGACCTTCCCACGCAGATCCGCCGGGCCCGTCGTGCCCAGGGCGAGGGCCGCGCTGCCGTGCACCGCCAGCAAGGGGAGGTAGGCCGTCTTTACCAGGCACAAGGCGCCCAGGGCAAGGGTGGAGAGCGCGAGGGGCCGCAGGGGAAGGGGGCCTGGCGCGCCCGTGCTCCGCGTGGCGAGGGCGCTGCGCTGTGCGAGGAGCAGCTGGTAGTAGGAGAAGCTGAAGAAGAGGCACTGATAGATCTGGGAGGATTGGCCGCGCAGGTAGTTCCACAGATAGGTCGAGTAGAAGCAGGAGAGTACGAAGAGGAGTCTCGTCGGGCGGCTCTCGGTGTAGAGGGCGGCCAGGCGATAGAGGGTCGCGGCCAGCAGCAGACTCAGCGCCAGATTGAAGAGGTTCAGTGTGAGAACGCGTCGCGTCTGGGTGTAGGGCAGGCCGGGCTTGCCGAAGGCGTCGTCGGGGACCAGACGGACGTCGACCCCCGCCAGGTGACGCTCGAGGAAGAGCGGGATCGAGTAGAGCAGGGTGTTCGCGATGCCGTACTTCGAGTAATGGCGGCCGCTCTCGGGATTGAATACGAAGTAGGGCGTGTGGCCGCCGACCCTTTCCGCCACTGCGGCGGGTGCGCCGAGACGGCCCCAGCGGGTCAGGTAGTCCGCTTCCACCTCCCATGCGATGGGATCGCCGTCGTAGCGGTAGGCGGGCATGCTGACGACGTTCACCGCGAGCACGAGACCCAGGAGCAGCCAGAGCGTCGGGTCGCGGTCCCCGCGACGCGCCGGCGTCGCGGCCGCAGCGGCCGTCACCTACGCGGCCCCTTCGGCAACGCTCGCAGCCAGGAGCAGCTGCCCCACGAAGTAGAACGGGAGGCCCCAGGCGCGATTCCCGAAGCCCGAGCTGACGAAGCGGTCTCGCGCGACGGCGAGGTCCGAGAGGTAGAAGAGCAGGGCGCCCCCAACGATCATGGCGCCGCCGTGGGCTGCCGTGGTCCCGGCTGCCAGGACCAGCATGAGGGTGATCACGACTATGTAGGCGTGGACCGAGACCCGCATGTCGTCGGGCACGTGGGGTCGCAGCCAGCGCAGGACCAGGGCGGCGACGGGAAGGATCGCGACTGCGACGCCGAGGGAAGCCAGGGGCGCCACGCCGCGCACCCCGAAGCCCACCGCGTAGGCGACGTGCCCGAGGAGAAATGCGAGGACGCCCGCCTGGAAGATTCGCGGCGAGTCCTCGGGAATGAGGAAGACATCACCGAACCAGGAGAGCGCCAGGCCGGCCAGCACGCAGATGCCGTAGGGCGAGTCCAATGCGCCGGCGGAAAGGGCCACGGCGATGTAGCCCGTGGCCGCCAGGGGCTTCGCGATCGCGATTCCCAGGAGCTGCCTCCGGTACTCGGCCAGCAGGAGCGCCATCAGTGCGACGACGGTGAGGATCACCCAGGGGAGCACGGTCTGACACCTCCGGATCGACTCGGTTTCATCGGGAGCCCATTTTACACACTCGGAGAAATCGGGGAAGCTATTCTGGGATCTAGCGGGCGGAAAGGCATGGGGAGCGGGCATGGGAAACGATAGGGAAGAAGGCTTCGCGGATTGCGAAGAGGCCCTGCACGAAGAAGCGCGCAGCACGACGGGCCTCGACGACTTCGGGGATCCCTCCTATCTGGAGGGGCTGCGGGCGCTGCTCCAGTCTCTCGACGAGAACGACAACCTCAGCGCCATGGGCCGCGCGATCATGCGCGGGACCATCGTTTCCATCCTCGCGACCCGGCTGAGGTCGGAGAAGGGGCTGAAGGAGCACCCCTCGGTCCAGGAGATCGAGGTGCGGCGCCCCATCGTGATCACCGGCCTCGTTCGCACCGGCAGTACCGCGCTCCACTATCTCATGGGTCAGGACCCCGGCCTGCAGAAGCTCGAGTACTGGCTCTGCGCCCAGCCTCAGCCGCGTCCGCCGCGCAGCGAGTGGAAGAGCCACCCGGACTTCCAGGCTTCGGAACAGGAGCTCGCCTTCCTCTACAAGGCGACGCCCGATCTCATGGCCGTCCACGAGATGTACGCCGACTGGCCGGAGGAGTGCCGGCACATCCTGGCCCAGAGCTTCACCGACGATCGATTCGAGACCTCCGCTGCCTTGCCGAGCTACATGGACTGGTACCACGGCACACCGCACTCGGAGACCTACCGGCGTCACCGGAGGCTGGTGCAGCTCATTGGCTCGACGGATCCCGCCCGTCGCTGGCTCTTCAAGTACCCGGTCCATCTGCGCCAGCTCCCCTCGCTCTTCGAAGTGTACCCCGACGCCTGCATCGTTCAGACCCACCGCGACCCACGCACGTCCGCGCCGTCCACGAGGAGGTCGTGGACCCCGAGGCCATCGCGAAGGAGCAGACCGAGAGCTGGGGGCGGGCGGCCGAGGCCGGCATGGAGGCCCGCAAGCTGCGCGGGCCCGAGCAGTTCTTCGATCTGCACTTCCGCGACTTCATGGCCGATCCCATCGGATCCGTGAGGCGGATCTACGACCACTTCGGCCAGGAGCTTTCCGCCGAGGGGGAGAAGCGACTGCAGGAGTGGCAGGCGGCGCATCCCCAGGGCAAGCACGGCAAGCACGCCTACGAGAAGAAGGAGTTCGGCGTCGACGAGAAGGAGATCCTGGATCGCTTTGCGGGCTACATGGAGTACTTCGGCCTCGAAGTGTAAAGAGCGGAGCGGGATCGGTAGCGGCGAGAGGCAGGGCGCAGTGAGCATCGAATTCGAGCGAAAGAAGAGAAGCGACTACGAGGAGCAGCTCCTGGCCACCGCGGCAAGGCTGCTGCCCGCGAGTGCGCGCACACCGACCATGTCCCTCGACGCCGCGATGGTGGTCAAGGAGGGCCACGGCTCGAAGCTCACCGACATGAGCGGCAACACCTACATCGACTACCTGCTCGGCTCGGGCCCCATGTTCCTCGGCCACGCCCACCCCGCGGTGGTGGCGGCGGTGCGCGACTATCTCGAGCGCGGCAGCAGCTACCTGCTCCCCAACGAGCCTGCGATCCTGCTCGCCGAAGAGATCGTCGAGGCGGTGCCCTGCGCCGAGCGGGTCTGCTACGCGAGCTCCGGCTCCGACAGCACCTTCTTCGCGCTCCGCCTGGCCCGGGCCTTTCGCAAGCGGGACAAGATCCTGAAGTTCGAGGGTGGCTATCACGGTCAGGGCGACCACGTGATGATGAGCAATCAGTGGACCAAGGAACCCGGGGAGCTGCCCGCGCCAGTGCCCAACTCCGAGGGGATTCCCAGCTCGGTTCGTGAAGAGGTCCTCGTCGCACCCTTCAACGACATCGAGAGGACAGCCGACCTCATCGCGAAACACCACGACGAGCTCGGTGCCGTCATTGTCGAGCCCATGCAGCGCACCATCCCGCCCAGGGACGGTTTTCTCCAGGGGCTGCGCGAGCTGACCGCCGAGCGCGAGATCCCGCTCGTCTTCGACGAAGTGGTGACGGGCTTCCGCCTCGCGTACGGCAGCGCCCAGGAGTACTACGGCGTCGTGCCCGACCTCTGTGCCATGGGGAAGAGCCTCTCGGGCGGCCATCCCATCTCGGTGATCTGCGGCTCCGACGAGATCATGCGCTTCGCCGAGGGGGTGCGGAAGATCCTGGGCGGATACGTGGCCCTCACCGGGACCTTCAGCGGGAACCCCATCTCCTGCGTAGCGGCGCGCGCGGTCTTGCAGGAGCTGCGGCGCGAAGGCGCCTATGACGCGCTCTTCGCCAAGGGCCGCCGCCTCATGGCCGCGCTGCAGAAGAGTCTCGATGCGGCCGGCATCCCCGCCCAGGTGAGCGGCGAGCCGCCGGCCTTCCAGCCCTGGTTCACCGAGCAGGCGGTGGTGGACTTCCCCTCCTCCCAGAGCGCCGACCCCATGCTGGGCTTCCGCTTTTCGCAGCTCCTGCTGGACCGGGGTATCCTCAAGGCCCACGAGAAGTTCTTCGTATCCATGGTGCACAGCGACGAGGACATCGACCTCACCATCGAGGCGATCGAGGACGCCGTGCAAGAGCTGAAGGAATCGCTATGACGTCCAGTAACAGATCCAAGCAACGCTTCGACGGCAAGGTCGCTCTCGTGACGGGCGCCGCCTCGGGCATGGGGCGCGCGACCTGCATCCGCCTGGCCTCCGAGGGAGCCAGTGTCTTCGGCGTCGACCTCAACGAGGCCGGGCTGAAGGAGACCGCCCAGGAGATCGAGGGGGCGGACGGCACGGTCACCGTCCATGGCTGCGACGTGAGCCAGCGGGATCAGTGCTTTGGGGCCGTCGAAGCCGCGGTGGCGGCCTTCGGGAGTCTCGACGTCCTCGCCAACGTGGCCGGCGTCGTGCGCTTCACCCACACGACCGACATGAGCGAGGCGGACTGGAACCTCGTCATGACCGTGAACCTCTCAGGTCCCTTCTTCCTCACCCAGGCCGCGATCCCCCACCTGCTCGAGAGCAAGGGGAACATCGTCAACGTGGCCTCCAACGCGGGCCTCATGGGCCAGTCCTACACGGCGGCCTACTGCGCGAGCAAGGGCGGCCTGGTGCAGCTGACGCGCTCCCTCGCCATGGAGTACATCAAGCAGGGCATTCGCATCAACTGCGTCTGTCCCGCCGGCACCGACACCGCGATGAACCGCGGCATCGACTTCCCCGAGGATCTCGACTGGAAGCTCATCGGACGCTTCACGGGCCAGCGGGGCTTTGCCGCACCCGAGGACCTCGCCTCGGCGATCGCCTACCTGGCCTCCGACGAGGCCCGCGCGGTCCACGGCTCCATCTTTACGGTCGACAACGGCATGATGGCGGGCTGAGGTCGGCGCTCGATTGCGTCCGTCGGTCCCTGCACGGGCGGCGCAGGGCCTTGCTTCACGGCCTTGCTGGCGCCGCGGGAGCAGGCGATCGCAGATCCCGGTGTGCGCAAGGTCACGCAAGTGCGAGACATGCTGCGGCATGAATTCGCCCGAGCGAAGCCAAGTGTGAGTCGGCGCACGCTCCCCCTGCATCGAGTGCTCGATGTATGGGGTCATGGAATGCACGAACACGTCACATCGCAAGATCATGGGTCCGCTGTGTGCGCGCCGCAAGCTCGGCGCGTGCCTTCTTCTCCTTCTCCTGGCGATGCTGGCGCCGCTCCTTCCTGCGGACGCGGAAGCGGGCGCGCTCGAGCGCGATACCACGCTCCGCTTCCTGCCACCGAGTGGATCCGAGGTCGACGGCTACCGGGTCTACGTCACGGAGGAGACGACGGAGTCCATGGAGGCCATAGACATCGGCCTGGTTCTTCCGGATGACGAAGGAATTGCCCACGCCGTCGTCGCCCTCGACGCGCAATTCTCCTATTGGGTACACGTTACGGCCTACAACAGCGCAGGCGAGTCCTTCCCGTCGAATCAGATTCGCATTGGCGCGGAGAGCTGCGACCCCTCGCTCTGCGACGATTCCAACCCGTGCACCGCCGACAGCTGCGATCCCTTGGGCTGTTTCAGTATTCCCCTGCCAGACGAGAGCGTTTGCGACGACGGCTACGTCGACACCGTGGACGATCGCTGCCTGGCCGGGGTGTGCGAGGGAATCGAGCTTGCCTGCACGAGCGACCTTGCCTGCGATGACGGGAACCTCTGCAATGGAGCCGAGGTCTGCGACCGCGGCGATATCTGCCTGGACGGTGAGCCACTGGACTGCGGTGCTCCGACGCAATGCGCCGATCCCGTCTGTGAAGCGCAGCTGGGCTGCGTGTGGGCATCGCGACCCGATGGGACGAGCTGTGACGACGGCGACCCGGACACGCTCGGGGATCGCTGCGCGGTGGGCGTCTGCCAGTCCGGCGACGGGCCGGAGCTCGCGATTTTCGAAGTGGTGCCCGGCACCGTTACCCCGGGTCGCCACACCATCGAAATCCGCGGCACGGGGCTCAGCACCGGGATGACACTGCGCTTCGCGAAGGAAGGCGGCGGCGGCGGCAGAGGAGGAGGACGGTCGGTCCGAGTGAGATCGTTGCTCTTCATCGACGCCTCGACCCTCGAAGCGAAGATCGAGGTCTCGACCAGGGGAGCCCGGCGAAATCGCTACCTGGACGCGATCCTGACAGCGCCGGACGGCTCGCGGGTGCGCCTTCCCAGGGCACTCCGTGTGAGTCGATAGGGCCGCACCGCGATGTTGGTGCCAGGTCGATAATCGACTATGGGTCTGTGCCGTTATGTCCTCGCACACTCCTCATGCTCCTGGACAAGCACCGGAAGGGCCTGGGAGACCCAAGAAGGCGGGCCTCGGGCTCGTGCTCAAGATCCTCGGTGCTCTCGCGGCGATCTGGCTTCTCGTGCTCGCGGGCGGTGTCGTCTACTACCAGAACTGCGAGAGTTGCCAGGCCTACGTCTCCGAAATGGGGAGCACCCTGGTCGCGATCGCGGAGAGTGCCAACTCGCCGGCCGCCCTGGAAGTGAAGGCCCTGGGCTGTGACGAGGCGATGGTGCTCCCGGTCGAGAAGATCATGGGGCTGCTGGAGCCCATGCTCGACGAGGCGGAGTCGAGGGAAATGACCAGCTCCGAGTTCTCCGAGATCACCATGGTGATGTGCAAGCAGCAGTCGCTCACGGTCCCGAGTGGCCCGGATTGCTCGGAGGTCGCCATGGCTTACGGGCGCGGCGCAGGCGACGCGGTCGAGCCGCGCATCCTCGTCACGGTCCAAGGCTCGGCGTCGCGGATTCGTCGCTGTGCCGGCGTCTACGCACCCGACGGAACCCGACTCGGCGACATGGATTTCTAGCTGCTCGGGCGCGCTGCCTCGTCGAGGAGGCCCTTGCGGGCGAAGACCCGGCGCAGGAACCTCACCGGCATGCTCCCGGCCTCGAGAAAGGCCCGGTGAAAGGCGCGGTCGAGCTCCTGCCCCTCCACTCGCCCTCGCTGGGCCGCCTCCACGTCGGACTTGAGCTCCCAGACCAGGTGATTCCCGGCCAGATAGGAGAGGGGATAGCCTCGCTCCTGGGAGTACCAGTTGAGCTCGGCCTGCACGCGCCCCGGAACGAACCCCGTTACCGCGCCCAGCAGGCTACCTGCGGCTTCGAAGGGGTCGGCGGGCCCGAGATCGCACTCGACCCCGACTTCCAGATAGTCTCGCTCTCCCGTCATGAAGAAGAGATCGATCGCCACCCGGGCCCCGATCCGGGCGATGTCGCGCAGGCCGGTGAAGCGGACCTCCTCGGCCAGCTCGTTCGCGTAGCCGACGTCGAGCATGTAGTCCTCGAGCATCGTCGTCCAGCCCTCGGCCTGATCCATGGCCTCCATGTGTCGGCGGATGATCGAGGAGTGGCTCGCGGCTGCGGCCAGCTGCAGGTGATGCCCGGGGATTCCCTCGTGGATCATCATGACGGGGATCCCGAGCTCGGTGTGCTCGCTCAAGAGCTCTCGTGAGAGCGTCAGGTAGACGAGGCTCGTGCGCGTGCCCGAGCGGAAGGGCGGCGGCGACATCATGGCGCCGGCCGGGATGCTCGGGGTCATGAAGGCCGGCGTCCTCAGGATCCTCAGGCTCTGATCGTCGGGAATCGGAAAGAGATCGCGCTGGCGCACGAATTCGACGATCCGCTCTCGTTCCTCCTCGTAACGGGCCAGAATGCAGTCGAAGTCGCCGTCAGGAGCGTCGAGCACATGGCGTCGCTCGAGCTCGGCCTCGAGCGCTTCGACGCTGGCCTCCGGCGCGAGGCCGTACTTGGGGGCCAGGCGCGCGCGCAGCGCCTCGAGCTCCTCGGCGTTGCGCGCCAGGAAGTCCCGCGCAATGCGGTGGAGCTGCTCGAAGGAGAGATCGATTCCGCGCAGCGCGACCAGGCGTCGCGCCGTTTCGTCATCGAGATGAAGGGCCTCGGTCGTGGGGATGGCGCGCAGCCGCTCGCTGTAGTCGTGTAGTGCCGACCCGGCGTGATCGCAGGCCGCGGCGAGCTGGGCGCCGGCGCTCCAGCGCTCTTCTTCGGCCCAATCGCACACGTTCGTGAAGAGCCCGGGCAGCTCGGCCACCTTCGCGAGATCCATGGCCGCCCAGCGCGCGACGGGTGTATCGAGGCGCTCGACGAGAGCGTCGAGGTAATCGGGCAGACCCTCGAGGCGCTGGAGGATGTCGGCGAGGCGCTCCTCCGCGGGACGCGGGTCGTTGATGAGGAGCTGGAAGATGCCCTCGCCGATCTCGTCCCCGGCGCTGGGCGTCTGTTGTAGCCGGGTCCGGCCGTTCCACGTGTAGCTCTGGCGATGGATCTCGGCCTCGAGGGTGAGGCGCGCCAGGTCGATATCGAGATTGTCGTCGAAGTCGAGGGTGTCTCGGGGAAGCGCGTCGAGCTGGGTCAATAGACTCCGGGCTTCGTCCACACAGGATCTTGCCTCCGCGAGGCTCGGGTCCGGCAGCTCGCCGAGGCGCTCGCTCACGCCGAGGCGGATGCGGGCGTTCGGGTCGCGGGTGCGGTGCCGATGGAAGGCCTTCGCGAAGGCGTCGTAGGGGGTCACGGCCGGATCTTACGACAGAGTGGGTGGGCTCGCGCCTGCGCGGCGCGCCGACCCGAGTCGATTGCTCCCGGTAGTCGCGTGGGTGTAACCTCCCGTTGCGGCTAGTCGTATGAGGCGGTCGTATGAGGCCGCGAACCAGTCGAGGTCCCGGATTGCGTGTACTTGCCTGTCTGGCGCTCGTAGCCCTGCTGCTCTCCTGCACGGATTCCGAGCGCTATCGCCTCGCCGGTAGCGGAGCCGAGTGGCGCAGCTCCGGGAGCGACGAGATCCTGGCCGACCTCCAGCCGCGCTACCCCGACTTCTTCGCCGTCGTCCTGGAGCCGAGCCGGACCCAGGATCTGGAGATCCTGAAGATTCGGGAGGACCTCGAAGAAGGCCACGGGCGCGCGCCCTTCGATGCCCTGAACGCCGTTGCGGTCGCCTACTTCGAGCTCAATTCCCGCGCCGAGCGCGGCCTGGAAGACGAGACGGGCGGGGCGCGCTACCTCGTCGACTCCTTCCGCGCCACGAAGCTCTTGTCGATCCCCTGGCGCGCCTACGCGGATATAGAGGACCCGCGGCTGCGCGACGCCATCCTCGACTTCTACGAAGACATCGCTCGGGGAGAGAAGCGCGACGCTGGCGCCAGTGCTCTGCGCATCACTCGCACGGTCGCGTCCCTCGAGAAGAAGGAGGCGGATCCGGCGCGCCTCGCGCGGATCCGCGGCCTCACGGCGCGGCTCCTGGAGCTCGAGGCCAGTGAGCGCGATGGCGCTTCCCGAGCTCGCGAAGCCCGGCGCGGATCGCCGTGAGCGGTTCGCCGGTCCGGAGCTTCCCGCTGCTCGCGGCTCTCCTGCTCGCCTTTTCCCTCTCCCTGGCGGTCGAAGCGGCGCCCGTGGATCCGAACCAGCCACCACGATTCTCCCGAATGGAACCCGGCCCGGTCGATGGCGGCTGGCGCGTGCGCGGTCTGCGGGGAGTTCGCGAGACCGCGTTCCGGCTGACGAAGCAGGGCGGTCGAGTCGTCGTCGAGGCGCGCTCCGAGAGCTCCATGGCCGCGCTGGTCTTCGAGCTCGAACCCGCCGGTGTGCAGTACTCGAAGATCAGCTGGCAATGGCGCATCGCGAATCACCTGCGTTCGGCGGACATCCACACGCGCGAGGGCGACGACTACCCGGCCCGGCTCTACGTGATCTTCGACGACGACCCGAAGCAGCTGTCGCTTCTCGCCCGAATCCGGCTCGAAGTGGCGAGCGCAATCCATGGCAGCTCGCTTCCCAGCAGGGCGCTTTGCTACGTGTGGGATCGCGACGCCGCCATGGAGACGAGCGTCCCGAGTGCGTTTACCGCAGGCGTTCAGATGATCGTGGTTCGCAGCGGCGGGGTCGCGCCCGCAGAATGGACCGCGCAGACGCGGGACTTCCGCGCCGATTACCGACGCGCCTTTGGCGCCGAGGCACCTCCGGTCAGCGGCGTCGCGATCGCGAGCGACAGCGACAATACGCGGGAATCGGCGCTGGCCTGGTTCGGCGACGTCATACTGTCCGGCAGGGTCGAGCCGCGCTAGTCGCCGCGCTAGTCGCCGCGCTATTTGCCGCGTTACGCGCCCCCAGCCCGCCAGGGCCGCACCGTCGCCTCGCCCGAGATCAGGGTCTCGTCCTTCTGGTTCGCCGCACGCAGCTCCAGGTCGGCGTGGGGCAGGCCATCCTGCTCGTAGAGCCGGGTGATCTTGCCGTGAAGGAGCAGGCTGTCGCCGGGCCAGAGGCGGGTCGCGAAGCGCACCTTGAAGCGCTGAACCGACTCGGGACCGAACCACTGCGAGGGGATGCGGCTGAGCACGCCGGCCGTGAACATCCCCATGCCGAAGACCGTAGGGAGGCCCGCCTTCTCGGCGAAGGTCTGGTCGTGATGGATGGGATTGAAGTCGCCGCCCGCCCCGGCATAGCGGACGAAGTGAGTGCGGTCGATCGGATCGGCCACCTCGATGCTCCGCTCGTCGCCCTCGCGCAGGTCGCTCCAGTCGACGCTCATGATTCTTTCACCACGCCGGCGGTCTGGATCGCGGTGGTGCGGCTGCGGGCGACGATCTCGCCCGCGGCATCGCGGTAGAGGGTCTCCAGCTCGACGAACTTCATGAGGCCTCCGCGCTTGCCTTCCTTCTCGTAGGCCTTGACCTCGCCCATCTCGCTCGTCAGCTGATCGCCGGCGAAGAGCGGACGTTCGAAGCTGAACTCCTGGGCGCCGTGGAGGGCGAAACGCATGTCGAGGGCCGCCAGCTCCGGGGGGATCTTCTGCTGCGCGCCGGCGTAGAGCAGCGACGCGATGGGGAAGGTGGGCGGCGCCACCACCCCGGGCAGGCCCGCGCTCCGGGCGGCCTCCTCGTCGTGGTAGTGGGGGTGCTCGTCGAGGATCGCCTCGGCAAACTCGTGGATCTTGCCGCGCTCCACGGGGATGCCGGGCGGGTTGATGCTTGCCATGGGAGCTGGCCTCCGTTCGGGTTGGGTAGGGAGTCTATGACAGTGGCGCCGGAGGCACTCCAGATGCTTCGAGGATGGAGTTCTCCGCTTCGATCTTCGCCCAGCGCAGGGGGGAGAGGAGCTGGCCCCAATAGTCCATGGGAAAGGCGGGCATGCCCGCGATGCCGATCTGCTCGGGTGGCTCGCGGTCCTTGGGGAGGAAGCGCGTC
Source organism: Deltaproteobacteria bacterium (assembly GCA_019310385.1). Taxonomy (GTDB): domain Bacteria; phylum Myxococcota_A; class UBA9160; order UBA9160; family UBA4427; genus JAFDEK01. The sequence goes on from JAFDEK010000100.1 coordinate 33,133, forward strand.
CCGAAGACGACGTCCCACACGATGAGGTTCTGGCCGTAGTTCGTGTTGGATTCTTCGATGAGGCGCGAGTGATGCCAGCGGTGAAGCTCGGCCATGCTGAAGAACCAGTTGAGCGGGCCCAGGCGCAGGGGCAGGTTGGCGTGCTGGAAGAGGCCGTGGACGGCGGAGACCAGGGCGAAGAGGGCCAGCACCTCTTCACCGGCTCCGAGGGCGACGAGGGGCACGAAGGGCGCAAAGTTCGAAATGGCGAGGTCCACGGGATGGAAGCGCACCGCGTTGAGGAAGTAGAGGCGCGGCGCACTGTGGTGCAGCGCGTGGAAGCGCCACAGGATCGGCCATTCGTGGCCCAGGCGGTGCGCCCAGTACATGAAGAACTCGCCGATCACGAGAGCGAGTACGAGCTGAACGACCCAGGGCAGGCTCGCGGGCCAGAGCGAGGGGCTCACATGGGCCGAGAGCCAGCCGCCGGCCGCAACGGCGAGAGTGAGCATCAAGGGCCTGAGCAGTTCCAGGGTGATGCCCCCCGAGACGACCATGTGCCCCAGGTCTACCTTCACGTCGCCGACGTTCTTCTTCCAGCTCTCGTGGTAGGGCATCACGCGCTCGAGCCCCAGCAGGAGCAGGTAGGCGACCCCGGTGGGGGTCAGGAAGGAAGCGGTGGGGCTGTATCCCGCGTCCATCATCCAGAGGGCGGCCGCGACGGCGCCGCCGAAGATGACGGGGAAGACCGTCAGCGAAAAGACCGTGCGCGGCACCGACTCGACCTCCCTTCGTTCGCTGGAGAGCTGGCTGCCCCCGTGCGGCTCGCCACAGGGTACCGAAGCTCGTCAGCTCTTCAGCACGGTCTCGCCCAGCAGCATGGCCTGGGAGCGGCCGAGGGTGAGGAAGCGCTCGATGTCCTCGGTGATGATGCGGCGGCCCTCGGGCGAGTCGAAGAAGCCCGTCCGATAGGAATCGAGGTCGGGGAAGCCCATGTGGGCGATGCCGTCGTAGACGGGCGAGCCCGGGGTCAAGACCTGGCACACCCCGCTCTGCCGGTAGTCCCAGATGCCGACGTGATGGCGCAGGGCGAGGGGGGCATGCCGGTCGCGCCAGTGGGCGTCGAACTGCTCGTGGCTGAGCCCGGCGGCTCGAACCACGGGCGAGACCATGAAGAGCCCCGGGGAGCGCGTGCCGTCGGGCCAGCTGCGCGGGTAGCGCTTCACGTGGCGCCGCTCGACGCGGTAGGCGTGGGCGGCGGCGATCACGGACGCGCGCGGAGCCAGGCTCTCCCATACGCTCGAATCGTCGAGGCCGATCTCGAGCACGCCCGCGAAGCTCGCGGTGCCCGCGCCCGGCCCGACCGAGGCCTCGCGAGAAATCGCGTCGGCGAGGTGGACGGAGAGGTACGAGACCTCGTCGCGATCGCCGAGTCCCGGGCCGATCTCCTCGAGCAGGACCCGATTGAAATCGTCGACTTCGACCTGCTCTCCTCGCTCCAGGAGAAAGAGCAGGCGTTCGCAGGGTCCCGATTCTGCCACGCTGCCGCTCAGACGGCCGGCCGCAGCTTGTAGCGGATGGGCAGGTGCTTCACGCCGCCCACCAGACCCGAGCGAAGCCGGTCCACGGGGCCTGCCAGCTCGATCTCCTCGATGCGCGGCAGCAGGTGTCGGAAGGCCACCTCGAGCTCGAGGCGCGCAACGTGGGCGCCCAGGCAGAAGTGCTCGCCGATGCCGAAGCCCAGGTGCGGGTTCGGGTTGCGGTCGACCCGGAAGGTGAAGGGATCGTCGAAGACCTCTTCGTCCCGGTTGGCCGATGGGTAGAAGAGGGCGACGGCGTCTCCGGCCCGGATCAGCTTGTCGCGCAGCTCGAAGTCCTCGGTGGCGGTGCGGGCGAAGTGGATCAGGGGCGTCACCCATCGCACCACCTCTTCGACGGCGGAGGGCATGAGGGAGAGGTCCCGCTGCAGCTTGCGTAGCTCGTCCTGGTGCTCGATGAAGGTGAGCAGCCCGCCGCTGGTCGCGTTGCGTGTGGTCTCGTTGCCCGCCACCACGATGATGAGGCACCAGGCCATGATGTCCATGTGGGGAATGGGCTCGCCGTCTACTTCGAGGTTGGCGAAGATCGAAACGAGATCGTCCGCCGGGTTCTTCTTCTTCTCCGCCACGAGATCGTTGAAGTACTTGAAGATCTCCACGATGGCCTCGCGGCCCACGACATCAGCGGTCTTGCCGTCGTACTGGAAATCGGGGTCGTTGGCGCCGATGGTGCGGTTGGTCCAGTCGAAGATCAGCTTCCAATCCTCGCGCGGGACGCCCATCATCCAGGCGATGACCGCGATGGGCAGGGTGGCGGCCACCTCCTCGACGAAGTCGCACTCTCCTTCGCCGCCCTCGGACGCCATGCCGTCGATGATCTCCTTGGCGATCTGCTCGATGTCGCGGGACATTCGCTGCAGGTAGCGAGGCGTGAAGCGTTTGCTCACGAGCTGACGGTAGATGCCGTGCTTGGGCGGATCGAGCTGGATCAGGGTGGGGGGGATGTCGTCATCCTTCCGCTCGGCCTCGTGGCTGATGAAGAGGCGCTCCCCGCTGACGAACTGCTCGGGGCGCTTGGAGATTGTCGTGATGTCGGCGTGCTTGGTGATGGCCCAGAAGGGGATGCCGTCGACCTGCTCGCACCAGGAGACCGGCTCTTCACGACGCATGCGGGTCCAGGCGTCGTGGGGATAGCCCTCGTTCCGATAGCGGTCCGGGTGGATGAGGCTGAGAGACTCAGTGGTGATGGCGCTTTTGCTCATTTCCGGTTCTGCTCCCATTAACGATCGATTGTACTTATTGTACTTATTTGTAGTGCAGCGTCCCTCCTGTTAGGTGCGGCGGCTTGTCGCCCCATGGGGACACGGCCGGTCGAGTCGCGTCCAGGCGCGCCCGGGTCGAGGCGGAAGTGCCTGGCTTCTTGGGGTAGTTTCCGGGCGCCAAGGGCCGGAGAGGCTGGGCAGGCTGCTGCAAGGCTCGAGAAGCAGGAGAGATCGATGACGCAGCAGCCCGAGCCGGGCGAGGGGATGACGCGACTCGGCATCTTCGTCACCCACCCGATCCAGTACTTCGCTCCGATGTGGCGTGCCCTGGCGGCGGCGCCCGGCCTCGAGCTCAGCGTTCACTTCTTCAGCGATCACAGCGTTGCAGGCGGAGTCGATCCCGGCTTCAAGGTGGCGGTGAGCTGGGACGTTCCGCTCCTCGACGGCTATGGCCACGAGTTCATCCGCCGGGATGGTGACCTCGCCGCGCCCCGCAGCATGGCGCTTCCCGACGCACGTGAACGCATCACCCCCGAGCACTTCGACGTCGTAATGATCCACGGGTACATGTACGCCTTCGAGCGCCAGGTCCTGCGAGCCGCCCGGGCCGATGGGGTCCGCGTGCTCATGCGGGGCGAGTTAAACGATCTCGATCCCATCGGCGGGCGCAGTCGCGTCAAGGTGCTGCTGCGCGATCTCTACCTGCGTTGGTTCTACGCCCAGGTCGATCTCTTCTGCTACATGGACGAGGAGGCCAGGCGCCATCTGCTGCGCCTCGGCGTGCCGGAGTCCAAGCTCTTCTTCTCCCCCTACTCCGTCGACAGCGCGCTCTTCGAGGAGCAGCGGCAGAGCACCACCCGCGGTGAGGCGCGCGCCGCTCTGGGGATCGACGACGACGCCCGGGTGCTCCTCTTCAGCGGCAAGCTGATTACCCGCAAGGCCCCCATGCTCCTGTGCGAGGCATTGAAGCGCAGCGCACACCCCGAGAAGGTGGTTCTGATCGTGCTCGGCGAGGGGGAGGAAAGAGAGGCCTTCGAAAGGGAGGCGAGGGCGCTGCTCGGCGATCGCTTGCTCATGCCGGGCTTCGTGAACCAGAGCCAGCTCGGCCCCTACTTCGTCGCCGCCGACGTCTTCGTGATGCCCTCGCTCCTCGAGACCTGGGGGCTGGTCGTCGACGAGGCCATGCACTTCGGCCTGCCCGTGGTCACCGGCAGCATG
>JAFDEK010000101.1 GCA_019310385.1 Deltaproteobacteria bacterium
GTACCGGCCTTGATGGGCCGGCCTTCCGGGCTCATGAGCTCCATGCTGACCTCGCCCAGGTGGCTGCCGCCCGAGCGCGCGAAGGCGCCGGGAGGGCCGTGGCCTCCCGTGGGCTGCTCGCCCACCGCCACGAGCACGTGACGAACCACGGGCTCGCCCAGCTCGAACTCCGCGTCGAGCTCGCCGCCCAGCTGCAGCGCCGCGCTCTCGAGGGCCGCCGCCCCCTCGGCGGTGACGTCCACCGGGACGCCCAGGGGCATGGTGAGCTTCGCGGTCACGTAGTCGCTCTCGACGGGCGGGAAGAAGGCGAAGCGCAGGTGCCCGGTCCCAACGATGGTGAGGCACCACACCAGCGCCACGACACCAACGGCCAGGGTCGCGTAACGCCATACCAGAGCGCGATCGAGGAGTGGCCGGTAGCCCTGCTCGGCCAGGCGCACGAGGCTGTTTGCAAGCGCGTTCTGGATCCGCCTCCAACGCAGCTGGATGGCGCCGGTGGCCTCGCGCTCGCGCCGGCGGCGCGAATGGCCCAGGTGCGAAGGCAAGATGAGCTGGCTCTCGACCAGGGAGAAGAGCAGGCACAGGATCACCACGATGCCGATGCCCTGGAAGACCTGTCCCATGGGCCCGGGCGCCAGCACCAGGGGCAGGAAGGCCGCGACCGTAGTGAGCACGCCGAAAATGACCGGGACCGAGACCTCCTGGGTTCCCACGATGGAGGCCTCGAGGGGATCCTCGGCCCGCTCCTGGTGGGAGTGGATGTTCTCTCCTACGACGATGGCGTCGTCGACGAGCAGACCCAGCACCAGGATGAAAGCGAAGAGCGAGATCACGTCGACCGAGATGCCCACCACGGGAAAGAAGGCCAGGGCCCCGAGGAAGGAGAGCGGGACCCCGACGCTCACCCAGAACGCGAGGCGCAGGCGCAGGAAGCAGGCGAGCAGGACGAAGACGAGGACGAAGCCGCTGAGGCCGTTGCGCGTCAAGATGTCCAGGCGGTCGCGCAGGCTCTGGGATTGGTCCCGCCACAGGGTGAGGGTGAGGCCCTCGGGCAGGCGCGCCTCGGCGGTCGCGACATAGTCCTTCACTGTCTCGATGAGATCGAGGATCTTCTGGTCCCCCACCCGGAAGACCTGGATCAGGACGGCGGGCTCGCCGTCGAAGCTCGCCCAGCGGTCGTCGTCCTCGAAGCCGTCGACCAGCGTGGCGACCTCGGCGAGGTGCAGACGGGTTCCGTCGGTGCGGGTCATCACGACGATGTCTTCGAAATCGCGCCCCACGTAGGCCTGCCCCTTGGTGCGCAGCAGGATCTCGCCCCGGCGAGTCTTGATGGAGCCGCCCGGCAGATCCAGCGAAGAGCGCCGCACGGCCTGGACGACGTCGTCGAAGCTGAGGTGATGCCGGCGCAGGGCCTCCTCGGAGACCTCGATGGAGATCTCGTAGTTGCGGGCGTTGCTCAGCTCCACCTGGGTGATGCCCGGCAGCGCCGAGATCTCGTCCCGGATGCGCTGGCCGTAGATCTTGAGGGTACGCTCGTCGACGTCACCGGAGAGGGCGATCTGGGTAACGACGCGCCGGATCGTCACCTGGGAGACGATGGGCTTCTCGGCCTCGTCGGGGAAGGTCGTGATGGCGTCCACCGCATTCTTGATCTCGCTGAGCGCCCGATCCGTCTCGTAGCCGGACATCAGCTCGGCCCCGACGGTGCACGCCCCCTCGGCCGCGGTGGAGCTCAGCTTCTCGATCCCGTTGATGCCCTGGATCTCCTCCTCGATGCGGACACAGACGCCCTCCTCCACCTCCTCCGGCGCCGCACCGAGGTAGGGCACCGTGATCTGGATGACCTCGACGTCGATATCGGGAAAGGACTTCTGCTGGATCTGCGGAACGGCGAAGAAGCCGCAGGCGATGATGAGGAACATCAGCAGATTGGCGGAGACGTGATTACGCGCGAACCAGGCGATGATCCCTCTCACGGCGCCGCCCCGCGCGCGGCCATGGGCGCCTCGCCGCCGACGACCCGAACCCGCATGCCGTCGACGACGGCCTGCAGGGGCGAGACGCAGACTCGCTCGCCCCGCGCGAGGCCCGCGCCGATTACGACCTGGTCCCGCTCGACCCGCAGTGTCTCGACCGGCCTGAAGTGCATGCGATCGTCGCCGTCGACGACCAGCACGCGAGTGCCGTCGCGCAGCGCAGCGCGCGGAAGCACCACCACGTCCGTGAGACGGCGCCCCAGGATCTGCGCTTCGACGAAGAGACCCACGACCAGGGGCGCCCTGGCGCGCTGCGATGCGCTCCCGCCCTCGTCCCCAGCCCCGCTCTCAGCCCCGCTCTCAGCCCCGGCCCCGGCGAGCAGTCCGTAGGGATCCTTCACCTGGGCGATCACGTGCACCATGCGACTGCGCACGTCGATCTCGCCCTCGGTGCGCACGATGCGCCCGGTCCAGCTGTGTTCTTCCCCGGCAAAGCGCGCCTCGAGGATCACCACCGGTCTCGACCGGGCCTCGCCGTGGCCGCGGGGAATCAAGGGCAGATCGATGTAGCGCAGCTCCGAATCGGGAATGGGCAGGCGCACCTCGGCGTAGTCGACAGCGTAGATGCTCGCGATGGGGGCGCCGCGAGTCACGAACTGGCCGACGTCCACCGACTCGTCCCGCACCCGCCCCGCGTAGGGGGCGAGGAGCTCGGTGCGGAGCAGGTCGCGTTCGGCCTTTTCGAGCTTGGCCCTCGCTTCGCGCAGGACTGCCCGGGCGATGCGCTCGGCGTTGCGCGCGTCGTCGTAGCGGGTCTCGCTCGCCACCGAGCGATCCGCGAGCCGCTTCTGCCGCTCGAGCTCCTTGCTGGCGCGCTCGTGCTCGCTCTCGCTGCGCGCCACCGAGGCGCGGGCGCTCTCGAGCTCCACCTCGTAATCGGCCCGCTCGATTCGCACGAGGGGCTCCCCTTGCTGGAAGTAGCCGCCCGAGGCCAGAGCCGGCGAAACCCAGACCACCGGTCCCGAGACCTGGGGGATCAGGCTGCTCTCGCTGCGGGGCATGACGGTTCCGTGGGTACGCACCCGGAGCTCCAGCTCCTGGGGCTCCACGTACTCGACGCGAACCCGCGGCGGCTTCACCAGCGGCGGCTTGGCCTCGATGGTGGGGCGCAGGGAGACGAGCAGCGCGACACCCGCCGCGCCCACTGCGAGTATGAGGACCACGACCAACACCATCCGGTTCATGAGTCGACCCCCCCCTCGCGCAGCGCTGCGATCGGGGCCCCGTGGCCGCCCGCCCGCAGCCCGGCCGCCGCAAAGGACACGATGCGTCGGAAGACCGCCTCCTCGTCGACGACGGGCTCACAGCCCGCGTGGCTCAGAAAGAGCTCGAGATGACCGCTCACCGCGTGCATGGTGACGCCCAGGCTGAGCGCGAATCCCACGGCGAGATCCTCCCGCGGCACACCCGGGAGCGACCGCGAGAGCGCCACGAAGTAGCGCTCCGCCAGGGGCCGGAAGAGCTCGGTCTTCAGGGAGGCGAGAACGGGATGCGGATCCGACACCAGGCGCGCCGCGACCCGGCGAAAGCCCTCGGGCCCCGGCCCCGCGGAGTGGCTCGCTTCGAAGATCGGCCGCAGGTAGGCCTCGACCAGCGACTCCACCTCGATGGGCGCGCCCCGGGCGGCATTTTCCAGCGCCTCGAGGGCCTCGAGCCGGCGCTGGTTCAGGGGCTCGATGCGGCGCAGCAGAGTTGCCCGGATCAGCTCGTCCTTGGATCCGAAGTGGTAGTTGGCCGCCGAGACATTGGCGCCGGCCGCCTTGGTGATGGCGCGCATGGAGCTGCCCTCGTAGCCTCGCTCGGCAAAGAGGCGCTCGGCGGCGTCCAGGAGGCGGGTCTTGGTGTCGAGCTCGCCTTGCGCAAAGTTGGCGGGCTCTGGAGATCGGGCTGCGGTCGTCATGCGGGGGGCATCCTGCTCGGGCGGTCGAGGGGCATTCACATTCTGGAACGATCGTTTCAAACATACGTTCCAATCCCTTCTCCCGCAACTCCAGGCGCTACCATGACGCTCCGAACTGGAGACGAGACCCCGAGATGGCTGTCCTGGGCGACCTCCTCGTCGCCATCCGGATCCTCCTGCTCTTCCTGGCCTAGACGGTGGCCTTCGACGCGCTCCACCGCTTCGCGGCGCGCGAGGCAATGGTGACAGACTACGATGGAACCCGGTAAACGACGAGGCGCGGGTGAGGACCCCGAGCCCCGACGGCAGAGCCCGCTGCGCATCCTCGTCTTCGGCGGCTGCCTGCTCCTTTCCTTCGCGACGGTCCTCACCGGCATCCTGAGGGCTCTGGAGGCCGCGGAGCTCGGCAAGCCCCGAACCGTCCTCAACGTGGTGGACGTGACCCGGCGGCGCCTTCCTGCCCTGCGCGATGGACGCGCCCCGGGAGCCGCGCGAGTCGCCTTTCTGGGCGACTCGACGACGATCAGCTACCCGCACGGGCGCACCATTCCCGATCGCCTCGAGGCGGCACTGGCGCGCGAGGAGCGTGCTCCTGTAGAGATTCACAGCCTGGCCATCTCGGGCATCGGCCCCTTCGAGTACTACTTCCTCATCGAAGAGATCATGGCGGCACGTCCCCACGCCGTGGTCTTCGCGTTCAACCTCGACACCCTCTCCCAGGCCTGGCGGGGCAACAACAGCCGGCCCGAGCTGGCCGGCTGGGTCGAGCCCGCCCGCCTCGGCGAGGCGCTCGCCCTGCCCCTCCACTGGATCGGCCTCACCGTCGACCGGCTCTTCTTCTATATGAGCATCGTCCGCGCGGGCGCCTTCGAGGCCTGGCAGGAGCTCACGCTCGAGCAGGCGCGCATGGGTCGCGCCCAAGACGCCTTGCGCCACCACCTCGGCGAACTCTGCTCTGGGAACCCCGAGCTGGCCTTCGACGAAGCTCTGGACACCAACACCCTCGCGCTGCTCTGCCTGCCGGGCAGCGACAACCGCCGCTTCTCCGAGCGCGGTCAGCTCGAGCACCACGGGGACGCCCTCGCGGGCATCGGCCCGGAGCACCCGGTGCTGCGCGTCTTCGCCGCCACCCTCGAGCGGCTGCGGGACGGCGGGATCCCCGTCCTGGTCTACCTCGCGCCCGCCAACGTCGAGCACATGGGCCGCCTGGGCATCTTCGACGGCCCCGGCCTGGCCTCCACCATCGCGGCAGTGGAGACAGTGGCTCGATCGGCCGGGGCCGACTTCGCCGACCTCCACGACCTCTTCCCCGACGAGACCTTTCGAGACGCGAGCGGTCACCTCGCCTACGACGGCGCCATCGACGGACCGGCCGCCGTCGCCGAGGCTCTCGCGCCCCGGGTGCCGGCCCTCCTCGAGCACAGCCCCGAGGCTCGCGACTGATGCTCTTCAACACCCTGCAGTTCGCGGTCTTCTTCCTCGCGATCCTGGGCCTCTATCGCAGCCTGCCGGCGCCCGCGCGCAACGCGCTGCTCCTCGCCGCGAGCCTGCTCTTCTACGTCTTGTGGATCCCCGCCTACCTGCCGCTCATCCTGATCGACATCGGGGTCAACTACGCCCTGCTGCGCGGCATGCGGCGCAGCCCACGGCCCGGGCTGCTGCTCGGCCTCTCCGTGGGCTTCACCCTCGCGCTTCTCGCGTACTTCAAGTACGCGGCCATGATCGTGACGAGCGCACTTCCCCTGCTGGAGGGAGGCCTCGGCCTCGATGTCTCGATCCCGGAGATCCTGCTCCCCCTCGGCATCTCCTTCTACAGCTTCCAGATCATCGCCTTCTCGGTGGACAGCTATCGCCACCCGGAACGGGAGCTGCCTCGGCTCGGGCGCTACGCGCTCTTCGTCTGCTTCTTTCCCCAGCTCATTGCCGGCCCCATCCTGCGCGGCAACGAGTTCCTGCCCCAGCTCGAAAATCGGGGCCAGATGAACGCCGAGCGCACGCGACGCGGCCTGTGGCTCATCGCATCGGGCATCGCGAAGAAGGTCGTCATGGCCGACTTCCTCCTCGCCCCCTACGTCGACGCGGTCTTCTCGGCGCCGGGCGTGGCCAGCGCGCCCTTCCACCTCGTGGCCATGTACTGCTTCACCTTCCAGATCTACTTCGACTTCTCGGGTTACACCGACATGGGTCGAGGCATGGCGCTGCTGCTCGGCTACGAGCTGCCCATGAACTTCACCGAGCCCTTTCTCTCCCGGAACCCATCGGAGGTCTGGCGCCGCTGGCACATCACCCTCTCGCGTTGGATGCAGGACTACCTCTACATCCCTCTCGGAGGGAACCGGCACAGCGAGGCGCGCACCTACGTCAACCTGCTGATCACCATGTTGCTGAGCGGGCTGTGGCACGGCGCGGGCTGGAACTTCGTCCTATGGGGCGGCTTCCATGGAGTGCTGCTGGCCGCCCACCGGCGCTTCGGGCGTCGGCGCCAGGACATCCACGAAGCCATCACCTGGAGGGACGCGGGGCGGATCGCGGTCCACTTCCACTTCTTCGCCTTCGCGTTCATCGCCTTCCGCTCCGAGTCGCTGGCGGACATGGCGCGCTTCGTGAAGGCGCTCTTCGGGGGAGGCGAGCTGAGCGGCTGGCCCGTGATGCAGGCGGGGATCGTGCTGCTCTGCGCCGCCCTTCACCTCGCCGAACGCAAGCTGCGCCTGGGACTGCCCCGGCTCCAGGGTGCCTGCGCGCACCGGACCGGCGGCCTCGCCCTCGAGGGCCTCGCGCTCGGTGCGCTGCTCGCCGTCGCGGTGATGGTCGCCGGGGCCGGCGGCGAGTTCATCTACTTTCAGTTCTGAACTCGCCGCAGCGCTTTTCAGTTCTGAACCCGCTGAAGCCGGAGTTCGGCGAGCAATCAGGCGGGGCGGACGTTCTGCGCCTCCGGCCCCTTCTTGCCCTCGGCGGCCTCGAACTCGACGGCTTGACCGTCTTCGAGACTCCGGTAGCCCTCGCCCTCGATGTTGGAGAAATGTACGAACAGGTCCTTGCCGTCTCCATCCGGAGTGATGAAGCCGTAGCCCTTCTGGTCACTGAACCACTTGACGGTGCCCCTAGCCAATCTTCCCTCTCCTCGAATACTACGCGCTCGAGGGACGAAACGAGCCTCCGCCCCGCGCCCTCGGCTCTGCACTTTTCTCACTTTAAACTGAAAGAGGATCGGATTGGGATGGAATTCGCCCCGATTACCCGGTTTCGGGGAGCAGATTACCGGACCTACCCCATGTGGGAAGCGGCTTAGGCAGGTCTCATTCGTCGTTTAACAGTGCGCTGTAGCTTGGCTGTCCCGTATGGATCGTCATCCCGCCGTCGATCACCAGGTTTTCTCCGGTGATGAAGGAAGCGTCCTCGGAGGCCAGGAAGGCCACTGCGGCCGCGATCTCGTCGGAGCGACCGACCCGCCCGAGCGGAACCGCGGCCCGGAAGCGGTCCATTTGTCCGGGCAGGTTCATTGCCGCCGTCGTGAGGCCGGTCTCCACGGGTCCGGGGCAGACGGCGTTCACCCGGATCTTGTCCCGGGCATGATCCAGAGCCAGGCTGCGGGTGTAGTTTGCTACCGCGCCCTTGGCGGCGTTGTAGGCCGTAAGGCCGAAGTCGCCGAAGAGGCCGGACACCGAGGCGGTGTTGACGATGGCGCCGCCGCCGGCCTCGCGTATGTGGGGGATGGCGGCGCGGCAGCCATAGAAGACCGAGTCCAGGTTGACGTGCATGACCCGCTGCCAGATCTCCGGGTCCAGCTTCGGCGTCTTCCCGTAGGTCCCCACCCCGGCATTGTTGAAGAGGATGTGGAGCGCGCCGAAGCGCTCGACCGCAGCGGCCACCAGGGCCTCGACCTCTTCGAGCTCGGATACGTCGCAGAGCTGGAACTCGGCCTCGCTCCCCGCTTCACACAGCTCCTCGCGGAGCTTTCGGCCTGCCTCCTCTTCGATGTCGGCAAGCACGAGCCGGACCCCCTCTGCGGCGAAACGGCGTGCCGTAGCGGCGCCGATGCCCGACGAAGCGCCGGTGATGATCGCGATCCTTCCTTCGAGTCCCTTCACGTGCGACACCTCACTCTCAGTGGCGGCGCTCAGCCCTCGCGGTCTTCGCGCCGCTATCTGGGCCTGACCTGGCGACGAACCCTAGCAGCGCGGCAAGGCGAAAGCAGGGCGAAAGCTCCTTCGATTCCCGCCCCCTCCACCGCGTTTTCTCGAGTCGGGGCGCTATACTGGACACGGCCGATCGGCGAAGACCGTCGGTCGATGCCGAGCATTTCCGGCAGCATCTTCACGCACTTCCGGCGAGCGCCGCCGCGCTGCGGGCAGGCGCGGTGTATTCGCCGATCGAGACGGACGTCGGCGTCCGACGGGCGCCCTCATATCTCCAAGGAATTTCCCGAGGAAGCACCCGATGAACAAGGACAAGATCGACACCTACCTCGAGCAGTGGCGGGACTTCGAGCGTTGCGCGGAGGCCATGCTTCCCATCATCGGGCGCCTCTACCGCGAGCGCGGCGTGATCATCACCTGCTACGGCAACTCGCTGGTCAACAAGGATCCCGTCGCGATCATCCAGCACCACTCCTTCGCTTCCAAGGTGGAGGGCAAGGCGATCACGGTACAGGACACCCTGCCGATCCTCGCCGCCGTGAACGCCATCGACCTCGCCCCCGCCCGAATCGACATCGGCAACTTCCTCACCCATTACCGGGACGAGGGCCACGGGCGCGACCTCACCGAATTTGCGGGCGACGAGCTCGCCTCGATTGCGACGGGCAAGACCTCGGTGCTCGAGAGGCCCCAGGACATCGTGCTCTACGGCTTTGGCCGCATCGGTCGCCTGGTGGCCCGCATCCTGGCGGGCAAGACCGGCGGTGGCGACCGCTTCCGGCTCAAGGCCATCGTCGTGCGCAAGGGCAGCGACGACGATCTCGCCAAGCGCGCCAGCCTGCTGCGGCGCGACTCGGTCCACGGCCCCTTCCGCGGCAGCATCCAGCGCGACGAGGCAGAGAACGCGATCGTCGCCAACGGCAACATGATCCGGGTCCTCTACGCCGACGCCCCCGACAAGATCGACTACACCGAGCACGGCATCGAAGACGCCATCCTCATCGATAACACCGGAAAGTGGCGAGACCGCGAGGGCCTCGAGCGCCACCTCAAGGCGCCGGGCGTCGCCAGGGTGCTGCTGACGGCGCCGGGCAAGGGCGACATCGCGAACATCGTCTACGGGGTGAATCACAAGGGAATCTGCGAGCAGGGTCCGATCCTCTCGGCGGCCAGCTGCACCACCAACGCCATCGTACCCGTCCTCGCCGCGATCAACCGCCTACACGAACGACCAGAACCTGATCGACAACTACCACAAGAACGCTCGCCGCGGCCGCAGCGCTGTGCTCAACATGGTGGTGAGCGAGACGGGCGCCGCCAAGGCGGTCGGCAAGGCGCTCCCCGAGCTCGACGGCAAGTTCACGGGCAACGCCGTGCGCGTTCCCACGCCCAACGTCTCCCTGGCGATCCTGATGCTCGACCTGGTCGAGGAGGCGACGAAGGAGCAGCTGAACTCCTACCTGCGCAAGGTCTCCCTGGAAGGCGACCTCGTGAACCAGATCGACTACACCAACGCGGACGACGTCGTTTCGAGCGACTTCGTGGGCAACCGCTTCGCGGGCATCGTCGACGCCCAGGCGACCATCGCCCAGGGCAAGAGCTGCGTGCTCTACGTGTGGTACGACAACGAGTTCGGCTACAGCCGCCAGGTCGTCCGCATCCTCGAAGAGCTGGCGGGCCTGGGCCTCCCCACCTTCCCCAAGGCAACCTGAGCGCCGTCGGCATGGCCCAGACCAGCGGACACGACGGAACTTCGACGACCCGGCCGCCCCTGCCCGGCCGCGGCCGGGAGGTCGACCCCTGGCGCTTTGCGGGCTCCTTCATCGCCAAGGCCCTCGGCGGCGCCATTCCGGCCGAGCCCAGCCACCCGCCGATCCCGTGGACGACCGTCACCAAGCCCCTGGCGCAGTCGCGCGTCGCGCTGCTCTCCACCGCGGGCCTCTCCATGCTGGATGACGAGCCCTTCGACATGGAGGGGGAGCGGCGACGTCCCACCTGGGGCGATCCCAGCTGGCGCCGGCTGCGTGCAGACGCCAGCGCGGAGACCGTCGCGGCCAATCACCTCCACATCGACACCGGCTACATCGAGCGCGACCTGAACGTCGCACTGCCCCTCGACCGCCTGCGCGAGCTCGCCGCTGCGGGACGGGTGGGCGAGGTGGCGCCCTCTCACTACTCGATCATGGGCTTCCAGGGCGCCGACTCCAGCACGTTGGAGAACGAGTCGGCTCCCGCCATCGCCGAAGCCATGAAGAGCGAGGAGGTCGATCTCGCCCTCCTCACCCCGGTCTGACCCGACTGCTGCCGGTCGGTCGGACTGGTCGCAAGGAAGATCGAGGCCGCGGGCATCCCGACCGTCACCCTCGACATGATCTGGGTCTTTCAAAGAATGGTGGGGATGCCTCGGGTCGCCGCCATCGAACACCCCTTCGGTCGCCCCTTTGGCGACGTGGGCGACTCGCAGACCCAGGGCGCAGTCCTCGACGCCGCCCTGGGCGTCTTCGAGCAGGCCGCGGCGCCGGGACACGTCGAGCACCTGCCCTTCGTCTGGCACCAGGATCCCGCGGAAACGAAATGGCACCCGGCGGAGCCCTCGCCCATCATCGAGCTGATCAATAAGCGGCGTAAGAGCTGAGGGCAGACCCGATCGGCCGCCCGCCCCCCGCCCCACACACACAGCCCAGTGCACCCGCAAGAGGCACCTGCCTCACAATGATGCGCCATCAATGGATGCATTCGGTGCGCTTTCTCCACGGGGCGACACTCCCTCATGAGTTGACGCACTCAGCTCGACTCCCGGAGCCCCGTCAGCTCCACGAGAATCGTGATAATCCCTGTATTCCCGTGCCTTTGTGCATGAACTGACGTTTCCGCCCGCTTGGCACGCTCATTGCTTTAACGCAGTGTGTCACACACAGGGGGTAGTATCATGCTCGGAATTCCCATGGGAAACGAACAGCCTGCAGCCGCGATCGCTTCTGGCGGAACAATGCAGGCCCCGCCGCGGGTGTCGTCGTGGCGGCCAGCCGGGAGTCGGGCTCGCGACCCGCGCGTCGTGCGCACTGCGATGTTTGCGACCATATTCGCATTGGCGGCGCTCGTCGCGCTGGTCGGCGTGGTGATCGTGAGGAGCGCATCCACCCTCGGCGGCGCGGATCGAGTGAACGCGGTCCAGCAGGCGGCGTGCCAGAGCACGGGGTGCGCCATCCCGCCGGAGGGCGAAGCCGACTACAGCCCCGCGCCGGGCCTGCCCCGGCAATGGAACGGGTACCGCAAGCCCTACACCTTCGATCACATGTACCGGAAGTGAGAAACCCTGGCGGTCGCGCTGCCGCGCCGACCGCCAGGCCTCGATCCCACATTCAGCCACGACCATTCGCACCCTTCTTCAGCGAGGGCTTCCCACGTCGTAATTCGCCACACTCCTGAGGCAGAGACCCCAGGAGCGCCATTCAGGCCCAGGGCGAAGACACGAGAGGGGAACCCCCATGAGCGAAGGAGCGGAGCGCCTGCTTTCGGGCGAAGCCTGGCGAGATTGGTGTCGGCGCCTCGAAGCCGCCGGAGAAGCGATCCTGGCTCCCGGCTTTCCCGAGAGCCCGGCAGAGCGGGCCGAGGGCTTTCGCTGGCTGACCCGCCTGATGGTCCACGCGACCCAGTTGGAGGTGGAGGCCGGCGACACCCAGCACCCCTGCTTCATTCGCTACGAGACTCCCCACAATCAATGGGGCGGACCGAACCCCGACAACTGCTATCTGCGCGCCAACGTCGACCCGAGCTGCAGCTATCGCATCTGGGCCGATGTGAAGGGCGTCCGTCAGGCGATCTTCTCGCTCAATGAGGGGGAGATGCAGCTCGGGGAGTTCGGGGTCTTCAGCGAGTGCTCCCTGGACCAGCTCGAAGTGGGCCCGGACGGCTTGCTCGAGATCTGGCTCTCGCCCGACGAGCAACCGCGCAACTGGATGCCCATGGATCCCAAGGGCCGACTGCTCACCATCCGCGTCTACCAGAGCGATTGGGAAGAGGACGCCGCCCCCGCCTTTCACATCGAGCGCGTTGGAGCGGAAGGGCAGCCCCGCCCGCCCCTGGATCCCGCCGCGCTGGCCCGGGCCCTCGATCGCGCGGCGACCTGGGTCGAGCGCACCGCCGTCTTCTGGAACGGCTACACGAGCAACGCCTGGAACCGGGCCACGCCCAACGTCGCCCAGCCGGCGGGCTCGACGCCCGGCGGCGCCGACAACATCCTCTACGGATCCTGCTTCTGGGAGCTGGACGAGGAGCAGGCCTTGATCATCGAGTGCGGCGTCCCCGACGCCGATTACTGGGGCTTCACCATCCACACCCTCGGCTGGCTCGAGTCGGGCGACTTCGCGGAGCGCCAGACCAGCCTGAGCGATCACCAGGTTCACGTCGATGGCGACGGCCGCATGCGCATCGTCCTGGCCCAACGCGATCCCGCTGCGGCCAACTGGATCGACATCGGCGGCCGGCCCCGAGGCATGCTCGTCTACCGCTGGGTGTGGGCCCGGGACAACCCGATCCCCAGCTCCAGAGTCATCGGCTTGGAGGAGGTACGCGGCGAGCTGCCGGACGAGCACCCCTTCCTCGACGCCGCGGCCCGGCGCCAGGCTCTGGCGCGGCGGCGGGAGGCGGCCTGGAATCGCTTCTTGTAGTGATGATTAGCAGTGATGACGGGTAGTGATGACTAGTGGAGATCCGAGCATGAGCTGGACGCCGCCGAAGCGCCCCGTCTGGGCAGATCGCCTGATTGCCCACGGCGAAGCCGTCGGGGGCGCCCAGCACCTCGTCTCTCTCGCGGCCGACGAGCTCCTCGCCGAGGCGACCCGCTCCACAGGCCTCTCCGACTTCGGCGGGGACGCCTGGCGTCCGCACTTCGATCTTCTTCTGCGCAGCCTCGAAGAGGAGGCCGGACTCCACCTGCTCGGGCGCACCCTGGTACGCACCGAGATCCTGCAGGCCTTGCGCAATCGGCTGCGCCTCGCCGAGCTCTGGAGCGCCCGGCCGGCGATCCTCGAAGCCAGGATCGAGTCGCCGGTGTTCATCGTGGGGAGTCCCCGCTCGGGCACCTCCATCCTGCACGAACTCATGGCCTGCGATCCCGCCAGCCGTGCGCCGGCCATGTGGGAGATGGCGCACCCACTCGGGGGGGCGGAATGCGCGGAGCTCGCAGACCGGGTGACCCAGTTCTGGCACGACCTGCAGCCCGAATACGAGACCATGCACGCCAACTCGGGTCATCTCCCCAACGAGTGCATCTTCATCACCCTCCACGAATTCCTCTCGGACCACTGGGGCGGGTGTCACGTCGTGCCCGCCTACGACGCCCATCTCGCCGCCACGGATCAACGCCCCGCCTACCGCTTCCACAAGCGCTTCCTCCAGACCCTGCAAGCCAGGGGGGAGAGCCCACGCGACGAGCGATGGCTCCTCAAGGCGCCCAGCCATCTCTCCCAGCTGCGCACCCTCTTCGACATCTACCCCGACGCGCGCATCGTCCGCACCCACCGCGACCCGCTGAAGACCCTCCCTTCGACGATCAGCCTGATGGGCACCCTCAAGTGGATGCGCTGCCGCGAAGTCGATATGTCGACGGCCTCCAAGCTCATGCCAGCCGGCTACGCCTACCTGTATCAGAATGAGATCGAGGCGCGCGCCGCCGGCACCCTGCCCGACGAACGCTTCGTGGACGTGCATTTCGCGGACCTGGTGCGTGACCCGGGCGGCACCGTCGAGGGCGTCTACGCGAAGCTGGGCTGGCCCTTCCCCCAGAGCGTTCGCGATGACATCGCGGACTACGCGGCCCACAAGCCCAAGGGCTCCCGGGGCACACACCGCTACTCCCTGGAAGAGGTCGGTATCGACGCCGGGGAGGAGCGGGAGCGTTTCCGCTTCTACATGGAACGCTACGGAGTCGCGGAGGAAGCTCCGTAGCATGGCGCAGGGTCTCGAAGCTCCGGTCACGACACTGCTGCTCGCCGTCACGGGCCTGGTCACCTATCTGGCCTTCAAGCGCCACGAACTGATGCAGGCGCTCCTCTTCCGGCCCCGGGCCATCCTCGTCGGGCACCAATACCACCGCATGCTCACGTCGGCCTTCATTCACGGCGACTGGGTGCACTTCGTCTTCAACGCCTTCACGCTCTACAGCTTCGGAAGCCATCTCGAGCAGCTCTACGGCGTCACGGAGCTGCTGGTGATCTACTTTGCCTCGGTGATCGGAGGCAGTCTGCTCTCGCTGTGGATCCATCGCCGCGATGCGGACTACGCCGCCCTGGGTGCGTCGGGCGGGGTCTGCGGGGTGCTCTACGCGTCGATCTTCCTGATTCCCGGCGGCGGCATCTACATCATGCCCATTCCGGTCGCCATCCCGTCGTGGCTCTTCGCCATCCTCTTTCTCTTGTTCAGCAGCTATGGAATGTCATCGAAGAACACGAAGATCGGCCACGATGCCCACTTCGGCGGCGCCATCGTGGGGGTTCTCGCGGCGGCGGTCCAGTACCCGCAGATCATCCAACACGATCCGCTGCTCTTCGGCGGTGTCATGGCGCTCAGCACTGGCGTCTTCCTGTGGGCGCTCAGGCGGAGTGGCGGCTGACTCGATCGCCTCGGCTCGCGCTACTCGAGCCCCATCATCTTGGTGATGCCGAAGCTCTTGCCGGCCGTGTAGCCGCCGTCCACCGACAGGGCCTGACCGCTCACGAAGACCGAATCGTCCGAGGCGAAGAAGAGGGCCGCGGCGGCGATCTCCTCGGGCTTGCCGAAACGGCGGATCTTGTGCTGCTCCTTGATGAGGGCGCGCACCTCGCTCATGGCCTCGTTGCCGATCATGGACTCGAAAAGCGGCGTCTCGATGAAGCCGGGGCAGATACAGTTTGCCCGGATCTCCAGGCGGCCGTAGTCCATGGCGAGGTTCTTGGTCAGCAGTACCACGCCCCCCTTCGAGGCGTTGTAGGTGCTGCCGCCCTCGTTGCCCTCGAGACCTTCGACGCTCGCGATGGTGATGATGCTACCCGAACGCTGCTCGATCATGGCGGGTAGCACCGCCTTGGCGGTGAGGAAGGTGCCCTTCAGGTTGATGTCCTGGACGCGATCCCACTCCTCGGTGGGGAGCAGGTGCACCGGACCCCCGGAAGCGACGCCGGCGGAGGTCACGCAGACGTCGATGTGCCCGAATGCCTGGGCGGTGGCTTCGGCCGCGGCCTTGAGGCCCGCTTCGTCGCGCACGTCCACCACGTGAAAGGCCGCGCCGGGCGCGAGCTTCTCCACCTCACTCCACGCATCGCCCTCGTTGATGTCGAGGCCGACGACGACGGCGCCCTCCTCGGCGAAGCGCTTTGCGCACGCGAAGCCGATCCCCGACGCCGCACCCGTCACGAAGCTGACCTTGCCCTCCAGTCGACCCACGCTTCCTTCTCCTCTCGGCTCCTCTCGACGCCTTGTATTGGCCGCCTCCGGATCGCGGCCGGTTCAGGCCGCGGGCTGCGCGGCGAGGATTCTCCCGATCTTGAGCAGCTGCGGTGTCGTGCCACCCAGGGTGAGCTCGAGCTGCTTTGCGTAACAGAAGTAGCGGAAGAGGGCGTAGTCCTTGTCGACCCCCATGCCGCCGTGGAGGTGGCTGGCCGTGTGGACCACGCGTTGCCCGGCCTCGGAGGCCCAGTACTTCGCCACCGCGACCTGGTCGGTGGCGGGCAGGCCCTCGCTGATGCGCCAGGCGGCCTGCCAGCTCGTGAGCCGGATGGCCTCGGTGTCGATGTAGGCGTCCGCGGCCCGCTGGCCCACGGCCTGGAAGGTCGCGATGGACTGGCCGAACTGCTCGCGGCCCTTGGTGTACTCCGCCGTGAGCTGCAGGGCCTCGGCGCACACGCCGAGGGCCAGGGAACACTGGGCCGCCGTGGCTCGCTCTTCGATCCAGGCGAGCATGTCGGCGCCGCGATCGAGGTCGCCGAGCAGATCCTCGGGCCCCACCGCCACGTCATCCAGGATGATCTGGGCCTCGGGCTGGCTGCTGGTGGTGCCGATGGCCTCGACGGTCACGCCCTGGGCGCGCGGATCGACGACGAAGATCCCGACCCGACCGTCCTCGGCCGTGGCGGGCACCAGCACGCGCTCGGCGATCTGGCCGGCGGCCACGCACACCTTGGTACCGCTGAGGCGGAAGCCCTTTCCGTCCGCGCGAAGGGTCGTGGTCGGCTTGCCGGGATCGGACTCCCCTTCCATGAGAGCGGCCGTCAGCACCGCTTCGCCATTCGCTACCCGGGGCAGCCACGCCTCCCGCTGGGTCTCGCTGCCGAACTCCGCGATGGGGAGAGCGGCCATGATCGCCGTCTCGATGAAGGGGACCGGCGCCACGGTGGCGCCCACCTGCTCGGCGATCAGCGCCAGCTCGAGGAAGCCCAGGCCCGCTCCACCGTACTGCTCCGGCACGGCGATGCCCACGAGGCCCGCCGTCGCCATCTCCTGCCACAGCTCCGGGTCGAAGCGCGGCCCGGCGCCCTTCTCGAGCTCCGTCATGCGCTCGAGGGTCGCCTTGTCGCCGAGGATCTGCTTCGCGAGGCCGGCGATCGCCTCTTGCTCGTCACTGAATGAGAAGTCCATCTCGTTCGCTCTCCAGTCCTTGTTTCCGTGCGCGATCCCGCTGACCACGACCGCGATCGTTGATTCGGCAGTATGAAAGGACGCTCAGAAGCGCGGCGCCCGGGGCAACCCCAGGCCGAACATGCCGATGAGGTCGCGCTGGATCTCGTTGGTGCCGCCGCCGAAGGTGAGGATCAGCAGGCCGCGATACATCATTTCGAGGCGCCCGGCGAGGAGCTCGGCGGGCGATCCCTTCGCCACGTAAGCCCGCGGCCCCAGCACCTCCATCATCAGGCGCAAGGCTTCCAGATAGAACTCGGTGCCGAAGACCTTGGTCGTCGACGCGTCGGATACGTCGAGCTTTCCCTGGGTTCCCGACCAGGCCACCTTCCAGTTGATCAGGCGCAGGAACTCGAGGCCCGCGTGCACCCGGGCCAGGTTGATCTGCGCCCACTCCTGGTCGATCACGCGACGCCCGTCGGCCAGGCGCGTCTCCCGTGCCCAGGCGAGCACCTCCTCGTAGGAGTTCTCGAGCATCCCGCAGGAGCAGATGGTGACCCGCTCGTGGTTGAGCTGGCCGGTGATGAGCTTCCAGCCCTTGTTGAGCCCACCCACGATGCGCGACTCGGGTACCCGAGCGTCGTCGAAGTAGGTCGAGCAGATGTTGTGGGAGGAGAGCAGGTCCATGGGCTCGGCCTTGATGCCCGGCGTGTCCATGTCCGCGATGAACATGGTGATCCCGGCGTGCTTGGCAGCGTCGGGGTCCGTGCGGGTGGCGAGCCAGATGTAGTCAGCGTCGCTGGCCAGGCTGGTGAAGATCTTCTGGCCGTTGATCACGTACTCGTCGCCGTCCTTGACGGCCCGGGTCTGCAAGGACGCGAGATCCGTGCCGGCGCTGGGCTCGGTGTAACCGATGCAGAAGTGGATCTCGCCGGCGAGGACCTTGGGCAGGAAGAAGTCCTTCTGCTCCTGGGTACCGTACTTGGCGATGGTCGGCCCCACCGTGTTGATGGTGAGCATGGGGACCGGCGCCATACTGCGCATGGACTCGTCGAAGAAGATGAACTGCTCGACCTGGGAGCGGCCCTGGCCGCCGTACTCCTTGGGCCAGCCGATACCCAGCCAGCCGTCCTTGGCCATCTGCCGCACGACGGCGCGCATGACCTCGCCCGTGCCGTGGCCCTCGTGGAGCCCCTCGCGGATCTCCGGCGTGAGAAGGTCTTCGTAGTAGGCCCGTAGCTCCTTGCGCAGGGCCTCCTGCTCTTCGTTGTATGCGATGTACATGGATTCCTCGTACTCAGGCTGAGTGGAACGTGTTCTAATTCTGGCGCGTCCGGGCCGCTTCGTCGACCCACGCCCAGTGCTAGGGACTCGCCCCCCGGGTAGCGTTGCATCTGGAGAGACTGCTCCCGGCGGATGGCGACCCACCCAGATCGGCCAGGGAGCCCACGATGCCTGCCGCGATACCGACGAAGCCCGACCTGCTCGGATACGAAGGAAAGACCTGCGTCGTGACCGGCGCCGCCTCGGGCATGGGGGGCGCGACGGCGCGTATCCTCGGCGAGCTCGGTGCCGAGGTGATCGGCCTCGACATCCAGAAGATCGACGGCCCCATCGCGCGCTCGATCCAGGTGAACCTGATGGAAGAGGCCTCCATCGACGCGGCCGTGGCCGAGATCCCGGACTCCGTGGATCGTCTCTTCAACTGCGCCGGCCTGCCGGGCGCACCCCGCTTCGAAGCCCTCGACACGACCCTCGTCAACTTCGTGGGCCTGCGCCATCTCACCGAGTCGCTGCTGCCGCGCATCCCGTCGGGAGGCGCCGTGGCGAGCATCACCTCGGTGGCGGGCATGGGCTACACGAAGAATCTCGAGAAGCTGCACGAGCTCCTCGCCACCGCGAGCTTCGGCGAGGGCAAGGCCTGGCTCGAGGCCAACTCCGACGTCAACAACGGATACCTCTTCTCCAAGCAGGCCATCATCGCCTACACCTACGCCCGGGCGGGTGAGCTCGCCAGGCGGGAGATCCGCATCAACTGCCTCAGCCCGGCTCCCACCGACACACCCATGATGCCCGCCTTCCACGACCAGATCAGTGCCGAGTTCATGGACGAGCACTTCCAGGCGCCCGTGGGCCGCAACGCCACGCCGGAGGAGATGGCCGAGCCACTGATTCTCCTGAACAGCGACGCGTCGCGCTTCGTGAGCGGCCACAACCTCTTCGTCGACTACGGCTACGCGGCCCAGACCTACATGGGCCAGCGCCCGGCCCTGCTCTGACCGACCCATCCTGCGCTTCGAAGCCCTCTGGAGGAGACGACATGGAGATCGAACGAATCAACCCCGATGGCCTCTTCGCGCTGGACGCGTTCACCCAGATCGTCACTACCGAGGGTGCGGGGAAGGTTGCCTACATTGCGGGCCAGGGCGCCTTCGACGCCGAGTTCAACCTGGTCGGCCCGGGAGATCTCCATGCGCAGACGGTTCAGGCGTTCCGGAACCTCAGGACTGCGGTCGAAGCCCTGGGAGGCCAGGTCGAGAACATCGTCAGTACGACCCTGTACGTCGTGGAGATCACACCGGAGAAGGTGAATATCTTCGGACGAGCCATGGCCGAAGCCCTCGACGGCAAGCCCTTTCCTGCCAACGCGTCCAGCATGATCGGCGTCCAGGGGCTGGCCATGCAAGGAATGTTGGTGGAGATCAGCGCAGTCGCCGTGCTCTGATCGACATTCCAACGAGAGCTCGCGACGGCGAGCGGAGCGAGCATGAGAGGAACGGGGACGGTCGCGGGGCTCTTCCGCTACCCGGTGAAGAGCATGTTGGGCGAAGAGCTCGACGCAGCGATGCTCGGGCAGGACGGGATCCCCGGCGACCGCGCCTGGGGTGTCCGTGACGAGGTGCGGGGAGACTTCTTCGTCGGGAAGAGAAGCGCCCGCCTGATGAGCTGCAGTGCGTGGTATCCCGCCCGCAGCGAGAAGGGTCTCGTCCCGCAAATCCGACTTCCGGGCGGAGAGAGCTTCCGGGCCGATGCCGAGGGAGCGGCCGAACGAGTGGGGCAGGGGGTCGGCCGCGAGGTGACGCTCTGGCCGGCGGTGCCCGAGGCGCGCCGGGCAACGCCCCGGGATGGCCGTTCTCTTCTGGACGAGATGCAAGATCTCATGGCCAGGGAAGAGGGAGAGCCCCTGCCCGATTTCTCGAACCCGCCGCCCGAGCTGATCGAGATCTACGCGCGAAACGGGCCCTTCTTCGATGCCTTCCCGCTACTGCTCGTGACACGACGCTCGCTGGAGTCGCTCAGCGAGGCGGCGCCCGATTCCCAGATGGATGTGCGGCGCTTTCGCCCGAACATCCTGATCGAAGGCGCAGAGTCGGGATCCTTTCCCGAGCAGGATTGGATCGGCCGTCGGATCCGCATCGGCGACGCCGTCGTTTCGATCCACTCCGCCTGTATCCGCTGCGTGATGACGACACACGGATTCGCCGACCTCCCGAGGGACGCACGGGTCATGAGAACCCTGGTGAAGGAGGCGGAGGGAAACCTGGGCGTCTACGCGACCGTGGAGGAGCCCGGGGAAGTCGGCCGAGGCGATCTCGTTGCCCTGATCGACTGAAGGCGTGCACATGCCATCCGGCAAGTCGTCGAGGCTATGAGGGTACTTGCGATTCGAGACGCCACAGACGCGTTCCCCTTCATCGGAGCGGACACGACCACTCTGAGCGATCCGCGATCTCCCTCTCCACTGCACGAATGATCAGCTGGCCCACGGGGACCCGTGGCGGGACGTCGCGCTTGACGTCGAGCTCCGATTCTGGTGAAGTATCGCCTTGGGAAGGGGCTGCACCGCAGTCGCCTTCCCATTTTTTTTGCCTGCGAGGAAGCCAATGTCGAATATCACCAAAGCACTGTTCATGTACGCCGCCATCGCGCTGGTGGCCGCACCCTTCGCCCACGCCGTACCGCTTCCGCCGGTGGGGGCCTACGCGGACGCCAGAGCGGTGACGCCCACCGACGACGCAGGCACCGTGACGAATACCGGGCCGAGCGCGGCGTCTGCAACCAACTCCGCTTCGGGCACCGGAGATGCCGAGTCCTTCTCGCAGGCCATCGTGGGCGGCGCGCTCCGCAGCCGCAGCTTCGTCGAATCCGCCTCAGGGAGTTCCCTCGACTCCAACGCACGAGCCGACGCGCACTGGGTCGGCCACTTCCAGACCCAGGGAACGGACCCCGGCAGCCCCGTCGACGTCAACCTCGACCTTCGCATCGACGGCAGCCTGGATTACGCCAACAACAACACCAACGTCGGGCCGGGAGACCTGCTCACGCGCGTGACGCTACGGTTGATCCTTCACGACATGGCCACGGGCGCGACGAGCGTCTTCGACGGCGCGGCCGAGCTGTCGAGCATCAGCAGGTTCGTGGACCCCGCCTTCAACCGCAGCGGCAGCTGGGCGGACCCGTCCCGCGACGGCGACTTCGACGTGCCGAGCTGCAGCCCCTTCTCGTGCCAGGTCGACGTGGATGCGACGATCCGGGTCGACGATGCGCTCCTGGTGGGCTTCGGGAGCGTCTTCGGCGTGGAGGTTCAACTCCTCACCTACGCGTTCCAGTCCCAGGGACAGGAGACCGGGGCGAGCTCTGAGTTCGCCAACACGGCGAGCGTGGCTCTGTCGACGGACACGCCGGGGGTCAGCTTCGCCATGGTGCCCGAGCCCGGCACCGGGCTCCTCGCAGGGATCGGTCTCGCGCTGCTGGGTGGAGTCCGGCGCCGGGCCTGACGCGAGCGGCAGCGAGCCGGGAACCGGCCGCCGGGACTCGCAGCCAGGCCTGTGCCCCGACAAGGACCGAATCTCTGGCTCGAGCGGGCACCCGTTCGGAACCGGCCTCATCGGTAGCGACAATCTCGGAGTCAGCCACTCGAGCTCTATTACACGAACCCGGCGATCAACCCGGACGAGCCCCTCGATTATCTCCGCTCTACGGTGGATTACCTCGCAGATGTCAAAGCGAGTGGTACCCGCGTCGATCCCGCGAACATCCCCGCTGGAGACGACGCGGCCCGGCGCGAGCGAGCGTCGGGGCAAGTGCTAGATTGCATTCGAATGGCCCCTCGTAAGGCGCGCTTCCATCCCCGCGGCATGGCCCGGACGGCGTTGCTCCTCGTCGGAACGGGCCTCGGCCTCGGCCTGATCGAGGCAGGTCTGCGCATCCACCACCATTTGACCCGCGAGACGACGCTGCGGGAGCTCGAGACAGAGCGCGAGCTGCCCGCGCCCGGCGCCCGCGTGAAGCTGGGTAGCATGATCAAGCCCAGCCCCCACGACCGTCTGGTCTACGAGCTTCGCCCGAACCTCGACGTCCGCTTCAGAGACGCCCGGGTGCGCACGAACTCCCACGGCTGGCGCGGGCCCGAGCTCGCTCGCGCGAAGCCGGAGGGGACGATCCGCATCCTGGGTATCGGAGATTCGGTGATGTTCGGCTGGGCGGTCGAGCAGGAGGAGCGATACCTCGATCTGCTCGAAGCGCGGCTCGACGAACGCTACCCCGAACGCCGCTGGGAGGTCATCGCCCTCGCCGCGCCGGGCTACAACCTCCCCATGGAGGTCGAGGCGCTGCAGCGCTACGGGCTTACCTACGAGCCGGACCTCATCCTCTACGGCTACGTGGCCAACGACCGGTGTCTGCCCAACTTCGTTGCGGACGACGCCGGCGCACTCGGCCGAGGCTCCTTTCTGCTGCGTACGCTCTCGGGTCTCCCACTCCCGGCACCGCAGCTCGTCCCGAGAAGGGCCATCGCGAACGAGGCGGGGCGAGGCCCGGGATACACGACGAAGTTCTGCAGCCCCGCGACGGTACCAGCGCGGTACCACTCGATCGTGGGAGAGGAGAGCTTTGCGCGATCCCTCGCCGAGCTGGAGACGATCGGGGCGGAGCACGGTGCCCCTGTCGTGATCGTCACCCACCCCTTGGGCACCGGCTCCGAGTGGCCCGAGGCGAGCGAGGGCGTCCAGGTCGTCTACGCAACGGGCCGGCCCGGCGAGCCCGGCAGCGAAGTGCCGCCACCGACCCTCCGCCTCGGCTTCAACGATCCCCACCCCAACGCGGCCGGCCACGCGTCGATCGCAGATCGGCTCTTCGAGTCGCTGCGGGAGCGCGGCGTCTGGGATCAGCTGCTTGCTCGCGCCGCAACCACCGAGCACTGAAGGAGCCACGCGACCCTGGCGTGTACGCCGCCCGGCACACGCCGCGAAGCGGCTTCAGCCGCCCATTAGCCGGACCATGGCGGGCCGGCTCGCGCAGGACGTGAGCCAGCGCGGATGCGCAGAGACCCGCTACCAGCGGATGCGCATTGTGCAGCCTGTTTCGGGAAGGCGCGGCTCGAACTCGATTTGCAGTCCATCGCGGCCGTCAAAGACATTCTCGCAGGTCGCTTTGCACATCATGAGGCAACCCTGCTCTGGGAGCTGACCCAGGACCGGGAGCGAGTCGCTTGGTGCGACCCAGTGCCAGGCGCAGTCCGGGATGTCGGCGACGAGTTTCTTTTGCGCGATGTCCACGTTGGTCACTTTCGCATCACCGGTTAGGAAGTGAGCGAATCGAGAGTGGCTGTCCGTGCTTGACCAGCACTGCGTTGAGGATCCACATGTCGATCCACGCTTGCGGCCCCCACTGATCAACGACCCTCATGGAAGCACGCAGCCGTTGCTGCCAAGCGGTTCTCGCCTCCAGCGCCGGCGTTGCCTCGAAGGAGTCTGTGCCATGTGTTCACACTCCGCGGGCCAGGCCCTCAGCCCGTTCCAAGCAAGCCAGGCAGCAGCCGGCGGCGGATGAAGTCTCGCAGCTCTTCTCCCGAGCTCTTGAATCGACCGGGGAAGAGGATCAAGGAGATGGCGAGTCGAGACATCACCTCTGCGATCTCCTCGCCTTCCGAGCGAAGATCGGGGCGCAACTCGATGATGGGCGCAGCGGTGATGCGGGACAGCTCGAGGGGCCGCTCTTCTGAGAAGGCCCGCTCCGCCAGTACGACAGAGCATTCGGGAACGAGCACCAGGGAGAGGGTCTCGTGGCGCGGGAGCTCCTTCACGACGAAGAGGATCATGTCGATGATCCGCTCCTCGACGGTATCGAGGCGCGAGGCATGCTCTGCGACAGCGTGAGCGAATCCATCCGCAACCGCGTCGATTGCCGCGATGAAGGCCGAATTCTTGCTGTTGAAGTGCTTGTAGAGGGTCGGCCGGGTGACCCCCGCCTCTTTCGCGATGTCACTCATGGAGGCCCTCGCGAATCCCATCCGCACGACGCAGCTCAACGTGGCTTCACAAAGCCTTGCCTTTGCTTCGCTTTCGTCCTTCGGGGGATTACCCGACCAGGCCGCCTTGCTCATCGTTCATCCCTACTTCTGACATCAACCGGTTGACAGTTTTACATATTTAGCCTATTTGTAAAGTCTGGAATTTGGATCATTTTCAGTGCTCGGGCAGCACTGGAAACGCGACTGACACGAACCAAGCGGCCCAGTGAATATACGCTGGCCCTGCACGCTGCGAAGAAAGAGAGAACACGACATGGCACAGAAGATGACGACCCTCGGCGACAGATTCGGCGCGTTCCGTGGCCTGATGAAGATCAGCGACGAAGAATACGATGCCTATATGGATACCTACGGCGAGTTGTTCGTCGATTCACCGGAAAATACAAAGGCTGACTACGAGAGCGGTGTTCCAATGAAGGGCTACCGGCAGGGCAGTAGCCCGGAACTCGAGCAGCTCTACAGGATCATCCATTTGTTGTGCACCCTCGGATCCGTCGAAAAGATGTATATGCCTCCCGTCTTGGATCCCACCAAATCGGTCATGGAAAACCAGATTCTGTTGGAAGAGAAGATGGCAAAGGACCTTGGCGTAGGCCCGGGAGACAATGTGCTGGAGATCGGATGCGGCTGTGGTGCCATCGCTGCCAGCATCGGAGAAATCACAGGCAGCACCATGTACGGCATCAACATCGACAAATCGCAGATCGAGAAATCGTGGCTCAATCCGGCGTTGAAGAAGGAGAACTTCACGGTCGGCGATTTCAACGTGCCTCTTCCCTTCGAAGACAACACCTTTGATGCGGTGTACGCGATACAACCGATGACCTATGTCAGCAATGGCGATTTCACACTCAGTGAAGTGTTCCGCGTCTTGAAGCCAGGCGGAAAATTCGGCTTCAATGACGTTGCAGCGCTCGACAACTACGACCGCGCGAACCAAGCTCACAAGCTATTGATCCAGCACACCCGTGAGTTGACCGTGTTTGGCGGCTTCTGGCACTACAAGTATTGGGAAGACACGTTCAAGAACGCGGGATTCGATTTGCTGGTATCTCACGAACAGCCCGCGGTGGAGAACATCAAGAAGGAGGTCGCCCTCTATGACAAGTACGAGGCAGTCGTCTCCTTCCTATCGACAATCCGCGTGGTCCCCAAGAAGCTCTTCAAGCTGATCCGTCGTGTGCACGCCAATGCCGAATCGTATATCAAAGCGGAAGAACAAGGGCTGATCAGCCTGAACTGGTATG
>JAFDEK010000102.1 GCA_019310385.1 Deltaproteobacteria bacterium
CTCACACCCTAACGGAAGGGAGGGGACGGTCCTTAACGGAATGTCCCCCCCCAAGAAATCCCCTAACGGAATCTCAAGGACCGTCCCCCCCACCTTGCGATGCGGAGCTGAGTGATGAGCGAGTCGGAGAGCCATCTTCTTGTCGAGAAGCGCGACGGGATCATGATCCTGACCATGAACCGGCCGGCGGCGAAGAACAGCCTGAGCCCGCAGATGCTCGTCAAGCTGGCCGCGGCGTGGCACGAGTATCGAGATTCGGGGGATCTGCGGGTGGCGATCCTCACCGGGGCCGGAGACGAGGACTTCTGTGCTGGAGGGGATCTCAAGCTCACCATGCCGCTCATTACCGGGGCTCGGAAGCCCGAGGACGAGTGGGACGAGCGGCTGATGGGCGACCTGCAGCAGTTCCTGGATGGAATCCTGCGCGGCTTCGAGCTCTACAAGCCGGTAATCGCGGCGGTGAACGGGCGCGCCCTCGGCGGCGGCACCGAGATGACGAATGCCGTCGATCTGCGGGTGGCCGCCGAGCACGCGATCTTCGGCACTCCCGAGGTCAAGGTGGGACTGCTGCCCGGCGGCGGGTCCTTGACCCGGCTACCCCGACAGATCCCCTACTGCAAGGCGATGGAGATGCTCATGATCGGCGAGTCCTTCAGCGCCCGGGAGGCCCTCGAGATGGGCCTGCTCAACTACGTCGTGCCCGCCCAGCAGCTCATGGACAAGGCCCTCGAGCTGGCGGGGAAGCTGGCCGCCAACGGTCCACTGGCCGTGCAGAAGGTGAAGGAGGGCGTCATGCGATCGAGCGGGCTCCCCCTGGAGCAGGCCTATCAAGTGGAGAACGAGGTCTCGGCGGTGGTGATGCAGTCCAAGGATGCCCGGGAGGGGCCGCGCGCCTTCAAGGAGAAGCGCAAGCCGAATTTCATCGGGGAGTGACGGCGCCGGTCGCGCATGGCGGCGTGCAGGCCCCCCCGTTAGATTGTCGCCCGCATCCAACGTGGCCTCGAGTCTCTCTACTTTAGTCTCTCTACCTTAGGAACAGGAGCCCCCCATGACCCTCCGAGCTGGTTTCATCGGACTGGGCAACATCGGCAAGCCGCTGGCCTCGCACCTCGCGCCCTCGGGCTTCGACACCACGGTTTACGATATCGCCGAAGAGCCCGTCCGGGAGCTGGTGGCGGGCGGCGCGAAGGCGGCGTGCTCGCCGCGCGAGCTGGCCGAGAATGCCGACGTCATCGGCATCTGTGTTCCCGAGGATCGCCATGTCCTGGCCGTCATGAACGGAGAGGACGGGGTGCTTGCCGGCGCCCGAGCCGGAAGCGTGGTAGCCATCCACAGCACCATCTTGCCCGCGACGGCCATCGAGCTGGCCGAGCAGGCCGCCGCAAGCGGCGTATCCGTCCTCGATGCCTGCGTGACGGGCGGCGATCAGCGCGCCGCCGAGGGTGTCGTTACCTACCTGGTCGGAGGCGACGCCGAGGCCCTCGAGAAGGCCAGGCCCTTCCTCGACGCTTCCTCGGAGACCGTGATCCACGCCGGGGAGCTGGGCAACGGCGCGAAGCTCAAGCTGTGTATCAACGTCGTGACCTACATCCAGTTCGCCGCGGCCTACGAGGGCTGCAAGCTCGCCATGGCGACGGGGCTGCCCACCGAGGTCTTCGAAGCCGCGGGCCGCGCCAACGGACAGATCACCGAGCTACAGCTCCGCTACCTCACCGGAGTGAAGATTCCCAAGGAAGCGCGCGCGAGCGAGGCCTACCAGAATCTGGTCCGGGGTCACATGCTCACGGCGGAGAAGGACCTCGCCTGGGCGCTGAAGCTGGCCCGGGAATCAGGACTGAACCTCCCGGTGAGCGGGCTCATCTCGCAGACCATGGCCCGGCTCTACGGCGTCGAGGATGACGAGCGACGCTGATCCACGAGCTACTGATCCACAATTCGAAGGAGGAAATTCCGTGAAGACTCGTGCCGCCGTAGCGACCCAGGCCGGCGCTCCGCTGCAGATCGAAGAAGTGGAGCTGGAGGGCCCGCGCGCGGGCGAGGTGCTGGTGGAGATCAAGGCCACCGGCGTCTGCCACACCGATGCCTTCACCCTGTCCGGCGACGACCCCGAAGGCATCTTCCCGAGCATCCTCGGACACGAGGGCGCGGGAGTAGTGCTCGAGGTGGGCGCGGGCGTCACCTCCGTGGTGCCCGGTGATCACGTCATCCCGCTATACACTCCGGAGTGTCGCGAGTGCGAATACTGCCTGAACCCCAAGACGAACCTGTGTCAGGCGATTCGCGCGACCCAGGGGCAGGGTCTCATGCCCGACGGGACGAGCCGCTTCTCCATCGGCGGCGACACCCTCTACCACTACATGGGGACCTCGACCTTTTCGAATCACACGGTGCTACCGGAAATCGCCCTGGCCAAGGTGCGCAAGGACGCTCCCTTCGACAAGATCTGTTACATCGGCTGCGGGGTCACCACGGGCATCGGCGCGGTGATCAACACCGCGAAGGTCGAGCCCGGCTCGACGGTGGTGGTCTTCGGTCTGGGAGGCATCGGCCTCAACGTGATCCAGGGTGCGCGCCTGGCGGGAGCGGCGGAGATCATTGGTGTCGATCTCAACGCTGGCAAGCGCGAGCTGGCCGAGAAGTTCGGCATGACGCGCTTCGTGAACCCGGCCGAGGTAGAGGGCGGCCTGATTCCCCATCTGGTGGAGATCACCGGCGGCGGCGCGGACTACAGCTTCGAGTGCATCGGGAACGTGGAGGTCATGCGTCAGGCCCTCGAGTGCTGCCACAAGGGCTGGGGCGAGTCGGTCATCATCGGCGTGGCGGGCGCGGGTCAGGAGATCGCGACGCGACCCTTTCAGCTGGTGACCGGTCGGGTGTGGCGGGGCAGCGCCTTCGGCGGCGCCAGGGGGCGTACCGACGTGCCGCGTATTGTCGACTGGTACATGGAGGGGAAGATCAATATCGACGATCTCATTACCCACACCCTGCCTCTGGAGAGGATCAACGAGGCCTTCGACCTGATGCACGCGGGAGAATCGATCCGCAGCGTCGTGACCTTCTGAAGCGTCGCGGCCCTCTGAGGCGTCGTGACCCTCTGTAGCGTCAGCGACCCCCTGAGAGGGCGGGACCGGCGCGCTACAAGGCCTTGAAGAAGGCCCTCAGCATCTTGAAGCCGCCGGGACCCCCCACCAGCCCCATCTGCATCTTGTTGAGCGTGTAGCCGAAGCCGACCCGGGCGTCGGGGTCCGCCATGCCGATGGATCCGCCGGCGCCGGGATGGCCGAAAGCGCGCGGACTCGGGCTGAGGGGCATGATGGGCGAGCGCAGCATGAAGCCCAGGCCGAAGCGCATGGGAAGCCCGCCCAGCACGGCGTCGGGGCCGTCGGCGTGCTCGACGATGGCCGCGTCGATGGTGCCAGGCTCGAGGATGCGTACGCCGTCCAGCTCACCACCTCGAGCCAGCGCGCCGTAGATGCGCGCCAGGGCACGCGCCGTGCCGTGTCCGTTGGCGGCCGGAATCTCGGCGGCGCGCCACGCGCGGGAGTTCACGTCCCCGGGCTTCTGAGGCGGATTGCCGAAGGCGGCGCCCGTCATGGTGGAGGGATCCGACATGCTGCGGATGAACTCCCGCAGGAACTCGGGCAGCTCGTTCGCGGGGGGCATGTGCTCCCGGTCCATCAGCTTTCCGTGCAGCTTCGACGTGCGAGGGTCGTGCTCCGCAGCGAGACCAATGTGAAAGTCGGCCGAAAGCGGCCCCGCAACGTTCTCCTCGAAGAACTGTCCGACGCTGCGGCCGCTGATGCGGCGAATCAGCTCGCCCACCAGGTGGCCGTAGGTGATGGCGTGGTAGCCGTGGCGGCTACCCGGCTCCCACCAGGGCTCTTCCTCTGCGAGGGCGCGGGTGATCAGCTCCCAGTCGTAGAGGGCGCCGTGGGGTAGCGGCTGCCGCACTCCCGGGAGCCCCGCGCGGTGGCAGAGCAGGTCGCGCACCTTCAACTCCGCTTTGCCGCCAGCTGCGAACTCGGGCCAATACTCTGCGACTGGGACGTCGAAGTCGAGCTGTTGGCGCTCGGCGAGTTGGTGGGCGCAGATCGCCGTCATCCCCTTCGTGGTCGAGTAGACGTTGACCAGGGTGTCGCGCTCCCACTCGCGCGTGTGATCGAAGTCGAGCCAACCGCCCCACAGGTCGACCACCGGCTCGCCATCGAGCACGAAGGCCACGGCCGAGCCGAGCTCGTTGCCCGAGCTGAGGTTGGCGGTGAAGATCTCGCGCACCCGCTCGAAGCGCGGGTCACAGTGGCCGTGGACGGGGACTTCTTCGCTGCTCATGGGGGAATCCTATATCGCAGAGGGGGGCGATGCCGCGACGCCTCGCAGCGGGGTCCGAGCCCGGCTCAGCGAGCCGCGCCGCGCTCGATGAGCTGCGAGATCTCCGCCTGGGTGAGTCCCGCTTCGGCGAGCACCTCCGCGGTGTGTTCGCCCAGCCGCGGCGGGTGGCGGCGGAGCGAGGCCGGGCTCTCGGAAAAGCGCATGGGCGGCGCAAGATAGCGAGTCGGCGCATCGAAGCGCGAATCGTGCTCGTCCACGATCGTGCCCCGATGCTCGACCTGGGGATCCGCGAGAAAGTCGTCCACGTCGTTCACCCGGGTGAAGGGCGCTCCGAACTCGCGCGCCCGCTCGATGAACTCCGCCGTGGGTTGCCGCCGGATCTCCGCCTCGAGCAGGGGAACGAGCTGTTGGAAGTTCGCGAAGCGCTGAAGGGTGGGGGCAAAGCGCTCGTCGCCGGCGAGGTCGTCGCGTCCGAGCACGCGGCAGAGGGCTTGGAACTGGTGATCCTGGACGATCAGCCCCACCACGAAGCCGTCGGCAGTCTGCCAGGTGCGAAAGAAGTCCGCCGACGCAGGGCCGTCGCTCTCGAGGGGCGGAAAGCAGCGCCTCATCATGGATTCGGGCAGGGCGAAGGAAGCGAAGGCGTCCAGCATCGCCACCTCGACCCGCTGCCCCCGGCCATCTGGCCGCCGCGCCCGGGCGAGCAGCGCGGCGAGTACCGCGTTGGCCGCGGTGAGCCCGCTGGACTTGTCCGCGATGCCTCCCTGCACGAGGGCGGGCGTGCCGGCGCCGCCCTGTTCCGGCATGAGGCCCGTGAGGCCCTGGATGACCTGGTCGTAGGCGGGGAGGTCGGCGTAGGGTCCGTCGCTCCCGAAGCCGTTGATGGAAACGTAGATGAGGCCTGGGTTCCCGCTGCCGAGGGCCTCGTATCCGATTCCCAGACGATCTGCGACACCCGGGCGGAGGTTCTCGACCACCACGTCGACGGCGCGCCCGAGGCGCTGGGCCACCTCGCGCCCCTCGCTCTGCTTCAGGTCGAGGACGATGCTGCGCTTGTTCCGGTTGAACTGGGCGAAGAAGCCCGAGAAGCCCGGCTCGCGAAAGGGCGCGCCGCTCAGGCGCGATAGGTCGCCTCCCGGCGGCTCCACCTTGATGATGTCCGCGCCCAGGTCGCCCAGGATCTGAGTGCAGATCGGCCCCGAGATCATCGTCGTGAAGTCGAGCACGCGTAGCCCCGCGCAAGGCCCGCTCGTCGCGTCGGCGCTCGTCTCGTCATCCATGGCGGTCATTTGAGCCGTTCTGGATTGCTTCGTCAAGTCCGCTGAGAGCTTGCAGCCGACGGTCGGGCGGGCGTAACCGAGAGTGGCGGGGCGTGGCGGGCGTAGCGGGCGTAACGGGCGTAACGGAGAGTGGCGCGAGCTGCAGCGCCGCCATGCTCTCAGGCGTCTCGAGCGGGAGCTCCGAAGAGGTCGAGGATCGCTTGGGAGTTCTCCAGCACGCGTTCGGGCGCGATGCCCACCGAAGGCGGGTAGAAGAGGGGATCTTCGGTGAGGTCTTCCCACTGGGCCAGGCGGTCCAGCGCCTCGTCCGGCGTGCACGCGATGGCGATCTCGTCGGCGAGGTCATCGGGGATGGCCTCGGCAAGCGCCTTCAGGTCGAAGCTGCGGAAGGCGGCCCGGCAGGCCTGGCCGACCTCGCGCAGGCCGTGGAGATCGAGGATCGAGTGGTAGAGCACGGTCGTGTAGTAGAAGCCGATCTGCGCCTTGACCTCGCGCAGGGCTTGCTCGCGCGAGTTCGCGATGGCGCACATCACGTAGGGCGCGAGCACACAGGAACCGGGCTCCCGTCCGGCCTCCGCCTCGCCGGCCCGGATGCCCGGCAGGGTGACCTCGCTGTGCCAGCGGCGGGTGGCGATGGGGTGGCCCACCAGTCCGTCCCCCACGAGACCGGCGGCGTGGATCATCTTGCGATTCACGGCGGCGACCCAGATGGGGATCTCCTCGCGAGCCGCACCCGGGCGCGCATAGAGGGGCACATTCAGCTTCCAGAATTCACCCTCGAAGCGCAGGCCGCCTCCCTTCTGAGCCGCGAAGGCCGCACGCAGAACACGCACCAGCTCGGTCATGCGCGCGGCCGGCGCCGAGAAGGGCACGCCATACCAATCCTGGTTCATGCGGCGGGTCGCACTGCCCAGCCCCAGCACCATGCGGCCATCGGAGAGCTCGTCGATGTCCATGGCGGCACTCGCGTGAAGCAGGGGGGAGCGGGTGAAGGCATTCGCGATCCCCGTGCCGATGCGGATGCGCGAGGTGGCCTGGGCGATGGCGGCCAGGGGGATGAACCCGTGGCGGTTGAAGAACTCGATGCTGAAGACGGAATCGAAGCCCGCCGCCTCGGCCCTCTGGGCGAGGTCGACATCGCCCCGCACGCTGCCACTCATCAGAACCAGCCCGTGTCGCATGGTGTGGATCCTCTCTTCGCAAGTCCTTCCCGGGTAGGCCGCCCCTTCGTGGGCGCCTGCCAGGCAGGCGAGAGGGACTTGATAGCCGAAGAGAGGGCCGCGTGGGGGGAGTTGCAACTGGGCTGGCAAGTAGCTGGAATATCGAAAGTATTCATCGAAATGTGAGCTCGTTGCCGTCGAGCATACGGTGACCGACCAGGTCGGTCGCGTACGATTTCTGCATGGCACGATCCATTCTGGTGCCCGAGCGCCTTCCGCTGCGAAAGCCCGAGCCCGGTGAGGTCGTCGCACTCTTCGATGCGCGGATCGCCGGCGAGGAGACGGGAGCGGACTTTGCGCAGCAGCGGAAGCGCCTCGAGGGGCTGAAGCTGCCGGATCACGTGGTCGTGATCAACTATGTCGCCATCCCCCTGGCCGGAGACATTTCGCATCCGACGCTCGGCGACCCGCTGCAACCGGGCGCCGCACGGTGTACTTCTTTAGCAGGTGATTCTGCAACGCATCGGGGTCGATGAGGGAGCTCGTATAGTGCGCGGTTGGGTGGGTAGCCTCGTGCTCGTTCCCCTGGTGGCAGTGCTCTGGGGGTCGCCCTTGGAGCTGGGCGTGCGGATCGATGCGCGCTGGCTGCTCCCGCCGCTCTTTGGGGCCTGGCTCGGCCTGCGCGCGTGGGCGGGGAGCTCGTCCTTCGCGGCTCCCCTTGCACGGCGGCTGCTCGCGGCCTGGCGCAGGCTGGACCCCCTCGTCGCCGCAAGCTTGATCTACGCGCTCCTCTTCCGGCCGCCCGAGAGCCTGTTGCTCCCGCTCATGATCTGGCTCGCGATCGCGGGCGTCGTCGCGCTCTTCGACCGGGCCAGTGGGCCGGTTCTGGTGAGCCTCCTCACGGCGCTGCTGGTCTTCGGCGTCGCTGTCCCCCGTGGCTTTCGCGCGATTCTCGTCTCGAAGATCGCGAGCACCTATCAGACCGATGTCGACCATCGCCTGAAGCCCGACGGCGGGCAGATCAACTCGGATGGGGTCCGCTTCCGGGGCGAGTCGGGAGACCTGGGGGACGAGGACTTCGTCGTCCTCTTCCTGGGCGATTCCTTCACCTTTGGCTTCAATCTCCCCTACGCATCGACCTATCCCCAGCAGTTCGAAGGCGCCGCCCGGGCCGCCGCTTGTGAGCCGCGGGTCCGGGTGGTGAACTTTGGATGGGTCAGCTCCTCACCTTTGCTCTCCCTGCGGCTGCTGCGCGAGGTGGGCTACCGCTACCAACCGGATCTCGTCGTCTACAACCTGGACATGACGGACTTCCACGACGATTTGCGCTACGAGATCGCCTTGCGCGGGGTCGGCGAGCTCGATTTCGACTCGGCCGCCGTGCTGTCGCGCCTCCTGATCCTCCACGCACCGTGGGCGAAGGGCGCCTTGCCGGTGCTCGCCGCCATCACCGAGCGGCTGCGCTCCGAGGCCGACGACGGCCGCAGCCGCAGCTTCAGCCAGCTCCGATTTCCTGGCCCGAAGGAGCGCCGCTTCACGACCTCGTACCCCCTCGCTCGCTCGCGGCCCGCCATCGAGCTCGGCGTGATGAAGAACCTCGCGGAGATGCACGATCTCGTGTCGGGCGCCCTCGCTGGCGAGATGGCGCTGGTGGTCTATCCCCGACACTACCAGCTCGTCCGGCAGCCGCGATCCCAGCCCATGGGGCGCTATGTGAGGGAGCCCTTCCGCTACTTCGAAGAGGTCGCGGGCGAGCTGCCCTACTCGGTCATCAGCCTTCTCGAGGACTTCGAACAGTCCCCGACCTGGCCGCTCTTCTTCGAGCACGACCCACACTGGAACAAGCAGGGCGCTGTGCTGGCAGCTCGATCGGTGCTGCGCGAGCTGCGAGCGCGCGGTCTGATTCGCTGCCCCGAGTCCTAGGAGCCGCGAGTCCTAGCAGGTGGGTTCGCCAATGCCGGCAGGCCCCGAGCGCGGCTCTCCCCTATCATGACATCCGGGTCGCCCGCGCAGGCGGGCCAGGGAGCAGACGGTGCATTTCGGGCTCACGGAAGAACAGGATCTGCTGCAAGCGATGGTCCGCGAGTTTCTCGCCAAGGAGCTTCCGCCGCCGCGACTGCGCAAGGTCTTCGACGAAGGGACGGGCTTCGACGGCGCGCTGTGGCGAGGTGCCGCCGGGATCGGGCTACAAGGCCTGCTGGTGCCCGAGCGCTACGGAGGCGCAGGCCTCGAGCTATTGGACCAGGCGCTGGTCTTCGAGGTGTTCGGCGAAGGCGCCATGCCGGGCCCCTTCTTGTCCCACGCTCTTGCCACACTGGCGCTCCTGCGCGGCGGAAGCGAGGAG
Source organism: Deltaproteobacteria bacterium (assembly GCA_019310385.1). Lineage (GTDB taxonomy): Bacteria > Myxococcota_A > UBA9160 > UBA9160 > UBA4427 > JAFDEK01. Next base: position 9,114 of record JAFDEK010000102.1, read on the forward strand.
CAGAAGGAGCGCTGGCTGCCCCGGCTTGCCTCGGGAGAGGCGATCGCGAGCGTGGCGATCGGGGAAGCAGGGGAGGTCTGGGCGCCCGATACCTGGAAGGTCGGGATGGAGCACGGAGCCGTCTCCGGCAACAAGCGCCTGGTCGAGTATGCAGAGGGCGCCGATCTGCTCGTCGTCGGCCTGCGCGGCGGGGAGCTCGCGCTCGTGGAGAGCGGCGCCAGCGGGCTCGCCTGCGCGGCGACCGCGGGCGTCGACCGCACGCGCAGCCTGGGTGAGGTGAGGTTCGAGGAAACACCAGCCGAGCTCCTGCCCAAAGGCCGCGAGGCCGCGCCTGCGCTTCTCGACGCGGGGTGCATCCTGCTGGCCGCCGATGCTTTTGGTGCGGCCTCGAAGCTCATCCGGCTCACTGTGGATTACGTGCTCACCCGGGAGCAGTTCGGCACTCCGATCGCCCAGTTCCAGGCCGTCAAGCACCATCTGGCCGATCTTCTGACCGACACGGAGCCCATGCGCGGGCTCTTCTGGTACGCCGGCCATGCCTTCGACCACCTGCCCGAGCAGCTCCCGCGCGAGGCGGCCTTCGCCAAGGCACACATCACCGATCGTGCCGTGGACGTGGGGCGCGGCGCCGTCGAGCTCCACGGGGGCATCGGTTTCACCTGGGAGTGCGACGTCCAGTTCTGGGTGAAACGCAGCATGTTCGACCGGGCCTGGCTCGGGACGCCGAGGCTACATCGCGAACGCATTGCAAGCCTGGGGGACTGGTAGGCATGGACCTGAGCTATGGGCCCGAGTACGACGAGTTCCGCGCGGAGGTGGAGGCCTTCGTCGGGCAGGCGTGGTCGTCCGAGGACGCCGCCGACCCGACGCCCGAGCGCCGACGACGCTTCATCGAGGCTGCGACCGGCCGGGGCTATCTCTACCGGAACATCCCCAGCGCGTACGGCGGGTCCGAGCAGCCCTTCGACCCCCTGCGCGAGCAGATCATTGCCGAGGTCTTCGCCGCCGCGGGAGCGCAGACGCAGCTGGCGCCCCAGGGTGTTGGCATGATCGTTCCGACCCTGCTCGAGATGGGCAGTGAATGGCAGCGCGAGCGCTTCATCAAGCCGACCCTGCTCGGCGACTACGTCTGGTGCCAGGGCTACAGCGAGACCGAGGCGGGAAGTGACCTGGCCTCCCTGCGCAGCACGGCGCGTCTCGAAGGGGACGAGTGGGTGATCGACGGGCACAAGATCTGGACCAGCGATGCGGACCGGGCCGACTACATGTTCGGCCTCTTCCGCAGCGAGCCCGACGAATCGCGCCATGCCGGCATCTCCTACCTGCTGCTGGACATGAAGCAGCCGGGCATCGAGGTGCGGCCGCTGCGGCAGATTACCGGCGCGACCCACTTTCACGAGGTCTTCTTCGATGGGGTGCGCACGCCCGCCGACTGGATCGTCGGTGAGCGGGGGCAGGGCTGGCAGGTCACGCGGGTCAACCTGAAGCACGAGCGCAACCTCGGCGGCGGCAATATGTGGCGTCGGCGCTTCGAAGCGCTGATGGAACGCGCACGCCGCAGCACTTTGAACGGCAGACCCGCCCTGGAGGATTCGGCGCTTCGCCAGCGCCTGGCCGAGATCGAAGGCTACGTGCGTTGCGCCGAGACCCTCACCTTGCGGCGCCTCTCGGCCGCGGCCCGGGGAGAGGAGGCCGGGGAGAGCCTCGGCATGCTGGTCAACAAGCTCTACGGCACGCAGCTGGGCGAGATGATCGCGCAGACCGACTACGACCTGATCGGCTCCGACGGCCTCCTCGAGCCCACGGATGCCTCATGGGGCCATGTCGGAACCGGACTGCCCTCGGACCAGGTCGATCAGTACCTCTTCGAGCTCTGCGCGCGCATTGCGGCGGGCACGTCCAACATCCAGCGCAACGTGATCGGCGAGCGCGGCCTCGGCTTGCCTCGGGACCTGCGCCGCACTCGCTAGCAGGGTGCTGTCCAGGGAGAGCAGGCGATGCGCCGCTCGCCCGGGCTCGATCCCTTGCTCAGGGCGCGGGAGCGCGTCCCGCGATGATCATCTCCAACACCTGCTCCCGGTCGAGCGCGTCGCGTCGGCCACTCCCCACCATGCGTCCGTTCTTCATCACGGCGATGCGATCCGAGAGCTCGAACACGTCGTGCAGGTCGTGGCTCACGAGCAGGATCGCGACGCCCTCGCCCTTGAGCCGCGCGATGATCTCGGCCACCTGCGCGGCCTCTTCTGGGCCGAGAGCGGCGGTGGGCTCGTCCATGATGAGCACCTGCGCCTCGAAGAGCAGGGCGCGAGCGATGGCGACGGCCTGACGCTGGCCACCGGAGAGCTGACCGACGGGGCGGGTGAGATCCCGGAGGTTGGGGTTGAGCCGGCCCAGGACATCGTGGGTCGCTCGCACCATGGCGGCCTCGTCGAGCCTTCCGAAGCGGCCCGTGAGCTCGCGGCCGAGAAAGACGTTGGCGGCCACGTCGAGGTTGTCCGCGAGGGCGAGATCCTGATAGAGGGTCTCGATGCCGAGGCGCCGGGCCTCTCGGGGCGAGCGGATCTGCACCGGTCGGCCCTCGATGCGGATCTCGCCTGCATCGAGAGGGCCGACACCGGAGAGCGTCTGTAGCAGGGTAGACTTGCCGGCGCCGTTGTGACCCAGGAGTCCCAGCGCCTCGCCCGGCACGAGATCGAGATCCGCCCGGTCCACCGCCCGGACGCCGCCGAAGGACTTGCATACGCCCCGCATCTCCACCCGCGGCACCCTCTGCGGCTCCACCTGCGCCCCCATCTGCGGCCCCTCCCGCGGCCCCACCCGCGGTGAAGTCATCGGCCGCTCCTGCGCGCCGACACCACGCGGTCGAGCCAGACCGCGAGGATGAGGACGGCGCCGATGCTCACCTGTCGGATCGCGCTCGATACGCCGAGCAGCACCATTCCATTCTCGAGGCTCTGCATCAACACCGCGCCGAGCACGGCGCCCGCCACGCTGCCGACGCCCCCCGAGAGGCTCGTGCCTCCGATGACCGCCGCCGCGATCACGGCGAGCTCGGCCAGGGTCCCCATGGAGTTGGTTCCGGCTCCCAGGCGCGCTGCCGTGAGCACGCCGGCAATGCCCGCGAGTCCCCCCATGAGGGCGAAGACGAGAACCGTGACCCGGCGCAGATCGATTCCGGCGCGCTCGGCGGCCGCCGGCCCGCCCCCCATGGCGTAGACGTGGCGGCCGAAGCGCGTCGAGCCCGCGAGTAGATGCATCCCCGCCGCGACCACGATCAGCACCAGGACGGGGAAGGGCACCCCTCGCGCGACCTCGCTGCGCGGGAGGGTGTGGGCGTTCATTACCGCCACGAAGGCGAGCACGCCCGCCATGGGGAGCCCCGCGCGCAGCGCCTCGGCCCAGCGCGGGGGCACGGGGACGCCGTGGCGCCGCCGCTCCGCACGCGCCCGCCACGCCAGGCCGCCGATGACCGTCAAAGCCAGGGCGGCCAGCAGCCAGCTGGCCGAAGCGCCGATGGAGCCCTGGATTCCGCCGCCGAGGCGCTCGAAGCTCGAATCGAGGGGGGCGACCGTGCGCCCGTCGGTGAGCAGATAGGCCACGCCGCGGAAGATCATCAGCCCGCCCAGGGTGACGACGAAGGCCGGTAGCCCGCGATAGGCGATCCACCATCCCTGCCACGCCCCGATCGCGGCGCCCAGGGTCACGCCGCAAGCGACGGCCAGCGGCCAGCCCCACGCGCTGCCGGCCGGAAAGACGTCCGTCTGCAGGGTCGCCACCAGCATGCCCGCCAGGCCGAGCAGCGAACCGACGGAGAGGTCGATGTGGCGACCCACGATGACGAGCACCATCCCGCAGGCCATCACGCCGACGACACTGCTCTGCACCGCGAGGTTGTAGAGATTGCGGGGCGTGAGGAAGAGCCCCTCGCTGGCCAGGTCGAAGGAAGCCCATACCAGGGCCAGGGCAGCCACCATCCCGAGCAGACGACCATCGAGCTCGGCGCGCCGGAGCCACGCGGTCGCGGCGACGCTCACCTTCCGCCCGCCCGGCACGCCGCCGGCGGATTCGCGCCCACCCCCCGGCAGACCGTCTCGCGCGGAACCCAACCCGTATCGATCACGACGTCGAGGTTGTCGCGGGTGATGGGAAGGGGAGCGAGCAGGATCGCGTCCACCGGGACCGCGCGCGGCCCGCTGCTGAAGCGGCCGGCGCCGCTCACCTCGCCGGGCACGCCGCCGCGGCCCAGGCTGACCGCCACACGCGCCGCCTCGGCGCCCAGGGAGCGCGCATCCTTCCACACGCTCACGGTTTGCAGACCGCGTGCCACGCGATTGAGCGCAGCGTGGTCCCCGTCCTGACCCGAGACCGGAACGCCCTCGAGGCCCTGGGCGGAGAGAGCCGCCACCACGCCTCCCGCCATGCCGTCGTTGGAGCAGACGATCACGTCCACGCGATCGTCGTTGGCCGTGAGGATCTGCTCCATGACCCGCTGGGCCAGCTCCGGCAGCCAGCCGTCCACGTACTGCTCGCCCACCACCACGATGCGGCCGGCATCGATGCCGGGCTGCAACACCTCGAGCTGGCCCGCGTGGACGAAGTCCGAGTTGGGATCCTGGGCGGATCCCTTGATGAAGACGTAACGGCCCTCGGGCCGCACGCTCTGAAGCGAACGCGCCTGCAGACGCCCCACCTCCACGTTGTCGAAGGAGATGTAGAAGACGCCGGGCGACTCGATCAGGCGATCGTAGGCGATGACGGGAATCCCCTCGGCTCGGGCGAGGGCGAGGGCGGGGTGGATGGCGCCGGAGTCCTGGGCCAGCAGGATGAGCACGTCGGCGCCCCGGGCGATCAACCCCTCGACGTCCGAGAGCTGCTTCTCGCTCGAGCCCTGGGCGTCAGCCGAGAGGTAACGCGCTCCGCGCGCTGCCAGCCCGTCGCGAATGGCTGCCTCGTCGGTCTTCCAGCGCTCCTCCTGGAAGTTCGACCAGCTGACACCGACGACCGGCGCGCGTGTATCGGCCATTGCGGGAGAGGCGGAAAAGACCGGGTCGCCCGGCGAGAGCGCGAGAAGGACGAAGAGCAGCAAGCGGAGCTTGGCCGGGCTCATGGGACCGTGATCACCTGCTTTCCGCTCACGCGCCGGGTCTCGAGCTGCTCGATCGCGTCAGGCAGCTCTTCGAAGGCGAGCACGCGCGCGATCATCGGGCGCAGCAGCCCCGCGGCATAGAAGTCCATGAGCTGCGAGTGCATCTCCGCGGCGACCTCGGGGCTGGGAGCGACGGCCATCACGCCGACGGCCGACACGTTCTGGGTGACGAGGCGCAGGGTAGGAGCATCGGCCCAGGCGCCGCTCGCGAAGCCGACGGCGAGGAGACGCCCTCCCTGAGCGATGCAATCGAGAGAGCGAAGATAGGTCTCTCCGCCGACGGGATCGAAGACGACGTCGGCGCCGCCTCCCCCGGTGAGCGACAGGACCTCCTCGACGAAGTCCACATCGTTCCGATCGATCACGTCGTCGGCCCCGTTCTCGCGGCAGAAGGCGCACTTCTCTTTGCCTGCCGCGACCGCCAGGACCCGAGCGCCCAGGGCCTTTCCGAGCTGCACGGCGGCGAAGCCCGTGCCGCCGGCGGCTCCATGCACCAGCAAGGTCTCGCCCGCCCGCAGCTGGCCTCGCGTGACGAGGCCGAGATAGGCCGTGCGAAAGGGAATGCCGAAGGCCGCGGCCTCGAGATCCGACATGGCGTCGGGGATCGGCCAGGCGGTGTCAGCGACGAGGAGGGCCCGCTCGGCGAAGCCGCCGAAGCCGCGGTAGAAGGCCGTTACGCCCATCACCCGCTGACCCGGCTCGAAGCCCGGGGCGTGACCCGCGTCGGTCACGGTTCCCGCCACTTCCTGACCTGGTGTAAAGGGATGCGGCGGCTCGAAGGTGTAGCCACCGAGGCACATCAGGAGATCCGGCAGACCGACGGCGGCCGCGTGCACTTCGACTCCGAGCTCGCCCGCCATCGCCTCGGGAATCGGGCGCTCGACGAGCTCGAGCACCTCCTCGGGCGGTCCCACGTGGGTGATCTGCCAAGCCTTCAAGCTACGTCCGCCTGCGTCGAGAGGGGGCGTTCCTGATCCTATCTCTTCATCAGAGGTCCCGCTTGCGAACGCGGGTGGCAGCTCGGGGTGTGTTGCAGCGGAATCAGGCTTCGATAGCGTCTGCGCCTGTGGCCTTGGAGCGAAAGTACTGGGTGGCAGCGGGCGCACTGGTCACGGTGCTGGCGGGTGCGCTGCTCTACCCATGGTGGTCGAGTGATCAGGGCAATGGCACGGCGGAAGGAATGGTCGCTGCCCCCTATGCGGGGAAGAACCTCATCCTCCTCTCCATCGACACTCTGCGCGCCGACCACCTTCCAGCATATGGCTACGCGAGGCCTACCGCGCCACACCTCGAGCGGCTCGCCAACGAGGGGGTGGTCTTCGAGAAGGCCTTCGCGCCACGCGGCCACACCTGGCCCTCCCTCACGACCCTCTTCACTTCCCAGTATCCACGCTCGACGAACGTGCGAGGCCCCACGCAGCTGCTGGCGCGTAGCTTCCCCACGGCGGTCGACGCTCTAGAAGCATCCGGCTATCGCACCGTCGCATTCGTCGCCAACTACTGCACCCCGGCACGCACCATCTTCCAGGAAATGCAGTGCGGCTTCGACGAGAAGGTGGTGGTCAGCGCGGTGCAGTGGCTGGAGCAACACTCCGGGCAGCAGCCCTTCTTCCTGTGGGTCCACTTCCTGAAGCCCCATCTCGACTACGTCCCCCTTCCCGAATTCGACCGTTTCACGGACGAGGACTACGCCGGACGAATCAATGGCA
>JAFDEK010000103.1 GCA_019310385.1 Deltaproteobacteria bacterium
CGGCCGGCTCGAGACCCGTGAGATGCTCGAGCGCGCGACCACGGCAGCGCCGCGACCGTTCTTTTCAGCTGGACGATTCATGTCTTACGAGAGAGTGCTTTACAACAGATTCGGCAACTCAGCGACCCCGCCTGAGATACCCCCCGCCCACCTCCCCATGGGGCAGCAGTCTGTGCAAGGTGGGGGACGGTCCTTAACGCAAGGTGGGGCGCGGTTCTCGACCCGAGAGGCCTCTCTACGGTTCTTGCAGCTTCCGTTAAGGACCGTCCCCGAGCTTGCATTAAGGACCGTCCCCGAACTTGCGTTGCAAAGGGAGCGTTGTGTTGTAAAGGGAGCGGATTTTCTGCCGATGAGTTGTACATGGGGGGCCTGGGAGTTCCGTCGTAGGGGCGGGCGCCCCGAGCCGCGCTGGCTGAGGGGGGAGTAGGGAATGTCACGAACGAGGCTGAGGGGCATCGAGCTCGCAGGGATCCGACTCGCCATAGAGGCGCCGCCTTCGCTGCCCTGGACCTTGCCCGATGCATCGATCGGGGCACTGGCCTGTTCTCCGTGGGAGCCGGACCTCTACGTCGGAGTACGAGTCGGGCGGCCCCATGTGCCTCCCTGTGAGACGGTGGTCTACACGTCACGTGGCGTGACCTTCGAGGTCGGTCGAGTCGACGAGGAGTGGGTCATCGCCGTGTACGGCCCGGGCGGATGCGAACGCGTCGCCTGCTTCGACTCGGATCTGCGCCAGGGGGAGGTGGTCATTTCGCCCGAGGCCGCGCGCAGCTGCCGCTATCCGCTCCAGCATCCACTCGACGAGCTGGTGGTCCTGCACCGCCTCGCACTCGAAGGCGGTCTGCTGCTGCGGGGCCGGACTCTGCTGCAGAATGGTCGTGCACTGCTTCTGTTGGGCGGCGCCACCCAGATGCCAGGAGACTCCCCGGCCGCCTCTTCCGGGTCGCTCCAGGACGCGGCGGTCGTGAACGAGCAGTATGTCGCGCTGAGAATCCGTGAGGACGCCTGCGGAGGTCGAGAGGTGTGGCTCCACACACTGCCGTGGTCCGTCGAGACTGCGGGAAGCGAAAGCATCTGCGCACCCTTGGAGGCGATTCACGTCACCGAAGCGGGCGAGACGCTCTCCGCTGAGCATCTGGTGGGAGATCGTGCGATCTGCGAGATCCTCGAGCACGCTTTTGCGCCGGTGCACGATTCCGAGTATGCAGAGCGCCTGCTCTGCAGCGTCGAGTCCGTGGCGAGCAGCGTCCCGGTACTCCGAATCCGGAATCCTGCGCCCAGACACGTGCTCCCCATGGCGTGGGGACGTCGCGAGGCCGCACTGGGCTACGCGCCTCCCTCGACGGCCTGAGCGCCGGCAGGCGGTCGTCTCGCGCAGCCCGATTCGCCCCAGCGCTGCATTCATTCCGCCCTCGGGCGGTGCGGGGGAGAGGGGCGGAACACGCGACATCGCGTGTGTGTCGGGCGCTCGTCGCCCCACTTCGTCCCTTTTGGGTGTCATTTGCAGTCGCTGACCGTATGCGTGACTCAGAGTCGGGCGCAAATGTGCGCCACTAGGGGGATTTCACCCGTTGCGGAGGCGGGCTCCAGGTTGGATCTTTGGGTCCCCCCTTGGGGTACGGAATACTTTGTCGACTACGCCGATTCGAGTCTGCCAATCGGCAAGAACGGTCCTACACTAGGGGTGTGGAAGTGGGTTCTGATAAGTAGAGCAACGCGCTGACTGAATAGGTTGCTGCCCGGGCGATTGGCGGATTCGGAATCAAGCCGGTACGAGTCGCGTTGGCAGCGGGGAGGCCGAGGATGATGAGGCAGCTCATCGAAGACATCGTTCGATCACTGGTGGATCAACCGGATCAGGTGCAGATCAAGGAAGTTATTGGCGAGCACGCGCACGTGCTCGAGCTGCGCGTTGCCAAGGAAGACCTCGGCAAGGTCATCGGAAAGGGAGGCGCCCACGCCTCTGCGATTCGTACCTTGATGGCAGCGGCCAGCGGCAAGGAAAAGAAGCGCTACATCCTCGAGATCATCGAGTACTAGCTTTTAGGTCCAGAAGGTGATCCGCGGGCGAGATCCGCTCCGAGCTGCTTCGTCCGGAATTCCGGATTCGGAGCAGGGCGCGGGGAGCGCCGATGGATTGCGCGTCTTCCTGCCTCCCTCCCCGCTTCGATCGCGCTGGGACTTCGCGTCGGTCGTTGAGCGCGCCCCCTCCACCCAGCGCGCAAGCGCTGCGCACCGGGTGCTTCTCGATTGCGGCTCCGAAACCTCGTCGCACAAGGGGCGCGGCGGAGGGAGCGCGCACGATTCCCTCGGGTCTGGCGACTTGCGAGAGCTTCTGCCGGCCCTTTTTCGCGCAGGCAAGCATGCCTCTTGAGATTTTCCCTGGGCCTGTCGAATAGACAGGACGAGCACGCGGAGCCGCAGGTGCGCGGACCGTGGAGCAAGGAGCGTGGAGCAAGGGAGAGCAAGCCATGCAGGAAGCCGGCCCGAAGTTGGACCCCCCGAAGTTGGATGAGAGGTCCGCAGAGCGAGTCGTCCAACATCCCGCCACCCGCGATCTGTTCGAGCGCAGCCGGAGCCTGGTGGAGGCCTCGCGCTATCGCGAGGCCCTCGAATGTCTGCGGCTCGCGCACCACGCCGATCCCGACCACGCCCAGGTGCGGTCGCTGCTCGGGGTGTGTCTCGCGATGCAGGAGAGGCGTTTCGAAGAAGCCGTGGAGCTCTGTACCTCGGCGGCCAAGCAGGAGTTCTTCAATCCCGAGCTCTACCTCAACCTCGCGCTCGTCTATCTGAACTTCGGCTTCAAGACCGAGGGCATTCGCTTCCTGCTTCGCGGGCAGATGATCGACCCCGCGAACGAGACGATCCGGCGCGAGCTCGCGGACCTCGGCAATCGGGTTTCCCCGGTGCTCCGTTTCCTGCCGCGCCGTCATCTCATCAATCGCTGGCTCGGAAGCGCCCGCTCCGCTCTCGTGCGGCGCGAAGAGCGGCGTCTCGCCGCCTGATCTATCGTGGCCCCGGGGGATCTTCTGCTGGCGCCCTCGCCGGGCTGCTGCGCCTCGCGATTCGGGTCGCGGCGCCCGTGACGTGACGCCTTGACTTTGCGCGGCGCAGTCCCTATTTCTCTGCCCGCTTTGGCTCGAGAGGATGATTTGTGGGTAGTGTGATCAAGAAGCGCCGCAAGAAGATGCGGAAGCACAAGCAGCGAAAGCTGTTGAAGCGCCAGCGACACAAGCGCAAGCGCTGAACGAGAGGGCCGTGCCGGCCTCCTCGCATCTCCAGACCGGTCGACGACAGATTCGCAAGTTGGCGTAGGGAAAACGGATTCTTCCGCCTGATGGCACCGTTGCGCCGGTCGAAGGGCGCGCCGTGCGCGCAGATTCCCGTCCCGCTCGCGCTATGCGCGGCCCTGCGTGCGTGTCCCCAGCGCGATCGCTCGCAGTTGCCCCCCAGCGCCTTCCTCGTTCTGATTTCACAGCCTCTTCGCGGCCACTCGCTGCGCGGCACCCGCCCCAGGGCGCGGCGTCACAGACGCGCCTGGACGGCCTCGTCGTCGCTTTGCACGCTACATGTCAGCCTCGCTCTGAAGCGTCTTGGCGACGGCGTGAAGTGGGGAGACGACAACTTTGCTCCCAAAAGCGTCGCATCACACGCAAATTTGGTCGTCAGTCCGTTGTTTTTTTGGATGTTTCTCTTGACGAGCATAAAAGGCCAGTGTTAGCGTGATCTGCAACATCGGCTCTAGTGCCGCGGTTTGTGATGGGAAGGATGAGCATTTGCCTTCAAGTTGCAATATCCGGACACCGATAGGTGGCGTGGGCAACACGGCCACGCAAGATCCTGCGGTGAAAGGAGGAACGAGGTTTCGAAACACGAGATCTCAGAACTCCGCTCCGGATACAGGAATGGCCGTGTTCCTAGAGTCAATGAACAAGGGGGGTGACACCTGATGGCAGCACGAAAGAAGGCAACTCGTAAGAAGGCCGCCAAGCGGAAGGCCACGCGCAAGAAGAAGGCCGCCCGCAAGAAGGCCGGTCGCAAGAAGAAGGCCGGTCGCAAGAAGGCTGGTCGCAAGAAGGCCGCCAAGCGGAAGGCCACGCGCAAGAAGGCCACCCGCAAGAAGGCCACCCGCAAGAAGGCGGGCAGGAAGAAGAAGGCTGCCCGCAAGAAGGCCACCCGCAAGAAGGCGGGCAGGAAGAAGAAGGCTGCCCGCAAGAAGGCACGCCGGCGCTAGAGCGCCCTCGTTCTTCAACGGGAAGGAGAGACTTTCCTACCAGAAGGTCTCAGAACCCCGGCTGGTGATCTACCAGCCGGGGTTTCCTTTGCCCTGGCCCTGCTGTAGCCTCAGCGTTTCCACTCCGTTGTGGCCCCGCGGGGTTTGCGCGGAGTCCGCGCGGAGTCCGCGCGAGAGACGGATCCGCCCGCGTGATCTAGGTGCCAGGTCCACACGCTAGACCCCACACACCAGATCCTACGCGTCCGATCCCACACGCCAGATCCCACACGCCAAAAGGGGCTTCGAAGATGGCTCGAATCACCATCGAGGACTGCATCGAGCAGGTCCCCAATCGCTTCAAGCTGGTTCAGATGGCCGCGATCCGCGCCAAGCAGCTCAAGAAGGGCGCCAACGCACTCGTCGACAGCGAGGAAAACAAGGCAGTCGTCACGGCTCTGCGCGAAATCGCGGCCGGTGTCGTGAAGCCTGATATGTCCCTCGTAGAGATCGAGGTTGCGCTCAGCGAGAGTGTGCCCGGGCTCGCTGCAAGTGAGCCCGAAGCGCCGAGCGAGACGCCTGCCGACGAGACGCCCGCCGAGTAGTCGGGCCGGTCCTGGCGATTCCGGTTCAGAGGATCTCGACGGGGATCCGGAAGCCGATCTGCGTGCCCTTGCCGGGCTCGCTCGCTAGCGAGATCTCGCCCCCAAGAAGAATCAGCAGATCGCGAACCAGGGTGAGCCCCAGGCCAGCTCCGCGGTACTTCGTGGACGTGCGGGCGTCGACCTGGAAGAACTCGTCGTAGATGTATTCCTGATCGTCGCTGCAGACGCCGATTCCGGTGTCGATCACCTCGCACAGGAGCTCGTTGTCCTCGACCCGGGCGCGAATCACGATGTTGCCCTGGGTGGTGAACTTTGCCGAATTGTCGAGGAGCAGGAAGAGGATCTGGTTGACCTTCGCGAGATCGGCCTTGATCTTCGGCAGCGGCTCCTCGATCTCTTTCACGATGGCAACGGGCTTGTCGCCCAGGGTGTCCTGGACGCTGAAGATCGCCTCTTCGGCGACCTCGGCGAAATTGACCTCCTGGAGCTCGACGGGAAGCTCGCCCTGCTTCACTCGCCACAGGTCCAGGATGTTCTCGAGGGTGCGCTGAAAGGCCGTTCCCTCGTCAAGGGCGTAGCGCATGCTGGACTTCGACGTGTCGGAGATCGTCTCGTTCTCGCCGGCGAGCACGCCGATGATGGCCTCGATGATGCTGTTGAGGGGCGTGCGAAGCTCTCGGGACATCTTCTCGATGAAGTCGTTCTTGAGCTTCTCGATCTTGCCGAGCTTCTCGTTGTTGCGGAGCAGCTCGATGTCCTGGGCGAAGAGCGCCTCGGAGAGCTTCAGGAGCTCGTCCGTCTTCTCGTCGGCAACGCCCTCCGTCTCACTGAGCGCCGCGTGCAGCCGGGTGACCTCGGCGCTCACGTGGGCGTGATCTAGGTGCAGGGACGCCGTGGAGGCGAGATGAGCGAGATTCTGTGCGGTGGTCTCCGTGATCGGCGTGGGGAAGCCGACGAGCAGACATCCCATCGGGTCGCCTTCCCAGGCGAGAGGGTAGGCGGCGAAGCCTGCTTGGCCTCGTGCGCCCAGGCCGGGGTGGGCCGGTGCGCTGGCCGGGGCGCCGCTGATCAGAAGCTCTCGCACGGTGGGAAGCAGCGCTTCCGCGGCGGCCCGCGCAGCGTCGGGTGAGTCGAAGCCGGCCGCCGCGCGCAAGGTCGTGATCGCGTGTGCAGCGTCTTCTCCGGGCATGGCGGCGAAAAGGAGCGCACAGCCATTTCCCACGATTTCCGCGGCACGGCTCGAGGTGGCGCGCAGCATCGTGCTGAGTTTCTCCAGCTTCTCGGAGTCCGACATGGCCGTCTTCCGCTGCTCCTTCGTTCACGGCCCCCTGGTGGATCGGGCCGCGGTGGCGGTCAGAAACGGCCGTCCTGCTCGATTTCGAAGGGGGCCTCGGGCTTCTCTTCGTCTTCTACGGGGACGGCGAAGTTGCCGCCCTCCATGTCGAGCTTGGTCTGCAGGTCGACGGGATTGGTGGCCGTGGACAGCGCGGCCTCCAGCGAGATCTTGTTGGCGTGCAGCAGATCGACTAGGTGCTGGTCGAAGGTCTGCATGCCCTCGGGACGACCCCGTCCGATGAACTCGGTGATCTCGTGGGTCCTGGCGGGGTCCTTGATGCACTCCTGAATCGAGCGCGTGGAGCGCATGACCTCGATGGCCGGAACGCGGCCGTTCTGCTTCTTGTTGACCATCAGGCGCAGCGAAACGACTGCGTTGAGGTTGTCGGCCAGGCGCGCTCTCACCTGCAGCTGCTCTTCCGTGGGGAAGAAGGACACGAGCCGGTTGATCGTGGAGGCGACGTCGGAGGTGTGGATGGTGGAGAAGACGAGGTGGCCCGTTTCGGCTGCCTTGAGCGACGTGTCGACGGTCTCCAGGTCGCGCATCTCGCCGACCATGATGACGTCGGGGTCCTGGCGTAGCGCGGCTCGCAGCGCGTCCGGAAAGGAGCTGGTGTCCGTGCCGATCTCGCGCTGGGTGATGATGCTCTTGTCGTGGGTGAAGACGAACTCGATCGGGTCCTCGACGGTGACGATCTTCGCCTTTCGGTGCATGTTGACTTCGTTGATCATGGTCGCCAGCGTGGTCGACTTGCCCATGCCGGTGGCGCCCGTTACCAGGACGTAGCCGCGCTGGAGGGCGGCGATGTCGCGCAGCACCGAGGGCAGATTGAGGTCCTCGAAAGCCGCGATCTGTAGCGGGATCACCCGCAGTACGATGTTGTAGAAGCGTCGCTGCCGGGAGATGTTGACCCTGAAGCGTCCCTCGCCGGGGAGCTCGAAGGCCAGGTCGCGCTCGTTGAATTCGAGGTTCTGGCCGCCGGGATCGGCCTCGATGAGGATCTTGACGATCTCTTCGGTGTCCTTGGGCGTGAGGACCTTGTAGCGAAGCTCCACGAGCTCGCCGTGGAAGCGATAGAGGGGGAGACAACCCACCTGGAAGTGGATGTCCGAGGCCCCCTTCTCGAGTCCCAGCCGCAGCAGCCGGTATAGCTTTTCGCGTTCCATCGGCGCGTGTCCTCCGCGAGGATCGGGCAGCCCTGCACCCAGGCGAGGCGCTCGGAATTCGTATCGGCCTTTTCTGTGGACGCTTGACCTGCATTCTGCCGATCCGGCCCTGGGGGTGGCGATTTCTCCGCAACCCCGGGCACTCCGCTATGCTGCGGCGCGTGGGCGCACGGAACCGCGGCTCGGGGGTTGCTTTTCCGACACACTGAGCCGGATCGACCGTTCGAGGGATACTGCGTGAATCGGAGCACATCGGAGACCGCCGAAGTTGGCCGACGCGGGCAGGGCTCGGGGGTGGCACTCGCTCTCGGTCTCATCCTCGTGATCGGAGCGCCGTCGCGGCTCGCGTGGGCCGAGGGCGAAGAAGCCGGACAGAGCACGACCGCGCCGCCTCCTTCCAATGCGCCGCCTCCTTCCACCGCGCCGCCCCCGTCCAATGTGGACATCGACCGGCTGCTGCGCCTTCCCTCGAGCTACAGCGAGACCTCCTCGCGGCGCGGCGGCAGCGCGGCCGACGACTGGCGCGAGCGCTTCCGCGAGGCCCGGGCCGATCTCGACAACGCCAAGGTCGCGCTCGTCAAGGCCCAGCGCGAGCTGGAGAACACGGCCTCGGCCACGGGCCAGTGGGCCGTGTCGGCGCCGGGAGCGAGCGATCCCCAGAATTCGCCCGTGAGCTACAAGCTGCGCCAGGAGATTCGCGACCAGCGGGAAAACGTCGAGAAGTACGAACGGGATCTCCGCGTCCTCGAGATCGAGGCGGATCTGAAAGAGGTCCCCCTGGACTGGCGCGACTAGCGCCTCCGCGATCGGGACCCACGAGCCCCGGCGACGCTTCCCGCTGGCCCCGCGGGGGGACTCCATCTCGGGGATGGCCGTTCCCGGGCCCCTCCTAGCAGCCCGTTGAAGAACCCTTCGGTCGCCATGCACGGCCCTTCGACCCGATCTCTGCGTTGGGGGCCCAGCCAAAGGCTGGGCTTCCCGGTGACTGCGTCGACCGCGAGAGCTTGCCGTAGCCAGCTACGGCGGCGCTCCCGCGCCTTGATCTCGGGCCGAATGACCGCACCTGGCTCGGTCAGGGTTCTTCAACGGGCTGCTAGGGTGGCGGATTCGCGATTGCAGGCGATCGGCAAGTGATTGGCAGAAGGGAGCAACGCCGCTAACTTGCGGCCCGCCCGGAAGCGCGAATCGACACCGCGGCCGCCAGCCGGTCGGGTCACCGCGCGAGCCAGATGCGATCAGGGAGATTGAGAGAGATGTCCGACGAGCAGTCGAAGGTCCAGGAGCACGAGCCGAAGGGGGTCGTCGACCTCGCCTCGGTGCTTTATGTCGTCTGCGGCATTCCAGCCATGATCCTCTTCTTCGTGGTTCTCTTCGGTCTCGTCGGCATCTGCGACGGCGGCGGCACTCACTTCCCCGCCTGATTCCGAGCCTTCGGCCCCCAAGCGCCTCCGCACACGACCTCCGACGGGCGAGCCTCGCTCGCCGGCAAGCGGAACGCACGCGCGACTTCGCACCGGCGCATCCCCCATCGCATCCGCCCAGCTCGCATAGGGAAATGCTTCTGTTGGATTTTCGCTCGCGCTTTCGGGTACTTAGGCTCAATGCGCCGCCCCGGCCGGCCGATGTCCTTCGGGTATGCGAAGCGGCTTCACCTCCTTCTTGTCGATCTTGTCGACGGGGCTCCTCATGGGGCTCGGCCTGGTTCTCGGAGGCGGGTGCGCGGGAGTGATCGGGACGCCTCGCAGCTATGACTATTTCGCCCAGCCCGATCCCGCCGATGCCTGGAGCCCCAAGATTGTGGGCTGGCAGCGCCGGGAGCGGGTCGACGACGGCCGGGAGCTGGGCGGCGCCAGGCACGCGCCTTCGGTGGAAGCCGACGCTCTCGATGCCCGGCGCGCTTCGGCCGGCGCGGCTCAGGCTGGCAACCGGGATGGGCTTCGCGACAAGTACTTTTCCTTCCGGGCCGAGCGCAAGCGCGAGCTGGCGCGGGAAGTCGCCGGCTGGATCCAGACCCAGGCCAGGGATCACTACGTCGCCGACGGGCCCATCGATCACTGGGCCACCCTCGAGGAGACCTTGCGGGGCAACGGCGACGACTGCGACGGCCTGGAGCTGCTCGTCTACCACGCC
Source organism: Deltaproteobacteria bacterium (assembly GCA_019310385.1). GTDB lineage: Bacteria > Myxococcota_A > UBA9160 > UBA9160 > UBA4427 > JAFDEK01. The sequence goes on from JAFDEK010000103.1 coordinate 9,451, forward strand.
CTGCGCGATCTGGGCTTCGACGAGTCCGAGGTCTATCGCGCGGTCGTATACCGCCCCTCCGACGGCCAGCATCACATGGTCACCTTCTGGTTCGAAGACCGGAACGACCCCTGGGTGATCGACCCCACCGGAGCCATGACGCGCAGCATGCTGCGCATGTCGCAGCTGCCGGAGTGGGCGCCGAGCAAAGTGTTCAGCGAGACCGCGGAGTACACCGTGCAGCGAGTCGCACCGATGCCGCTGGCCGAATCCAAGCTGGTCGTCAACGCGATTCACTGAGCTACTTCCACGCCCTCGTCCGCGCCGGATTGGACGCCCGGGGCGTCTGGCCGATTCCCTCCCCACACACATTCGGGCCCGCGTCGCACTTGGCCGCTGGCGTGGTAGTTTCCCGGTCGGGGGAGAGGGGAGTGAGAGACAACAGAATGCCGCGATGGGGCTCTACGAAGCTCGAGGGCGCCGGATCGCAGGGGGTCGTGGTCCTCCTGCTGGCCCTCGCGTCCGCCGCGGCGGCCTTCTCGACGGCGACCGCCGAGAGCGGGCGGCGCGACCGTTTCGATGCCGTGGTGATCGATGCGGGCCACGGAGGCAAGGACGAGGGCGCCACGAGTCCCCGGGGCCTCGTCGAGAAGGAGCTCGTTCTCGACGTCACCCAACGTCTTGCCCGGCGCCTGCGCGAGGGGAAGCTGCGGGTCGTACTGACCCGGGACGACGACGTCTTCGTGCCTCTCGAGTCGCGAACCTCACTCGCCAACGACGCCCGGGGCGATCTCTTCATCTCCATCCACGCCAATTCGGCCCGGAACGCCAAGCCCCGGGGCATCGAGACCTTCTTCGTCTCGCTCGAGGCCAGCGACGAGAGCGCGCGCCAGGTTGCGGAGCGTGAGAACCAGGCCTTCGGCGCCGATGGCGTCGTGCTCTCGCTCCACGATCCGTTGGCCGCAATCCTGGGCGACATGGCGGAGAGCGAGCACGTGGCCGAGTCGGATGCCTTTGCAAGGCTCGCCCAGACGGAGCTGCGCAACGCGATCGAGCTTCCCTCGCGCGGCGTGAAGCAGGCCCCCTTCGTCGTTCTCATGGGCGTGCGCATGCCCGCGACGCTGATCGAGATCGGCTTCCTGAGCAACAGCGAGGACGAGCGGATCCTGCGCACGGGTCAGCACCGCGAGCGCATTGCTGAAGCTCTGGCCGAGGCCGTGTTCCGCTACGGCGAGCGATACGACGCGCTGCGCGGGATCGGCGGCGAGCTCTCCCTGGGATCCACCCGCTGATGCGACGGGACGGACGCGCGAACGGGGAGCTGCGGCCCGTGGAGCTGATCCTCGACTTCACCGAGAATCCCCTGGGCTCGGTGCTCTGCTGCATGGGGCGGACCAAGGTGCTCTGCACGGTGAGCGAGGAGCTCTCGGTTCCGCGTTGGCTCAAGGGGAGCGGAGACGGCTGGATCACCGCCGAGTACTCCATGCTTCCCGGCTCCACCGACCGTCGCAACGAGCGGGAGGCCGCGCGCGGCAAGCTCTCGGGCCGCACCATGGAGATCCAACGCCTCATCGGCCGCAGCCTGCGTGCCGTGGCGGACCTGAGCGCTCTGGGCGAGCGGACTCTCTGGGTCGACTGCGACGTGCTGCAGGCCGATGGAGGCACGCGCACCGCTGCCATCACCGGCGCCTCCACGGCCCTGGCTCTCGCGTGTCGCCGCCTCGTCGCCAGCGGTGAGATCGCGCGGCAGCCATTGCGCGACTCCCTCGCTGCCATTTCTGTGGGCGTCGTCGGCGGGGAGGTCCTGCTCGATCTTCCTTACGAGGAGGACGTTCGCGCCGAGGTCGACATGAACGTGGTCGCGACGGGAAGCGGTCGCTTCATCGAGGTTCAGGGCACGGGGGAGGGGGGCACCTTCTCCCCGGAAGAGCTCGCGCAGCTGACCTCCGTGGCACTGCGGGGCATCGAAGAGCTGTGCGGAATCCAGGGTCGGGTCCTCGATGCTCTCGAGGGCTCGGGTGGGGCGGAAAGGCCCGCGTGATCCGGGAGCGCGTGCGCCTGGTGGTCGCCACCGGGAACCCCGGCAAGGTCGTCGAGATCCGAGCCATCCTGGAAAGCCTGGGCGAAGCAGAGATCGAGCTTCGCCGCCTCGAGCCCGAGGACGCCGTCGTCTTTCCCGACGAGGGGCTCGACTACGAGGCCAACGCCGTCGCCAAGGCGCGTGCCGTAGCGGAGCAGCTCGGGGCCGCAGCCGTGGCTGACGACTCGGGGATCGAGGTCGACGCGCTCCGCGGCGCGCCGGGGCCACTCTCCGCTCGCTATGGAGGCGACGAGCTCGACGACCTGGGTCGCGTAGCCAAGCTGCTCGCGGCCCTCGCCGGCGTGGCGCCCGGGGAGCGGGGCGCCCGCTTCGTCTGCGTTTCCGCGCTCGCGACGCCGGAGGGGAAGGTGGTGACGGCCCGGGGCGAGTGCGCGGGGCGCATTCTCGACGCGCCGCGGGGCGAGGGCGGCTTCGGGTACGACCCGGTCTTCCAGCCGCAGGGGTTCAGCGAATCCATGGCGCAGCTGCCCGACGACGAGAAGAACCGCATCTCCCATCGCGGGCGCGCCTTTCGCGCGCTCATGACGCTTCTCGCTCAGACTTCCAGCAGGGCGTTGCGCTCCTCGACGTAGCTGCGGAGCAGCTTCAGGCTGCCTTTGTCGAGACCCTGGAAGCGCACGCCCATGCCGAGGGGCAGCTTGGGCCGCTGCAGATTGCCGGGCACGTTGCAGAACACCACCTCGGCGTGGGTGCGGATGGAGCTTCCCGGGATGCGGATCTCGAGCTCGATCTCGGCACCGTCCATGGTGGCTCGGGGCGTTTCGAGAAAGGCACCGGTCGAAGAGAGGCTGTACACCACCGCGTCCTTCTCCCGGCCTCCCACGAAAATCCGCGAGAGCAGAAAGGTGGGAACCCGGGGATTCGAGCGCTTGTTTCCATCGTGCTCAGCGTTGAGCGCACGGTTGAGCTGAAAGCGCAGAATCCCATCGTCGATGGGATCCCAGAGTGCCAGCTTGAATCCCGCTCCGCGTAGCTGCCGGCGCTGGTCCTTGGCCGGCGGCGGGCCGACGGATACGAGGGCGAGACCATCGGGCGAGGCTTCGGCGATCAGTGGCTTGAGACGCTTCTTGAGGCCCTTGGCATCGAAGTGGGTAGGGACCATCAGCGCGCCGAAGTCGACCTGGTTCTCGCGCAGCAGGGCGATCGCGTCGTCGATTCCCGGCACGACGACGGGCACCGCCTCCATGGCGCCGACCCGCCCGGCAAGCTCTTCGGCGTGCTGCGGATTGCTTCCTGCGAGGAGGATTACGTGCTCTGCTTGTGCCGATCTGGACATCCGAAACGACTCCGTCCGTTGGAGATCGGAGCGTTTTCGCGAGGGCTTGAGCGACGAGTGCAAATTGGCGGCCCGGAAGCGGACTGCGGTCGGCGGGGCTGCGGGATCCGGGTAGGAGCCGCCCTCCGCACGGGTGAAGGCGCCAAAGCGGCCGAAGAGTCGGGTGAAAGCTCGCGTGCTCATGATTCTCATCCTCTCGTTCCCCCCAGGCGTGCCAGGGTTTCTTCAGGGGTGGCGTGGGCGGGGTCGAAGCGGCGTATCCGGCGCTGGAAGCGCGCGAGCGCGCGCCTGGCGAGGGAGCCTCCGTGAACTGCTAGGAATTCCTGTAAGTGCTCGTCACAGAATGCGATTACCTGACTGCGCTTCAGCTGCTCGGGGCTCCAGCCCAGCTCCTTCAAACGCAGCCAGAGCGCGTAGCGCGGAACCAAGTACCCAACGGCCACCGAGAGCTCGACGTGCAGATGATCGAATCGACCACGACCCATGCGATTCTCCACCCCCCCCACTCGATAAGAAAGTGGCCCAGGAGACATGAATGTGTCGAAAACACCCCAGACAAGACCCCCGGGGACGAGGGGTTAGAGCGCAGCGGCAGCCAGGGTGGAGCAGAGGGCCGCGAGGGTCGCCGCCGCCAGGGCCAGGGGCAGCTGGGTTCTGACGTGGTCCATGAGGTCGCAGCCGCTGAACATGCTGGAGAGAATCGTGGTGTCGGAGATGGGCGAGCACTGATCTCCGAAGACGCCGCCCCCGACCACGGCGCCCAGGCAGATCGCCAGATAGCTCGGGTCGGCCTGGAGGGCCCAGGCGAGGGGAAGCGCGATGGGGACCACCACCGCGTAGGTGCCCCAGGAGGTGCCCGTCGCGAAGGCGATCACCATGCACAGCAACATCAAGAGAGCCGGCAGGGCCACCGGGGGCAACGCGCCGCCAGCGACGCCGACCAGGTAGCCCGCCGTGTCCAGGGACTTCGCGACCTCGGCGATGGTGACGGCGAGGCCGAGCACGATGGCGCCGATGGTCATCTTCGCGCAGCCGTCCACCAGGCCGCTGATGATGGTGGCGAGGTTCATGCCACGCAGCCGGGCGATGAGCATGGCGGAGAGCACCGCGGTCATGAAGGCCTCGTTGACGAAACTTCCCAGACCCAGGGTCACGGGAAGGGCGCTGATCAGGAGCAGCAGGCCGAGGGGGACGAGGAAGTCCACGAGGTGGGGGCGGTAGTCGGAGTGGTCCTCTGGGGTCGGACTCGGCGCTCCCACCAGCATGGGGCTCGCTCCCGGGCGGTCGAGGGGGCCGCCGTCCTTCGTGCGTCGACGCGCCCGCGCCATGGGGCCGGGAACCCAGGGAAGCAGCTCGAGGGCGAAGAGCAGGGTCGAGAGAACGGCGAAGATCGCATAGAAGTTGAAGGGCAGGGCGCGCAGAAAGAACGCGAAGCCCGCCGCGTCGTCGGGGATCAGCGCGATCGTGCCGGCGGCCAGACCGCCGACGTAGATGGGCCACGCGTTGAAGGGAAGGATGGTCGCGATCGGGGACGACGTGGAGTCCACCACGTAGGAGAGCTCTTCGTGGCTGACCCGGAAGCGGTCAGTGACCGGCTTTGCGGTGGATCCCGTGAGCACCGTGCTCACCGTCCCCCCCTGATGGAAGACGCAGCCGAGCAGCCAGACGAAGAAGAGCGAGCCCCGCCGGCTCTTCGAGAAGCGCAGCCCCACCTGCTCGGCGAAGTGTCGCGCGCCGCCGGTCTTCTCCCAGATGCCGATCAGCCCGCCCAGGGACCAGAGATAGATGAGCAGGATCTGGGCGTACTTGTGCGAGCCGATCGCGGGCAGGAAGAAGCGGGAGATGAAGTTGAGATCGGCCGCCTCGCCGCTGCCGGCGAAGAGCACGAGGGAGCCCGTGACGATGCCGGCGAAGAGCGCCGGAATGACCTGCCGCGTCGCGAAGGCGAGGGCGATCGTCACCAGGGCCGGCAGCAGGGAGAGCCAGGTGGGGTCTGTGACTTCGTTCATGGCGCGGGATAGTAGCCGCTCCCGGTGCGGGGCGGGCGGCTGCCGGGCCCCTCGCTGCGGTAGCATTCCCACGGCGCGCCTGTCAGCGTGCCGAGAGCGGTAACCGAGAGCCTGCGCGGAGCGTATGCCGGTGACGGATGGCCAGGGGACCGAGAAGATCGCCAGCGCCAGCGGAGACTCCGGGGATCAGGGTCGCGGCCGGCGCCGTGGCGGCACCGAGGCGTCCCCCGCGGCGATCGAGCAGGAGGCTCGCTGGCGGGCGGCGATGATCTCGGCCCAGGACGGGGATTCCGTCGCGTACCAGAAGCTCCTCGAGGAGCTGCTGCCCATCATGCGACGTTCGGTGCGAGCGAGGCTCTATGACGAATCGGGAGTGGAAGACGTAGTGCAGAATGCCCTGCTCTCGATTCACCGGGCGCGCCACACCTATCGGCCCGAGCGGCCCTTTGGCCCGTGGATGCGTACGATCCTGCGCAACGCAACCATCGATGCCATGCGCGCGCGCAAGCGGCGAGGCGACCGCGAGGTGAAGGTCGAGGCCATGGAGATGTTCGAGGACGCCGGCGCGGTGGCGAAGTTCGACTTCTCGGCCCGGGAGCTCGCACCGGAGCTGCGCCGAGCCCTCGAGGAGCTCCCCGCCACCCAACGCCAGGCCGTCGAGCTCATCCAGCTGCGTGGCCTCTCGGTGGCCGAAGCGGCTCTCCAAGTGGGCATCAGCCCCGGAGCCCTCAAAGTGAGGGCGCACCGGGGCTATGTCGCGCTGCGCAAGCGCCTGAAGGGACCCGGATCGTGAACGAGTCGTCAGCCCAGACAGAGGGCGGGGGAGGGGAGGGCTCTCGCCACAGCGAGCGCTTGATCCGGGCCATGGCCCAGGACTGTGCGCCGGTACGGCGCGTTCCGCGGCTGCTCTTCCTGGCGGGCGGACTGGCCGTCGTGTGGCTCGCGATCCTGGTGATCGCGGTGACGAGCATGGGCGGGCGAGAGGGGCTGTGGGCCGCGCTCTCGGGTGACCTGCTCTTCGGCGGTGTCTGCGCGGGCCTCGCGTTGGGGGCCATGGGCGGCGCCGCGGCGGGCCTGGCGGGCTCGCTGCCCGACCAGGAGGCCCTGCTGCGCGGGGGCGGCTGGCTCGCCGTGGTGGGGAT
>JAFDEK010000186.1 GCA_019310385.1 Deltaproteobacteria bacterium
ACACGGTGTTGCCGCAGCTCCTCTGGTTCAAGCGCCTGCGCACCAGCCCGCCCTTCCTCTTCATCCTGTGCTGGTTCATCAACGTGGGAATGTGGTTCGAGCGCTACGTGATCATCATTACTTCGCTCTCCCGGGAATACATCTCCGGCGCCTGGGGCCTCTACATCCCCAGCGCCGTAGAGCTCTCGGTCCTGGCGGGAAGCTTCTGCTGGTTCAGCATGTTCTTCCTGCTCTTCCTCAAGGTATTCCCCGTGATCGCGATCGCCGAGATGAAGGAGCTCTCCATCCACGAGAAGGCACACGGAGGAGCGCACTGATGCCGGCCCTGCTGAGCGTCTTCGACCTGCCCGACGATGTGGTCTCCGCCGTCACGAAGCTCAAGAAGCGCGGCTTCGACGACATCGAGACCTACAGCCCCGCTCCCTTCACGGAGATCGACGACGCCGTCGATCCCAAGCCGAGCAAGGTGCGGATCTTCACTCTCGTCGGCGGCCTCACCGGCGTGGTCCTGGGCTTCGCCATGCAGATCTGGATGAGCCTCAACTGGCCGATCAAGATCGCGGGCAAGCCCTTCGCCTCCATCCCGGCCTATTCGATCATCGGCTTCGAGCTCATGGTCCTGCTGGCCGGCGTCCTGACTCTCGTCGGCATGCTGATCTTCGGAAAGCTCTACCCCCGCTTCGCTCTCGACAAGGCCTACAGCCCGCGTTTCTCCGCCGAGGAGTTCGGGGTGGTGGTGCGCTGCGCCGAACGCGACGTCGCGGAGGTGGATGCGTTGCTTCGCGCCGAGTCCGCGAAGGAGGTGTCTGTTGTCGAGGAGTAGGACGTCGAGGAGTAGGACGTCGAGGAGTAGGACGTCGAGGAGTAGGACGTCGAGTCGTCGCGCCCAGCGTGGCGGCCGGACTCTGCTGGCCGGACTACTGCTGGTCGCAGTCAGCGCCTCCACGGGTTGCTGGGAGCAGATGAGCTACGAGTGGTTTCCGCAGATGAAGCGGCAGCGGGCGACCCAGGCCTTCGAGGTCGTGACCCATCGTGACCAGCTCCAGGGATTCGCGCCGCCCGAGGGCACGGTTCCCCTCACCTGGGGCGCGGTGCCGAACCTGCTGGCCATGGACGAGGCCCAGCGCAACGCCGTCCCCAACCCGGTGTCCGCCAACCTGGCTTCCCTGAAGCGGGGCGAGGTGCTCTTCCACCGCTACTGCGTCACCTGCCACGGCCCCGAAGGCCACGGCGACGGCCCCCTCGCGGGCCCGCCCTTCGGCAGCAACGGTCCCCTCGGCATGGTGCTCCCCATTGGCGGGCCCCAGAGCATGGCCAAGGTCTTCAGCGACGGTCACCTCTACGCGACCATCTCCCTGGGCCGCGGCCGCATGCCCGCCTACGCGCGCATCACGCCGGAAGACCGCTGGAACATCATCAACTTCGTACGCGACCTGAACGGTCAGGGAGGTCGCCAGTGAGCTCCGCGTCCCGCGTTCTGGAACAGGCCAATCCCATCAGCCTGCCCCAGCCCCTCACCAACATCTGTGCGGGGTTGGCAGTGGTGGGCGTCATCGCCTTCCTGGTCGGACTGACTACGAACCCCCAGGCGGCCTGGCTGGCCTTCCACGCCAACTTCATCTACTTCGCCACCCTGTCCCAGGCGGGTCTCGCCCTGGCGGCGATCTTCGTCGTGGTCGGCGCGCGCTGGCCCGGTCCCCTGCGCCGAATTGCCGAGGGCCTGGCGGCCTGGGTGCCCGTCTCCTTCGTGCTGGGCTGCGTCGGCTACTTCGGGCGTCACTACCTCTTCGAGTGGAGCCGCGAGGGCGCGGTCCACGGCAAGGAGGCGTGGCTCAACGACACCCGGGTCTTCACCAGCGACCTGATCATCCTCGGCGTCCTGGCGCTCATCACCATCTGGTTCCTCAAGACCTCGAGCCGGCCCCTGCTCAAGAACCTCGCGGATCACGGCACGGGCTTCGGCCAGCGTATGGCCCAGAAGTGGACCGCCAACTGGCGCGGCGACGTCGAGGAGCGCGACGCGGCCTGGAAGAAGCTGTCGCGCTTCGCCGCTCCGATCCTGCTCTTCTACGCCCTGGGCTACTCGCTGCTCGTCTTCGACCAGGTCATGTCCATGGAGCAGACCTGGTTCTCCAACCTCTTCGCTGCCTACGTGGGCTGGGGCGGTGTGCTCTGCGCCGTCGCCGCGACCGCCCTGGTGGCGGTTCTGCACCGCAACGCCCCCGGCTTCAAGGGGGAAATCACCGAGGCCCGGCTCCACGACATCGGGAAGCTGCTCTTCGCCTTCTCGATCTTCTGGATGTACCTCTTCTGGGCCCAGTACCTGGTCATCTGGTACGGCAATCTCCCCGAGGAGTTCCTCTTCTTCAAGGATCGCCTGGGCAACCAGTTCGTCATCGACAAGGGCTACACGCAATCGGCATTCGCGGCTTCCTGGTCGAGCTGGGACTTCGAGTGGTCGCGCCTCAGCACCGCCTACGGGTGGCTCGCCATGGTGACCTGGGCCTGCGTCTGGATCATTCCCTTCTGGGTGCTCCTGGGGGAGCGTCCCAAGAAGACCCCGTGGATCCTGGGGCCCGTGGCCGCAATCGTGATGCTGGGTCTGTGGTTCGAGCGCAACCTGCTGGTCTGGCCCTCGGTCGTCAAGGACGACAGCTGGTCGTGGTTCGGGCCCTACCAGATCCTGATTGCTCTGGGTTTCTTCGGGGCATTCGGGCTGGTGTTCCTCTTCTACACGCGGGTCTTCCCGACGGTCGCGGTATCGAAGCGCTCCTGATCGGCCGGCGCGCCGGGCGCCTCGGGCGCCCTGCTAGACTGGGGCTGTGAGTTCCTACTTCGAGACGGGCAGTGGCCGAGGCGGGCCTGCGCAGGGCGACTTGCCCGGCTCCGAGCCCGAGACGGTCTCCCTCATCGCACCGCGCTGCGACATCGTCCTGGGTGACACGGGGATCCGTATTCCCCTGGGCCTGGGCGGGCGGCGACCCCGCGAAATCCCCTACGCGGACATCACCCACCAGGTCGCGGCGTCCCGCGGCTTCTGGCTCGGCACGCGCCGCGGGATCCACATGATCCGGCGCAGACGCTTCCTGGCCAGCGACGGCCCCGAGGTGCTCGATCGCGCCCTGGTGAGACGCCTCGGACGCCAGCCCAATGGGCTCACGCAGCTGGGCCGCATCACCGAGATCGATCGCCTCGCCCAGGGCCCGCACTCGCTGCTCGCCACGAAGCTCCTGGTTCTGGTGTGTGTCGCGGTCTATGTCCTGCAGCTCTCGGATCCCTTCGTCACCGAGGTCGGCGCGCTGGCGACGGCCTTCGTGCGGGAGGGGCAGCTCTGGCGGCTTGCGACCGCGAACCTCCTCCATGCGCCAATCGGGCTGCACCTCCATATCGTGATGAATATGCTGGCCCTGCTCGGTCTGGCGCTGATCGTCGAGCGTCCCCTGGGCTCGCTGCGCACCCTGGTCGTCATCGGCGCCTCCGCGTTGGGCTCCATGGGGGCGAGCTATGTCGTGCGCTACGAGGAGGTGGTCGGAGCCTCGGGCATCGTGATGGGCCTGGCGGGCGCGGCGCTCTGTCTCGAGCTGAACTTTCCCGAGCGCCTTCCGGTGTGGTGGCGTCTCCCGCGCACCCTCTTTCTCTGCGTACTGGTCGTCGAGGGCGTGCTCGGCTTCGTCATCCCTGTCGTGGCGGGGGCCGCTCACCTGGGCGGCTTCGTGGGCGGCTATCTCGCGACGCGGCCCATGGCGCGCTCCGCGCTCTTCGGGCAGCCCGCCGGGCCCTGGGTGCGCCGGATGGCGTGGAGCGTCGGGCTGGCGGGGCTGCTCGCCCTCATGGCCGCCGTACCCCTGGTGCTGCGCAGCCCCAGCGCTCTCGAGCGCTATGGCGCCGATCTGCTCCACATGCCCGAGGCCGAAACCTGGAGCTGCAACGACTTGGCCTGGCGCATGGCGACCGAGACCGACGCGAGCTTCGAGCAGCTGGAGGTGGCCCTGGCCCTGGCCGAACGCGCCGTGGCCCAGAGCGACCACGCCGACCCCGACCTCCTCGACACCCTCGCCGAGGTGCTCTTCATGCGCGGCGATCTCGAGGGCGCGCTCGAGGCGATCGATGCCGCCATCTATCTCACCCGGGGCGAGCGCTACTTCGTCGAGCAGCGACGCCGCTTCACCGGCGACCGCCCCGCCGACGATCGCCCCGCCCCGCCGCTGCTGCCCTGGTCTTTCCGGGACGAGGGTGAGGGCGAGTTCTTCGGGGAGCCGGGCATCACGATCTGATTGCCGGGCTAGGCGGCTTCGTGATTGCAGCGTGCAGCGAGTAACGCGTGGTGTGTGGTGCGTGGCACGCGCACACGTTTGGCGACCCGCGGGGGCCGGGGAGGGGCTTCCGCCGACCACGGGTCACCAGCTCGGATCCCCTGGGCTGTGCACGTGTTGGGAGACCCGCGGGACAGCCCATGCGCAGTGCGGTTGGGACGCGCTCTCTAGACCCGTGTGCTGTGCACCTGTTTGGTCACCGGCGGGGCGCGGGTGCGGCTTCGATGCCGTGAAGCGGCCTCACCGCTTCCCCGGTCTGGCGCCAGGGCGTTGTTCGGCAACCTGCCAATCAAGAACGTTTCAGTGTCGCGGTCGGATGCCACCAAGTAGTCTCGCAGGCTCCAACAGTTGCATCGGTGCCGACTCCTCCGGCACGGCACGATATCAAGCGGTATTCTGCGTGATAACCGATAGACTGGTTGAGGGTTGCAGGCTAGTTGGGCGGCATAGACACTCCAAGATAGGCGTCCGAACGTGACCACCTTCGTTGCTGCACGCGCGATTCATGTTCTCTCTGTTGTTCTCTGGATTGGCGGCGTTGCATTCGTGACAACCGTTCTCATTCCGGCGATTCGACGGATGCCGTCTGAAGATCAGCGAATTGAACTCTTCGAGCAGCTCGAATCGCGATTCGCACTGCAGGCTCGCGTGACGACTGTTTTCGCCGGCACATCGGGCCTTTACATGCTTCATTTCATGGGGGCGTGGAATCGCTACCTCGATCCGTCATTCTGGTGGATCCACATGATGACGCTTGTATGGTTCGTGTTCACGGTCGTTCTGTTCGCGTTGGAACCGCTCTTCCTCCACCGCTGGTTCA
>JAFDEK010000104.1 GCA_019310385.1 Deltaproteobacteria bacterium
CTCGAAGTGGTAGTCGGTGATGTACTCCTCGAGGCCGTAGATGCGGCACACGGGGATCAGCACCACCATCACCATGGCGAAGCCGCCGAAGACCGCGCCGGCGACGAAGTAGGGCGCGAAGATCGTCGCGTGCCAGCCCGGCACGATGGACATGGCGAAGTCCCAGGAAACGACGGAGTGGACCGAGAGCACCAGGGGCGTCGCGAGGCCGGAGAGGTGGAGCACCGTTCGGTTGTGGGCCTTCCACTGCCCCGAGCTCCCCTGCCAACCCAGGGAGAGGATCGTGTAGGCGAACTTGCGGATGCCCGTCGAGCGATCCCGCGCGATGGCGATGTCCGGGATCAGGCCGACGTAGAAGAAGATGATCGAGATCGTCATGTAGGTGTTGACGGCGAAGACGTCCCACAGGAGCGGGCTCTTGAAGTTCACCCACAGAGCGCGCTGATTCGGGTAGGGGAGCAGGAAGTAGAACGCAGGAAGTAGAACTTCCACAGCCGCCCGATGTGGATCAGCGGGAAGAGCGCCGCGGTGAGCACCGCGAAGACCGTCATGGCCTCGGCGGCGCGGTTGATGGCGTTGCGCCACTGCGCTCGGAAGAGGAAGAGGATCGCCGAGATCAGGGTGCCGGCGTGGCCGATGCCGATCCAGAAGACGAAGGTGATGATGTACACACCCCAGAAGACCGGAGCCTGGTAGCCGGCAACGCCCAGGCCCTCGTAGGTCTGGTAGGCGAGCACGGCGGCGGCTTGACCGACGCCCAGGAGGGCGAGGGCGAGCAGTGCGAACCAGGGCCAGGAGGCGCCCTTGGTGACTGCCAGGACATCGACATTGATTTGCGAGTCCTGGGGCACCGCGCCAGGCCGCATCATGTCGGCCGCTGCGGTGGCGGGAGGCGGAGGCGTCATCCGTGGGACCTCTCGTCGTCATCGCGCTTGACGCGATCGACCTGTGACAGATAGGTGATCGCGGGTCGCGTGTTCAGTACCTGCAGTGAGTGATAGGAACGGTTCGGCTCGTCGGCGTCCTTCTGGACCTGGCTCTTTTCGTCCCGCAAGTTGCCGAAGGAGATGGCCTGGGTGGGGCAGGACTGCTGGCATGCGGTCACCACCTCGCCGTCGGCGATGGGCCGCCCCTCGTCCTTGGCCGTCTGGCGCGCTTCCTGGATGCGCTGGACGCAGAAGGTGCACTTCTCCATGACCCCCTGCTGCCGCACCGTGACGTCGGGGTTGAGCATGAGGTCGAAGAGCCCGGGCCAGTTGTGCTGGCTGTAGTCGAAGTAGTTGAAGCGCCGCACCTTGTAGACGCAGTTGTTCGCGCAGTAGCGGGTCCCGACACAACGGTTGTAGATCATGCCGTTGAGGCCTTCTTCGTTGTGGTAGGTCGCGATGACCGGGCACACCGATTCGCAGGGCGCCGAGCCGCACTGCTGGCAGAGCATGGGCGCGTAGCGCACATCGGTCTCGCCCAGCTTCTCCCGGTTGGGGAAGGGGCGCCGCTCCATGCCGTCGCTGCGGTCGCCCTCGTCGACGTAGCGCTCGATGCGGAGCCAGGACATCTCCCGGTGCCAGGCGACACCCTCCTCGCCGACGAGCGGGATGTTGTTCTCGATGTGGCAGGCCGCGACGCAGGCGCTGCAGCCGATGCAGCGGTCGTTGTCGATGTTCATGCCCCAGCGATACTCGCTCTCGGGATGGGCGTCGAAGGCCGCATCGAAGGGAATGACCAGGCCGTGGCCCTCGCTGTGGTAGCCTCCGAGCGGCGCGTGATGCTCGGCGCCATCAGCGGCGCCGTGTCCATCCCCGTGATCACCGCCGGCCGCTTCCGCACCCTCGAGGCCCTTGCTGGCCAGGTCGGCCAGGGACACGGTGGGCGCCAGGTTGCGGCCGCGCTGGTTGTCGGTCCACTGGACGATGGGGATGCGGTGGAAGCCGCCGGTGGGCGTCACCTGGGCCTTGGCGGTCAGCCAGGCGCGCTCGCCCCGCTCGTCGCGGGCGGCGGGAAGCAGGGAGATGACGCTCACCCCGCGCGCCTCGCCGGGACGGCCGTCGCCCGCCAGGGAGGCGTAGTGGCCCACGGTGTGGCCCTGGCCGATCGCAATGCCGATACAGTCGTCGCGGATCCCGCCGCGCGGGTACGCGGGGAGCTTCACACTGCCCGCGCCAATGCCCGTCGAAACCTCGACCACGTCGCCGAAGGTGACTCCGAGCTTTTCCGCAGTCGCCGGGCTCAGCTCGAGCCAGGAAATCCAGGTGGCCCGGCTGACCGGGTCCGGGACTTCCTGCAGCCAGGGAAGCGCCGCTCCCCGGCCGTCGCCGATCAGGGAGTGGGGATAGGCGATGAGGGTGAATTCGCCCTGCCCTTCCAGCTTGGGAGCCGCGTAGCTCAGGCTGGCGACCTGCGAGGAGATCTCGGCCGTCAGCGAGTAGGCCGGGCCGAAGACTCCGCCCTTGGCCAGGGCCTCGCGCCAGTTCGTGTCGGACCACGCCGCCTGGAGTTGCTCGTGGAAGCTGCCTTCGGGCAGGGAGGCTCCCAGGGCGCGGCCCAGCGAGAGGAAGGTGTCACCCAGGGCCTGGGTGTCGTGGAGCGGCCGGACGGTGGGCTGCACCAGCGAACGCACGCCAGCCCGCGGCGCGGCGTCACCCCAGGATTCGAGGGCGCTGTGGTCGGGCAGCACCAGATCTGCGGCCTCGGAGCTCTCGTCGGCGAGGGAAGCGAAGGAGACGACGGTGCCCACCTTGGCGAGGGCCTCCACGAAGCCCAGCGCGGCCGGCAGCGAGTAGACGGGGTTCGAGCCGTAGACGAGGAGAACGTCGACCTGGCCCGCCTTCATGGCCTCGACGAGCCGGACCAGGGCGGGATAGCCGCTCCCGGATCCCTCGCCCCCCGGCGGCGGTATGAGCATGGTCTTGCCCGCCGCACCCAGCAGCGCATTCAGGAGCAGCACCGCGGCCGCCGCGGAGCTTCCCGCCGTGGTGGTGGCAGAGACGCCCGGAGGCAGGGCCACCGGGGATTTCGCGTGCAACAGGGCGTCGACGAGCTCGTCGAAGGTCTTGCGCTCGATTCCCGCCTTCTGGGCCGCCTTCCCGCGATCCACGCCGCCGAGCACCTTCTCCACGGCCCCGGCATCGCCCGGAATCGCTCCACCGGTCTGCTGGATATGCTCGAAGACCGCCTTTGCGAGCGCGAGCGCCAGGGGCCCCTCGCTGCCCGGCGCCGCCGCGATCCACTGGTCGGCGTTGGAGCCGCTCATGGACATGCGCGGGCCGATGCTCACGAAGCGGGCACCGCCATGCTCGTGGTCGAGGGGGTCGCGAGCGTCCGCGAAGCCCCGGGCCTGCTCGACGGGCGAGAGGCCCTGGTCGAGGAAATCGGAGCCAAAATCGACGATGAAGTCGGCCCGCGACAGGTCGAAGACGGGCAGGTCGTCGCGCTCGAAGACGGCCTGCATGGCCGCCCGCACGTTGCCGAAGTCGAAGGGCTCGTAGACGACCCGGCCCGCTGCGCCGACCGCGCCTACCCAGCCATCGATGAGGCCGCTCAGGGTGGGGCCTACCGGCGAGCCCAGCACCCAGGTCTTGCTCGCCGAGCCCTTCAGCTTGGCGACCAGCTTCGCCTCCCCGTCCTGCCACGAGATCGGCTTCAGTCCGTCGCCGCCCTTCACCATGGGGCTGGCGTAGCGATCGGGGTGGTAGGTGCGCCCGATGGAGGACTGGCCGGCCGCGCACAGGGTGCCGCGGTTGATGGGATGATCGGGAGCGCCCTCGAGCTTGATGGGCCGCCCCTCGCGAGTCTTCACGTGCACACCGCAGCCGACCGGACACTCCTGGCACGTCGAGGCGTACCAGTTCGCGATGCCCGGGGTGATCTCCTCCGGCTGCACCACGTAGGGGACCAGCTTCTCGATGGGGTCGGAGCAGCCGGCCGCCGCGGCCGCGCCAGCACCCACACCAACCAGCTTGAGGAAATCTCGACGATCGAGCTCGGGCATGCGTTCGTCCTGGATTATCTCGGGCCCTCGCAGGCGCCCGAAGTCGAAGTCCTGTTTGAAACCCTAGACCCTAGTAGTGGCAGGTCAGGCAGTCCTGGGATGCCTGATGGTCGTTCTGCCGATGACACTTGATGCACCAGCCCATCTCGAGCTTCGCCGTAGGCATCCCCCAAGGCCACCACTGGGTGTCTGGGACCAGATAGAGCTTGTCGAGCTTCTCCACCGGGCCGTGGCACTGCTGGCACTCGAGACCGGCCGAAACGTGGCGGTTGTGCCTGAACTTCACGTACTCGGGCAGCCGGTGGATCTGCTGCCACTCGATGGGCTTCTTCTCGTTCCAGTGCTCCTTGAGCTTCTGGATGCCCACGAGCTGGTCGTACTCGGCGGGGAACTGGCCGTGGCAGCCCATGCAGAGCTCGACCGAGGGCACCCCCGCGGCCCGGGAGCGGTCCGTCCCCGAATGGCAATACTGGCAGTCGATGCCGAACTCGCCGGCGTGGTGCTTGTGGCTGAAGGGAATCGGCTGCATGGGCCCCGGGGCGGAAACATCCCATGCCGCGGCCTCGGACGCACAAGCCGAGGCCGAGGGCCAGGGCTTGTCGAACTCCGCTGGGATCTCGATCTCGACGTGCGGATCCGCCTCTTGCAGGGCCTTCAGCTCGTGGGCCTCACAGACGCTGCCTGCCACCCGGGCCTCACCCGAGCCTGCTGCCCGCGCCGGGGTGGCGGCGCCGGGCGCGAGCCAGACCCCAAGGGCGGAAACCAGAAGCACCGCCGCGGCCCCCAATACATAACGACCTGTCCGACTGAGCGTGCTCATACGCGAAACGGTTGGCCTCCCGTCGCATCCGTCGAATCGCTGGGCCGAAAGCCGCTTCTCGAGAGACTTCTCGAGAGAAGAGTGCCTTCGACTCGCTTCGACTGTTTCGGCCGTGGAACCTCCGGCCTTGGAACCGGCGTTGGATCGACGCCCGCTTTGTATCCCCCGCGACGACTCTCTTCCCGACTACCGGAACCCGACGTCCGGAGAGAGGCACGCTGGGGGACTCGGTGCCGGCACGCAAAAGGGGGCCGGCTCCGTCCCACAGACAGCGCGGGTTTGTTTACGACTTCGCTTCGCTCGCGTCAAGCGACTGGCGAGGAATCGATGCGCTTCGAGGCGCATCCAATCGTTGCGCAAAACCCGCATAGCCTCCCCCGGAGCCCGGCGAGAGGACGCCTGGTCACCCTTCCCCGGCATCCGGGCGGACACGAAAGTACTTGCGATTGAAGAAGATTTCGCGATCGAGAGACTCGCGATCGACACTTTCTAGAGACGGCTCCGGCAGCGCCGCCACGCGCTCGGGAAGACCGGTGCACGCCTCTTGAAGAGTCCGACCAGCAAGTGGTCCCGGCAAGCTGGAAAACGCTGGATAGCAGTATAGAATCCCATTCCGTCAAACCGAGAGAGACGGGTTTTCCACACGGCTCCTAGAGAAGACAATGTTCCTAGAGAAGACAAGGTGACTACTTCCCCATGATCGACTTCGACCCCTCCGAAGAGCAAGCGCTCATCGTCGAAACGGTGCGGCAATTCGCCGAGAACGAAATCCGCCCTCTGGCGCGGGCGTGCGACGAGAGCCGCAGCCTGCCCGACAAGCTCCTCGAGCAGGCCCACGAGCTGGGACTGGTCGCCAACGGCCTCCCCGAGGCCTTTGGCGGTGGAGGAGAGCGCAGCGCGGTAACGGGCTGCCTGATCGCCGAGGAGCTGGCCTGGGGCGACCTTTCCATCGCCCTCGGGATCCTCTGCCCCTCGCTGCTCGGCTTCGCGCTGAGCGACTCCGGCAGCGAGGAGCAGAAGCAGGCGATCTTGCCCGCGTTGGCGGGCTCGCGCTTCGCGCCGAGCTCGCTTGCCCTGGTCGAGCCCCGCTTCGCCTCCGACGCGTTCCGGCCCTGGACCGTCGCTCAGCGCGACGGCGACGAGTACCTACTCGAAGGCCAGAAGTGTCAGGTTCCCTGGCTCGAGTCGGATCAGCCGGTGCTGGTGATCGCCCTCGAGGACGACGTCCTGCAAGGCTTCCTGGTGCCGCGAGACGTCGCCGGCCTGAGTGTGACGAGCGAGACCAACATGGGCATCCGTGCCCTCCCCACCGTCGAGCTGGATCTCGCGAGCGTCCGATTGCCGGCGAGCTCACGTCTTGGAGGCGAGGCCGGAGCCGATATCCGCTCCCTCATCAACCGGGGACGGGTGGGCCTGTCCGCCATGGCGATCGGCGTAGCCCGGGCGGCCTTCGAGGTCTCCCGAGACTACGCGAAGGAACGCGAGACCTTCGGCGCCCCGATCGCGACCCGTCAGTCCATCGCCTTCAAGCTCGCCGACATGGCAATCGAGATCGACGCCGCCCGACTCCTCATCTGGGAGGCCGCCTGGCTCCTCGACCAGGGCCGGGACATTACTCGCGAGGCCGTTCTCGCCCACGGGCAGGCGCGCAAGGTGGCCCTGCAGGTCGCCGACGGCGCCGTCCAGGTGTTCGGCGGTCACGGCTACATCCGCGACCACCTGCCCGAGCTACACCTGCGCAACGCCGCGGGCTTCGACAGCTTCGAGGCCCTCACCCTCGTGTGAGCCGCCCGCTCGACCCCCCTCTTATCACCGGGAGACCCCAACCGTGCCCATCAGCTTCGAGCCCACCCGCAATTCCGTTCTCGCCAAGCAGTTCTACAACGACGTGGCCCACGACCACATGCGGCCCTTCTCGCGCAAGTACGACGACGCCGAGCACGAGCTCCCCACCGAGTGGGTCGACTTCTGGTGGGAGACCGGGCGCCAGGGCCCGCCCAGCGAAGCCGGCGGCGAGGGCGACGGCTTCGTCCAGACCTGCATCCACGCCGAGGAGCTGTGTTACGGCGATGCGGGGCTCTACCTCCGCATGCCTACGCCGTCCCTGGGCGGCTCGGCGGTCAGCGCCGCGGGAACCAAGGAGCAGAGGTCGAAGTTCATGGCCTCCTTTCGCAGCTCCCCACACCCCATCTGGGGCGCCATGGCGATCACCGAGGCCGGCGCGGGCTCCGACGCCTCGGCGATCGAAACCACGGCCGACCTGGACGAGGACAGCGACGAGTGGGTGCTCAACGGCCAGAAGATCTTCTGCACCGCAGGCGTAGGCGCCTCGACGGTGGACGGGGGCTTCGTGGTGGTCTGGGCCACCATCGACAAGAGCGCGGGGCGCGGCGGCATCAAGTCCTTCGTGGTGCCCGCCAACACGCCCGGAATGACCCTCGCGGGCTGCGAGAAGAAGCTCGGCATCCGCGCCTCGGACACCGCGACCCTGATCTTCGAGAACTGCCGTGTGCCCCGGGACCATCTGCTGGGCAGCGCCGAGGTCAAGAAGCGGGACCCGAAGAAGACCGGAGACAAGGGCTTCAAGGGCGTCCTCGCCACCTTCGACGCGAGCCGGCCCATCGTGGCCGCCATGGCGGTGGGGGTCGGCCGGGCCGCCCTCGACTTCGTCAAGGAGGAGCTCGAGCGCCAGGGAATCGCCCTTCGCTACGACGCGCCACCCCGGGAGCTCACCAGGCTCGAGGCCGACGTCATCGAGATGGAGGCCGAGCTCCAGGCTGCGCGGCTCCTTACCTGGCGCGCCGCCCACCTGATCAGCCGCGGCCGCCCCAACAACCTCGAGGCCTCCATGGCCAAGGCCAAGGCGGGGCTCGCGGTGACCCGGATCACCCAGAAGGCGGTCTCCATCCTCGGCCCCATCGGCTACTCGTGTGAGCTGCTGGTGGAGAAGTGGATGCGGGACGCAAAGATCAACGACATCTACGAAGGCACCCAACAGATCAACCAGCTCATCGTCGCCCGCAGGATCCTCGGCTACCCATCCAGCGTTCTGCGGTAGCATCGGCGCGAAGCACCCCGCAGCAGAATCAACCCGCGACAGAATCAACCCGCGACAAGGGAGTCCGCCATGCCGGTCAGTCAGGAGCTCTTGGAAATCCTCGTCTGTCCCGAGACCAAGCAGCCGGTAGCGCCGGCTTCGGCCGAGGTGCTGCAGAAGATCAACGGCGAGATCGAGTCGGGGAAGCTACGCAACCGCGGCGGGGAGCCCGTGAGCACTCCCGTCGCCGAGGGGCTTCTGCGGGAAGACGGCAAGATCCTCTACATCGTGGACGACGGGATTCCCGTGATGCTCATCGAGGAGTCCATCGAGCTCGGCTGAGCCCGGCCCGCGGCATGCCTCTCCGTCAGAGAGCGAACTCGCGCCGCTTGAGCTGCTTCACGTAGTCCTCGAGCTCCGGGTCGCCGGCCACGAGCCGCGATATCCTCCCCTCGAACTCGATCGCGCGCGCGCTGAGTGACTCTTCGTCGAGCTTCAGGTCGAGACACCTCACCAACTTTCTCACCAGAGCCAGCGCGCCACGAGGGTTGGGGCGGATGTTGATGTAGTGGGGCAGGCCCGCCCACAAGCTGACGACCTCGAAACCCTCGCGCTCCAATCGATCCGCGAGCACCCCTACGATGCCCGTCGGCCCCTGGTAGCTCGACGCCGAGACGCCGAGATCCTCCAGCACCTCGGGACGTGACGCGAAGCCCGTCACCTGCACGGGCTGGGAATAGACGACGTCGGCGAGATAGGAGCCGAGCATCACGATCTGGTGGACCCCGACCCTGCTTGCGACCTCCACCATGCAGTCGCAGAAGCTACGCCAGCGCAGGTGCGGCTCGACACCGAGACAGGTCACCAGCTCGCGAGATTCGGAAACCGGGCCAAAGCGAAAAGTGTTGGAGGGCCAGCAGATGCTGCGCCGGTGATCCGGCGAGACCGCGACCTCCGGCCGTGACACCGTGAAATCGTAGAACTCCTCGGGGTCGATGTCCGCGAGAGGTGCCGCCCGAATGGCCTCGTTGACGAATTCCAGCGCGGACGTCGCCGACTCCCCCGCGTCGTTCCACCCCTCGAATGCGAAGAGCAGTGCGGAGTCCTGGAGCCGCGGCTCGACGTGCATGGTGACGGCATCGTTCACGGCTCAAGATTGGCACGCAAGGTGGGTGCTCGACAAGCGAATTCTTGATGGGGGCGGCTCCCCTCGAGGAACACGCGCTTCCCTCGCCTCCCGCAAACACCGTCACCCTGTCGAAGACCCGCGTGACCGCGGGGGCTCGTGGTCTCGGCCCCACCCGGGCGCCGCTCAGCGCACGAAGCGGTAGCCGTGCCCACGCACCGACACGATGTGCCGGGGCCGCGACGGATCCACCTCCACGTAGCGACGCAGGCGCACGATGAAGCTGTCGATGACGCGGGTCTTGGTGTCCGGGCGCAGACCCCAGACATCCTCCAGCAGGTCGCCCCGGGTCACGGCCTCGCCCTCGCGCTCGACCAGCGCACGCAGCAGGCCCATCTCGCGGGTGGTGAGGCTCGCCACACCCCGGGGCGTCTCGATCTCGAAGCGGTCGAAGCGCACGCGCACCTCGCCGAAGCACAGCTCTCGCAGCCCCTCCTGCTCCTCTCCCGCCACACCGTCCCAGCGACGGCGGCGCAGGAGCCCCTTCACCCGAGCCAGCAGCTCGTCCAGGCGGAAGGGCTTGGTGAGGTAGTCGTCCGCGCCCTCCTCGAGGCCTCGCACCACGTCCGAGGCGTCGTCCTTGGCGGTCAGTATGAGAATCGCGACGTAGTTGCCCGCTGCCCGGGTGCGGCGAGCGACCTCGAAGCCGTTCATCACGGGAAGCATGAGATCGAGGATCACGAGGTCGAAGCGGCGATCCGGGTCGCTCAGCAGCTCGACCGCGCGGGCACCGTCGGCGACGACCTCGACCTCGTGGCCCTCGGCCTCGAGATTGAACTGCAGACCCTCGGCGATGTGTGCCTCGTCCTCTACGACGAGGATACGTGCCTTCATTGCCGCCCTCTCATTCCCGCCCCCTCACGCGAGGCCCCTCACGCAAGAGGCACGACTGCCCGCAGGGTGACGACGAAACGGCTCCCCCGCCCCGCCCCCTCGCTCAGCGCAACCACCTTCCCGCCCTGCCGGCGCACCAGACTGCGCACGACGAAGAGCCCGAGGCCCAGGCCCGCGGCGGTGCGCTGGACGTCACGACCGACACGGTAGAAGCGCTGGAAGATCTTGCGCAGCTCGCGGTGGGGGATCCCGATGCCTCGGTCTGCGATCTCGACTCGAACCCTCCCGTCGCGGGTGGGGGTCATGGCCACGCGCACGTCCACGGGCTCGTCCGAGTACTTGACCGCGTTCTCGAGGAGATTGCTGAAGATCAGCTGGAGCTCCTCGGAATCGCCGCGTACGACGATCGCGCCCTCGGCTTCGAGGCGCACCGCGTCATCGGGCAGGGTGTGGCGACCGCGAAGATCGCGGATGCACTCGTCGAGGAGCTTCTCCAGGTCCACTCGCTCGCGCAGGGGGCTGCGGCCGCGCTCCTCCGCGCGGGCCGCGGCCAGCACCCGATCGACGGTGTGATCGAGGCGGTCCAGATCCTGTCGCATGTGTTCGATGAACTCGCGCCGGCGCTCCGGCGGCGGATCGTGACGCCCCAGGGTGTCGAGATAGAGGCGGAAGGAGGCCAGGGGAGTCTTCATCTCGTGGGTGACCGCGTCGAGGAAGGCACGCTGGCGCTGGTTCAGGCGCATTTCCCACAACAGCCAGGTGCAGAGCCACGCGAGACCGACCATCACGAGCAGGAAGGAGAAGGTACCCAGCACGAAGAGAAGGCCATCGAGGGTGCTGAACGCCGCCCCCGAAGGCCGAATGCCGCTCCAGAGCATGACCTGCCAGCCCACTGCGAGCAGCAGCAGGAGCAGCATCAGGACGATGGCAACGCTCAGGGGCGCCCCGATCGATCGGCGCGGCACGGTCACCTCCCCCCAGAAGAGTAGGATACCATGCCGCATTCGCTCCTGGAGGATCCAGCTCTGTCGCCCATGACACGCCGCGCGGCCGCCCTCGCCGCCCTCGCCGCCGCCCTTCTCGCGGACACGCCCGTACACGCCAAGGCGCCCAAAGAGGGCGAGTGCCCCGAGATCAGCCCTTCCATGGCAGGCCCCGACCGGAGCGAGGACGCGACCCCCATCAAGCTCGAGGAGGGCATGATCCTCATCGAGGACGACCTGCTGATCCTACGCCAGCTGATCCCCAAGGAGATCTGGAACCTCCGGGAGGTCTTCTTTCACGAAGGCATGCGAATGGAGATCGGCCCCTGCCACCGCCGCTACGCGCTGCCCAAGAGCTACCGGGATGCCACCGAGCGCTACGCCGGCCAGCCCCGCATCGACCGCAAGGGGAATCTCGTCGACTACAGCGCCGGCCTGCCCTTCCCCCCCGATGACATCGACCCCAATGCCAAGGACGCCGCCACCCGCTGGGCCTTCGATCTCCAACAGCGCTACCGGGGCGCCGGCTTCCGCGGGAAGTTCCGCATCGCCGACTTCCCGAGCAGCGTCGGTCGGGTGATGAAGTACGAGGGAGAGTTCTATCTGATTCAGACTCGGCACCGGGCCGACCTCGCCGAGAGCGACTACGCACTTGCCGACTCCAGGCAGCTCTTCGCCTCGGGTGGCGAGTTCTTCAAGCCCTTCGACGCCCGGAACATCATGTGGCGACAGTTCCGTACGACCCGCAACGAGAAGCGCCACACCGAGCCGGACGACATCTTCGTCTACGTTCCCACCATGCGGAAGATGCGCCGATCCGCGACCAGCTGGGTCGACGGGCTCTTCCTGCCCCGCTACTCGGTCGCGGGTGACTCCGGGGGCGGCGGCATCGCCATCGGCGGGGGCGGCGCGGGCGGCTTCGGGGCTCCGACCGGCGCCATCAACCCCACCGCGGGTCTCTCCATCGCGGTGACCGAGGACATGCGCCGGGGACTCACCGGGCTGACCCTGCGTGCCAACGCCTACCAGTGGCGCTTCCTGGGCGAGGTCGACGTCCTCGCCCCCATCAACGGCAGCCGCACGGGCTATCCCATCGACAAGGAGCGCAACTTCGGCGTGAGCGGGCTATCGGTGGCGAGCGACCGCTGGGACGTCCGCCACGCGGCGGTGATCGAGGGGGCGCTCAGGCTCGACAACGAAGACGTGCGCTCCCTGACGGTCTACGTCGACTACCAGACCCAGCAGCCCCTCTTCTGGATCACGCGCACGGGACGGCGCAGACTCCTCGACATCGGAATTCTCGTCCACCGCTTCAGCGACGACCAGGTGGGATACCCCCAATGGCCAGGTGGCACACTGGCTTCGGTGTTCGAGCCCGTAGCCGCCGTGTTCTACACCGCCGGGTCGGGCGGGGGCGGGTGGCGGCGCGAGTCCTACGAGCTGCTGTCGACGCCCTTCTCCGAAGCGGAGCAGCGACGCTTCACCACCACCGACGCCATCCAGCACGGGCACTAGAAGGTGAATCGGGCGCGGACATAGACCTCGTCGCGGTCGCGCACCAGGGAGATCCCGTTCTCCACTCCCACCCGATAGGCCGCGTCCCCCTGCTGATTGCTGGCGGGCGTGATTGCGTTGTTGGGCATATCGACGAGCTGGCTCCGCCCGATGAAGAAGTTCATCCCGACGGCAATCGAGAAGGCGTCCGAGAAGCGATAGGTCACCTGGGGCAGCGCGGCGCCCGAGCCCGACATGATGTCGAACACCATGGTGAGGCTCGGGAGCAGTCGATCCTGGAAGTAGCCGGACTGGATCACGAAGAGGCCCAGGATGTTCCACGGACCATTGACGGGCATGCTCGACTGGTAGCCCTTGCGGTACTGGAAGAACCACTGGGTGTTCAGGAAGAAGGTGCGGTTGGGGTTGAGGAAGTTGATGAAGGTCGGCCGGTCCATGGAAATCGTGAGGTTGAATTCATCGACCTTGCTGAGCCCGTCGTGCTCGGCATAATCGGCCATGCGCACGTTGTTGATCCAGGTGAACTCGACGCCGAAATTGGACTTGGTGTAGTCCTCGGCGAAGTCCGTCGAGAAGCCCAGGACGTTGCGCTTGTCGTAGGTGAGCAGCACCTCTCCGCCGCTCTGCCACACAAAGCTGCGCCGCCCGTAAGTGCCGTCTCCTCCGGCCGCAATCGTGCGGTTCTTCTGCCCCGCCACGTTGAAGATGCTCTGGATCAGCTCGCAGTTCTGGGGCGTCACGTAGCTGCAGTGCTTGGACTGGATGTTCGTGACCCCGGTCAAGACCGGCTGCTTGCTGTCCCGGTCCACGACCTCCGCGCCCCAATTGACGTTCTCGAGCCTCTGGTTGCGCGTCCCGTACTCGTCGCCCGTGTAGGCATAGAGGAGCGCGGCCTCGTAGCACTGCCCGATGTACTTCTAGGAGAACTTTCTGGAAGTCCGAATCGAAGCCGACCAGCAGCATCAGGAAATTCCAGGAGAGCCCGGCCATTTCGCTCGCGTAGAGCTCGCCCGAGAAGGCGTGGCCCCTGGGCGGTGAGGGCGCGCCGCCCACGTCCTGGCTGAATTCGACGGGCACGCAGCCGAGGCACCGGAAACCCGGCTGGGCGGCGCCGGCACTTCCGGTCAATCTCGGAAAGCGCAGATTCTCGGCGTTGAAATTCCCCAGGACGCCAAGAGCGTCGGGGTTTCCGTCCTGCCACTCTTTCCACTCCGGATTGAGCTCCGTCCGGGCCAGGTCGTTCCACTTGCGGCGGCAGCCGGGCAGGATCCGATTGGAGTCTGCGGCCTCGTGGCGCTGGAAGTCCGCGGTGGTGCACTTGGGCCCGGCGATCCTGGACCCGTTCATCTCGGCGAGCTCGAACCTCAGGGTGCCCGGAAGCATGGCGGGTTCGATGTTCGAGAAGAGCGGGAGCTTGCTCTTCCAGCCGTCGCTGCGGTAACCCTGTTCCTCGACGTCGTCCGCCAGGCCGGAGTATCCCTGCGCGCGCAGATCCGATTCCAGCTGGCCCAAGGCCGCACTGGTCCCCGTGGCGCCCACGAAGCTCTGCAAGAGGGCGCTCGCCTCGGCGTTCAGGAGATCGATGCCGGAGTAGTCGCAGTCGGTGCCGAAGAAGGGGCCGCAGCCCAGCAGGGCCTCCTGCTCGGGAGTGAACACCCGTGCGATGGCTCCTGCGTCGGGGAAGGATCCGTCGCCGCAGGGAATGAACTCCGCACGCCGCGGTGTGTCGGTGCCCCCGGTACGGGGATCCTTGCAACCGTAGCTGCGGTCCACGGAGAGCACGGCCGGGTTGTCGGGATCTCTCGCGTTCTCACGCGAGAGGGCCACCACGGGAATCGAGAAGGGAAGCAGGGGCGTCTCGGTGGGCAGCCCCGTGAACGGATTGATCGCGCTGCTCTTGAGGGTGATGAGATTGTTGTAGATCGAGCCTCCAGCGAGCAGCGAGCCGATCACGATGGGGATGACCGCGATGTCGCTCGCCCGCTCCTGGCTGTTGAAGATCGTCTGCGCGCAGGCCGTGGCGTCGAGGTTGTTGAAGCCGATGGTGTTCGAGCACAGCCAGGCAAAGAAGGTCTGATTCGCGAAGTGCTCGTCGAGTGCGTTGCCCACGAGCGAGGAACGGTAGGTGTTGTCGACCCAGCGGCTGGTGTTGTCCTTGTCCTTGGGAATGTCCCACGCGATGCTGCTGGGCGTCGGATCTTCCACGTCCGTATCGGTCTCCCGGTGGGTGGGCCCCACCCGGAGGCAGGAGGGATCGCTGAGGGGCGCGAGCGCCGCCGCCCACTCCGGACTCAAGTTGTCGAAGTCGGGCGGCAAGGGATCGACACCCGGCGGTGGGTTGGCGTCCGGACGCCGGCTAATGGGGTCCTGCACACCGCAGGGCCCGTACCAGCCCATCCGACGGGGCCGGCCGGTGTTCGGGTCGACGTTGCGCTCGTAGGTGGAAACCCGCTCGACGGTGGGCAGGTCGTTGTAGCCCCAGAAATCACTGAGCGCGAAGCTGAAGCGGCTCCAGCGCCACTCTACGCGACCGCCGATCTCCCAGCCGCTGAGGCTACTCCAGGGGTCGGGGGGCCGGTCCACGCCCGCCACGCCGAAGCCGCCGAAGCCGTGGGCCACGGCACCCATGGTGAGCTGGCAGACCAGATTGAAGGTGTAGGGCTCGCCGCAGGCGCCGAGGTCGGCGGGCTCGTAGTCGTCGAAGTTGAAGGCCAGCTCCACGCGGAAGTCGTCGAAGGGCCCCACCTCGTAGAAGGAGTAGACCCCGCGCGCCGCCCACAGGGCGATGCGCGACTCCTCGAGGCTCGGCAGGGAGGCGAGGGCCCGATCCACGGGATTGAACTGATCGGTGGTCCTGAAGAGCTCGGTCTTGCCCCAGACGATGCTCTGGAGACCGAAGCGCAT
Organism: Deltaproteobacteria bacterium; assembly: GCA_019310385.1. Lineage (GTDB taxonomy): Bacteria > Myxococcota_A > UBA9160 > UBA9160 > UBA4427 > JAFDEK01. Next base: position 15,268 of record JAFDEK010000104.1, read on the forward strand.
CCACAGGCGGCTATCCAGGACCTCGACGTCGAGGTAGGCCTCCTTGAGCTCCTTGTTGTCCTGCTGACTGGAGCCCCGGTTCCAGGCGCGCTCGCTCTGGCTGAAATTGAAGGGGAAGGAATTGAGGCGGCCGCTGTCCAGCACGTTGCGCAGACCCGTGCTCGGGAGGAAGAGGCCCCGCGCCTCCGAGTCCCATACGTTCACGTCGCCGGCATCCGCGACGGGGATGGGCCGGTAGGGGAGCGCGCCCTTGCTCTTCCCGGTCAAGGTGGGCGGCAGGTTGGGAGTGGTGCGGTCCCACTCCCACAGGATCCCGGTGACCGAGGTCGTGTCGAAGGGGTTCTCTTTGTCCGCCGTGGCGGCGATGGGATTGATCCAGTTCTTGGGAAGCCAGGGGCCCAGGATCTTGATCGCGTTGCCGCCATTGGAGCCACCGCGGTTGGAGATCTGGGTGAACCTGAAGTCGAGGGATTCCTCGAACACGACCTCGTAGGGTCGCGGACCGACGAGGCAGTGCGTGAGCCCATCTCTGCGCGGGAAGCACTCGTCGCCATTCTTGGGCGGGGACTGGGTGAACGGATTCGTCGGCGGCCTGGGGGGCGGATCCCAGTAGATCGTCTGCGGCTCGGTGTCGACGACGTTCTTCAGTCCGTTCACGAGCTGCCAGTCGACCGGGTCCGTGTTGCCGCCCGAGAGCCGGCCCTTGTTCTTGATGAACTGATCGCCGACCACCACGGTTTCTTCGGCGTTATTGAGGCGCCGTGGCAGGCTCTTGGAGCGATCCCCGTAGGCGTTCATGGAGCGGAACATCCCGCAACCGCGGGAGTAGATGCAGTCGAAGCGGGTCTCGATCCGAACGAAGGCGGACATCAGGTCGATGCCCAGAGTCCGGTCCTCGATGATGTCGAGCTCGACCTCGAGATTGAAGATGTTGTACCACTGGGTGACGTCCCAGTCTTCGCTGAAGTCGGCGTTGATGGTGCGCAGCTGGCTCTCGAAGAAGCCGTGGGCCTGCAGCCGGCCGTCGAAGGCCTCGAAGGCCGCCGCAGTGCTTGGGAGCCAACACGCCGCGGCCAGCACAACCAGGTTACGTATGGGCAAACGAGTCGCCGTCCCCCCCCTCATCAGCTCCTCCTGACTTTCCGTTCTGTCGGTTCTGCTCGGTCTGCCCGTTCTGTCCGTTCTGTACAGCTCGCGTCTCGCCCCGTATCCGCCTTCGCCTCGAACTCCCTGTGAGAACTACCGGCCTGTTAGTCAGCATTTATACCCCCCATGTCGGTCAGCTGACAATGGATTTCTTGGCCGCGCGGCCGATGAGGGGCGCGCGGAGGGGGTGCCGGCCCCACGCGCTGGACGGCACGGCGGCGTGACTCAGCGTCAGTCTCTGCAAAAGCGAGGCTTTACGCCACGGCCGCCACGGGTCATGTTCTGCCGCGCCGACTCCGCCGCGCGGGCAGCTTCGGTCCGCCAGTCCGGCTTCCCTTCGACGCCGCCCCCAGGAGACACGCCATGAGCACCGCCCAGCCCATCACCGGCTGCCGTCCCGGCGACATCGCCGAGCACGTCTTCCTCTGCGGAGATCCCGCCCGGATCGATCGCATCAGCGCCTCCTGGGACGAGAAGCGCGAAGTCTGCTCGGTCCGCGAGTACCGCATCGTCACGGGCAAGCTCGCCGGCCTCGACGTGAGCGCGGCCTCGACGGGCATCGGCGCGCCCAGCACCGCAATCGTCTTCGAGGAGCTGGTGAAGCTGGGAGCCCACAGCTTCATCCGCATCGGCAACAGCGGCGGCCTGAACCGGGAGCTGGAGCTGGGAGACCTCGTGGTCACCAGCGGCGCGGTGCGCGACGACGGCACCTCGCGCAGCTACGTGGTTCCGGAGTTTCCAGCGGTCGCGAGCTACGAGCTCACCGCGGCGCTCATGGAGGCGGCCCGCGAGTGCGGTGCCCACGCCCGCGCGGGGGTTACGTGGTCTCTCGATGCCTTCTACGCGCGCAACGCCTCGGTGGACCCGAGCGGTGAGCTCAACTCCATGAGCGTCGCGGGCTACTGGCCGAGCCACCTCGAGACGCGCATCAGCGACATGCGGGAGGCCGGCGTCCTCAACTGCGAGATGGAAGCGGGCGTGCTCCTGACCCTCGCGACGCTCTTCGGCCTGCGCGCGGGCTGCATCTGCGTCGTCTCGGACCGCACGCCCTGGCCCGGCCCCTCGGAGATCGACCTCGACCGCAACATGAGCACCTGCATCGACGTCGCCAGCCGGGCGATGCTCAGCGCCGCGCGGCGAGCGTAGGAGGCTGACCCGAGGCTCGCCGCGTCCCTCAGGGGACGAGCTCGATCGGGACGGGCATGATGTTCCAGGTGAAGACCCCGCCCTTCCCTGGGCGGCGGTAGATCGTCTCGCGCGCGGGCTTGCCGCCCTCCCAGACGTAGCGCCGCACCTCCCGGTGCTTGTCGCTCGCCACGTAGAGCTCGTCGCGACCGTCGCCGTCCAGGTCGGTCAGGATCGAGGCGTGTTCGAAGCCACCCGAATCGCGATCGATGGACTCGACCTGCCAGGGATCACCCGGTCGCAGGAGCCACAGGCCCTTGCTGAAGGTGGCCGCCACCAGCTCCTTCTTGCCGTCCCCGTCCACGTCTCCGGCGGTGAGGAAGCGGCACAGGCGATCGTCGATCTCCGCGATCACCTCTCCCTGCTGCGGGTCGGTCCCGGCGTCGTAGCGTCGGATCTCGACCCGGTGCTCGAGGCTGCGGGTGCCCTTGGCGACTTTGCCCTCCACCACCACGTAGAGCTCGTCGCGACCATCGCCGTCGACGTCCTCGACCAGGATCTCCTTGGCATGGCGATCAGCGAGATCGGCCACCACCACCCTTCCCTCGCCCTTGGCGGGCACATAGCGCACCACCATCCCGCTCTGCACCGAGCCGTCGAGGCGGTTGGGCTCGCTCGGAGTCGCGTAGATCTCGAGGGTTCCGTCGCCGTCGAGATCGCCGATCTCGATCTCGTGGACGAAGATGTCGGGCTCGGAATCGATCTCCTCGACCACGAAGGCGCCGGAATCCTGTGGAACGACGGTGGCCACGATCCCCTGATCGTGGGTCGCCACCGCCATGGCATGCCGGCCGTCGCCGTAGATGTCCGCGACCTCGACATCGCGCATGCGGCTGAACTTGCCGCCGAAGTCCTTCTGCCAGAGGGTCTCGGCCTCGTGGCCTGCGGCCTCCTTGCTCCACAGCTTCAGCGTAGCCGCGCTGCCGGCGGCGCTGAGCAGCTCGGGCTTGCCCCGCCCTTCGTAGAGCATGGCCTTGTGGAAGACGTTGCTCTCCGGGTCGTCCACGAAGGTGACCCGCCACTCACCGCCTTGACGGGAGAGGAACTCGAGACGCGCGGGCAGGGGCTGCGGCGGCCCGGTCGCGCCCGGCTGCTTTTCCGCAAAGGCTGCCAGGCCGAGCACGAGAGCCTTCGGGAGCGAGTCCGGCGCAGCGGGCGCGGAGGGCTCGGGGTCCGGCTCCGGCATGGGCGGCCGAGCGGGCGGGCGATCGGCCTGCCTGGCGGCGGCGGGTGTGCCGGGCTCCTCGGAGCCGCAGCCCGCGCCGCCGGCCAGCAGGATGAGGGCCGCGAAGGCCGCGAGAGGGAGTGTCTTGACGCGAAGCATGGGTCGATCCTCCTGGAGAGATCGCAGTGGTGTAGCAGTCCCGACCCGGCCTCTCACCCCGCGGCGGGGCGGCCACGCACCAGACGTGTTATCCACGGATGCCGTGAGCAAGAAGACCCTCCAGCCCCCCCGCGGCACCCGCGACTTCTACCCGGAGGACCTCCGCCTCCGGGAGTGGCTCTTCAGCCATTTCCGCGCCGTCGCGCGGCGCTTCGCCTTCGAAGAGGTGGACGCCCCGGTGGTGGAGCACGCCGAGCTCTTCATGCGCAAGGCGGGCGAGGAGATCGTCGACCAGCTCTACCACTTCGAGCTCCACGGCCGGCACCTCGCCCTGCGACCCGAGATGACCCCCTCGGTGGCCCGCATGGTGATGGCCCGCGCCGGGGCCCTGCGCTTTCCTTTGCGCTGGTTCACGCTGACCCAGAACTGGCGCTACGAGCGCATGACCCGGGGCCGCAAGCGCGAGCACTATCAATGGAACCTCGACATCTACGGAGAGCCCGGGGTGAGCGCGGAAGCCGAGCTCATCGCGGCGCTCCTGCAGCTTCTCGATGCCGTGGGCCTGGCGCCCGACGACGTAAAGGTGCGCATCAACAGCCGGGCCCTGCTCGAGGAGGCCCTGCGCCACGGCGTACTGCGCGAGCGCCCCGACGTCTTCGAGCCCCTGTGCGTCGTGATCGACAAGCTCGACAAGATCGGCCCCGACAAGGTGACCGAGATGCTGGTCGATCCGGAGGGCGGGGTGGGGCTCGACGCCGCGGACGCCGCGCAGGTGGTCGAGATGCTGAAGGCACGCAGCCTCGAGGAGGCCGCTGCCCACGCACCCGAGGGCTCTCCCGCCCTGGCCGAGCTGCGGCGTCTATTCGGGTTGCTCGAGGCCTACGGAGTCGCGGACCGGGTGCTGTTCGACGCCTCGGTGGTGCGCGGCCTCGCCTACTACACCGGTGTGGTGTTCGAGGCCTTCGACACCGGGGGCACCCTGCGGGCGATCTGCGGAGGCGGGCGCTATGATGGCCTTATCGAGACCCTTGGGGGGCCAGCGATCCCCGCGGTGGGTCTCGGCTTCGGCGACGTGGTAATCCTAGAGCTTCTCGCCGACAAAGGGCTGACTCCGAAGCTTCGCCGGGAGCTGGACGATGTCGTCTACCCCTTCGGCGAAAACGAGCGGCCGGCCGCCATCGCGGTGACGGATCGACTGCGACGGGAGGGTCGAGCGGTGGAGCTGATCCTGGGCTCCCCGAAGCTCAAACGCGTGATGGCCGACTCCGATCGCTCGGGCGCCCGACAGGTCTGGCTCCTCGGACCGGACGAGGTCGGGCGGGGGGTCGCCAAAGTCCGCGACCTTGGCAGCGGCGAGGAGCGCGAAGAGCCGCTGCCGGGTTGAGTTCGCCGGCCGGCCGGTACGACGCCTGTCTGGCGCCGGGGGCCGGGGAGGGATGCCGTGGGTGACTGGACCATCGACGACAGCCTCGATCTCTACGGCCTCGAGCGCTGGGGCGCGGACTTCTTCTCGGTCGCGCCGACCGGCTCCGTCGCGGTGCACCCGCGTGGTCCCGAGGGTCCCAGCATCGACCTGCTCGAGCTCGTCGAGGAGCTCGAGGACCGCGAGCTGCGCACACCCATGCTGGTGCGCTTCTCGGACATCCTCGCAAGCCGCGTCAGCGGACTCGCCGGCACCTTCCAACGCTCCATGGACGAGTACGGATACAACGGGCGCTACCGCGGCGTCTATCCCATCAAGGTGAACCAGCAACGCCGCGTCGTCGAGGAGATCGTCGAGTTCGGCGCCCCCCTCGGCGTGGGCCTCGAAGCGGGGAGCAAGCCCGAGCTCCTCGTCGCCCTGGCGATCCTCGACACGCCGGGAGCCCTCATCGTCTGCAACGGCTACAAGGACCGCGCCTACATCGAGACCGCTCTCCTCGCCCAGCGCCTCGGGCGCACGCCCATCATCGTGATCGACCGCTTCCACGAGCTGGAGCTGATCATCAAGACCTCCCAGGAGCTCGGCATCCGGCCCCACATCGGCGTGCGGGGCCGGCTCTCGGCACGAGGTGCGGGGAAGTGGATGGAATCCACGGGCCAGCGCTCGAAGTTCGGGCTCTCCCACGCCGAGCTGGTCTCGGTCTTCGACCGCCTGCGCGGCGAAGACATGCTCGATTGCCTGGAGCTGGTCCACTTCCACATCGGCTCCCAGATCACCGCCATCCGCGCCCACAAGGAGGCGCTACGCGAGATCAGCCGCATCTACGTGGGCCTGCGCGAGATGGGAGCCGAAGATCTGAAGATGATCGACGTGGGGGGCGGACTCGGTGTCGACTACGACGGCAGCAACACCGACTACCACTCGTCGGTGAACTACTCCATACAGGAGTACGCCAACGACGTGGTAGCGACGATCCAGGAGGCCTGCGATGAGCACGAGGTCCCGCATCCCGACATCGTGACCGAGTCGGGACGCTCCCTCGTAGCGCACCACTCGAGCCTGCGCCCGTCCGGGAGGAAGACCCGAAGGTGCTGCACGCCCTGGCCGAGGTGGCCGCGACGGTGAACGCCGACAACGTGCAGGAGGCCTACCACGACGTCCTGCAGATCCGCGACGAGGCCAACACCCTCTTTGCCCTCGGTTATCTCGACCTGCGCAGCCGCGCCCGGGTCGAGCGCCACTTCCTCTTCTGCTGCCAGCTCATCTATGGGATCGTGCGCGAGCTCCCCGACGTTCCCGAAGAGCTCGAGAATCTCGAGACCGACCTCGCGGACACCTATCATGGCAACCTCTCGGTGTTCCAATCGGCCCCGGATCACTGGGCGGTGAAGCAGCTCTTTCCCGTGCTGCCCATTCACCGCCTCGACGAGGAGCCCACCCGCCGCGGCGTCTTTGCGGACCTCACCTGCGACAGCGACGGCAAGATCGATCGCTTCATCGGCGGCCAGTCGGGTGACAAGCGGGTGCTGGAGCTGCACGCCATGAACGGTCGCCCGTACTACATCGGAGTCTTCCTGGTGGGCGCCTACCAGGAGATCCTCGGCGACCTCCACAACCTCTTCGGCGACACCGATGCCGTCCACGTTCGGCTGGACGAGGAGGGCCTCTACAGCGTGGACCACGTGGTGGAGGGCGACGACGTGTCCGAGGTGCTTCACTACGTCCAGTACGACGCCAAGGCCCTCGTCGAGCGGGTGCGGCGCACGACCGAGGTGGCCCTGCGCCGGGGCGAGATCAGCCTGACCGACTCCGCCCGTCTACGCCGGCGCTTCGAGCAGGGGCTCCACGACTACACCTACCTGACCCGGGAAAGTTGAGCGGGGCGGGTCGAAGAGCGCCGGGGGGACGACACAGCGTGGCAAGCAGGCCCATCCGCATCCTTTCCTGGAACGTGAACGGTATCCGCGCCGCCACGAAGAAGGGTTTCGCCGAGTGGCTGCAGGGCTGCAAGGCGGAGATCGTCGGCCTCCAGGAGGTGCGCGCCCAGCCCGAGCAGATCCCCTCCGAGGTGATGGACGGATCCCGCTGGCACACCCACTTCTGCGCCGCGGAGCGGCCGGGCTACAGCGGCGTCGGCCTCTTCGCGCGCCGCAAGCCCGACGCCGTGGAGACCCGCCTGGGTGAGCCCCGCTTCGACGTCGAAGGGCGCCTGCAGATCGCGCGATTCGGGCGCCTGGTCGTAGTCAACGGCTACTTCCCCAACGGCAACGGAAAGGAGCGCGACAACAGCCGCGTCCCCTACAAGCTGGACTTCTACGCCGCCCTCTTCGATCGCGTCCAGCGACTGCGCAGAGGCGGCTATCGCGTCATCGTCATGGGCGACTTCAATACGGCTCACAAGGAAATCGACCTGGCCCGCCCCCGGGAGAACCAGAAGACCAGCGGCTTCCTCCCGGAGGAGCGCGCCGAGCTGGACCGCTGGATCGAAGCGGGCTGGATCGACACCTTCCGGGCCAGCGAGACGGGCGCCGGCCACTACTCCTGGTGGAGCCAACGCGGCGGCGCCCGAGCCCGCAACGTCGGCTGGCGCATCGACTACATCCTCGCCTCCCCCGCCGCCATGAAATACGTCCACAAGGGCTTCATCCACCCCCAGATCACAGGCTCCGACCACTGCCCCATCGGCATCCAAGCCCACCCCACCATCTTCACCTAACGCAAGATCGGGGACGGTCCTCGACCTTGCGTTACGCTCCCCCGGGAACGGGGACCTTCCTTTCAGGATTTCCCGATTCGCACCGAATCCCCCATCACCTCGGGCTGCGTATCCAGCAGGTAGAGGTCGAGGATCATTCTCACACGGGCAAGGGCCTCGCGAGCCTTGGTCCTCAGGCCGCTGCTCGGCCGCACGTCTCGGGCGTTGTAGCCGATGGCGTCGATGTCGAAGTGCTCGGCGATGAAGACTGCCCGCCGGTTGTGGAACTCCTGGGAGATCACGGTGAAGTGGTCCTGGCCGAAGATCCGGCTCGCCCGCACCACTGAGTCCAGCGTGCGAAGCCCGGCCGCGTCCAGGTAGATGCGCTCCCCGGGAATGCCGCGCTCGAGCAACGCGTCCTTCATGTAGCGCGGCTCGTTGTAGTTGCGCGCGCGGTTGTCGCCGCTCAGCAGCAGGTAGTCGACCTTTCCGGCGTGATAGATCTCCGCGGCGGCCTCGATGCGATAGCGGAAGTAGGCATTGGGCGCTCCGCCCCGCTGCACCGGGGTCGTGCCCAGGACCACCCCCACCGGGCGATGGGGAAGCGACGCCACGTCGTCGAAGAGACGAGGCGAGGTCCGCCGCGCCACTACGTAGTAGGCGCCCCCCACGGCGAAGGCCGCCGCGAGAACGAGCAGGCTCACCACGACTGCAGCGATGAGGGCCAAACGAATCACGACTTCTCCCGGCTCAATCCCGACTCTCGACCTCGGCAAGGGCGGCGACGAGGCGCTCCGCGATCTGCCGCAGCTCCTGCTCGTCGCCCGGAACCCGAGTGTGGAGCTTCATGGACCCGCCCGCACTTCGCGGCAGCAGATGCATGTGGTAGTGGAAGACGCTCTGGCCCGCGGCCGCGCCGTTCAGCTGGAAGACCGCCAGGCCCTCGGGCGCGAGACAGCGCCGGATGGCGCCGCTCACCCGCCGGGCACTGGCCGCCACAGCCTGGAGCGACTCCTCGCTGGCTTCGAAAATATTCTCGAAGTGCTCCTTCGTGACCACGAGAGCGTGGCCAGGCGTCACAGGGAATATGTCGAGAAAAGTGATGGTGAGCTCATCCTCGTGGACTCGATGGCAGGGCGCCCGACCCGCAATGATCCGGCAAAAGATGCAATCGTCGTGAGCATGGTCCAACTCGCTGCTCCCCTCTCCATGGCTCCATGGCATCCATCGCACCCGCCCAGCGGCCTCCAGTAGCGCCGCGGCCCAGAGAAAGAGAATAGATGCTTGGAGAATATCTTCTAGGCCGACTATGCTCGGCCCCCCATGGCCTCGTCCTTCGCCGGAAAGACCGCCATCGCGGGCATCGGAGCCACCGAGTTCTCCAAGCGCTCGGGGCGCAGCACCCTGCGCCTCGCCGTCGAGTGCAGCGAGGCCGCCATTGAAGACGCCGGCCTGCGACCCCAAGACATCGACGGCATCGTGACCTACACCGTCGAAGAGAACCCGGAGATCGACGTCGCCCGCAGCCTGGGCATCCCGGAGCTCACCCACTTCAGCCGCATCCACCACAGCGGCGGCGCCGCCTGCGGCACCATCCACCAGGCCGCCATGGCGGTAGACGGCCGCGCCTGCAAGCACGTCCTCGTCTACCGGGCCTTCAACGAGCGCTCGGAGACGCGCTTCGGTGTCGGCGTACAGGGCCGCGCGCCCACACCCACCCCCATCGATGTCGACTTCGGCTGGAGCTCGCCCTTCGGCCTGCTCACGCCGGCCTCCTGGGTCGCGATGTTCGCCACCCGCTACATGCACGAGTACGGTGCCACCAGCGAGGATTTCGGCCGCATCTCCGTCGCCGACCGCAAGCACGCCGCCACCAATCCCAAGGCCTTCTTCTACGGCAAGCCCATCACGCTGGAGGAGCACCAGCGCAGCCGCTGGATCGTGAAGCCCCTCCACCTGCTGGACTGCTGTCAGGAAAGCGACGGCGGCCAGGCCTTCGTGGTCACGACCCTGGAGCGCGCCCGGGACCTCGCCCACCCGCCGGCCGTCATCGCCTCGGCGGTACAGGGCATCGCCGAAGACCAGGGCATGATGAAGAGCTACTACCGCGACAGCATCACCGGCATCCCCGAGATGGGTCTCTGCGCCCGGCAGATCTGGGAGGACACGGGCCTGCGCCCCGCCGATGTCCAGACCGCCATCCTCTACGACCACTTCACCCCCCTGGCTCTGCCCCAGCTCGAGGAGTTCGGCTTCTGCGGGCGCGGCGAGGCCAAGGACTTCATCCGCGACGGCTGCATCGAGATGGGCGGCAAGCTGCCCATCAACCCCAACGGCGGCCAGCTCGGCGAAGCCTACATCCACGGGATGAACGGCATCGCGGAGGGAGTTCGCCAGGTGCGCGGAAGCGCGGTCAACCAGGTACCCGATGTCGAGAACGCCCTCGTCACCGCCGGCACCGCGGTTCCCACCAGCGCCATGATGCTCTCCCGAGACCGCTGAGGCGACCCGCGACGGGACACGAGCCGCGTGAGGCGCGAGCCTGCGGGGCATCTCCCCTCCAGGGAATTCATGAAACCACGGGCGAGGCCGTGGCATCAGAGTGTCTGCTCTTCTCCGATGGCAAGTCCGGACCGCGGGTGCTTCCGTAGTTGTCGCCCGCGGTTCGGGCCGGCCCATGTCTCCGGCGCCCCACGCCGTTGCCCCACGCCGCTGAGAGGCGTGAGAGAGAGCCACACAAGACTCGGGAGCAAGCCCGAAGCGTCCGGTCCGACATCCGGCAGACGCGAGGAGGAAATGTGCAGGAGATCGTGATCAGCGGCTCGGGAATCCACAGCTCCTTCGGCGAGGTCTCCGACAAGCACCACTCCGACAGCCACCACTCCGACAAGCACCACTCCGTCTGGCGCCCGGATTGCGCCGCGGCCGGCGCCCGCGCGGCAGTGGAAGCGGCCCTCGAGCAGGCGAAACGCACGCCCGAAGAGGTCGACGCCCTGCTCCTCGCCTGCCCCAGTACGGATTTCGGCCTGAGCGCCGAGGCCCTGCGCAGCTCCCTCGGCGCCGCGGGCTGGAGCTGGGATCTCGACATCGCGAGCTCGACCGCGACCTTCGGCATCCGCGTCGCGTCGGAGCTACTCGAGCGACGGCGAGCGAGTGTAGTCGTCGTGGTGAGGCCCGAGTTCCCACCGTTCCGTCCCGTCAGCGCCCTCGATGCCGTCCTCGATGCCGCCCACGCACCCACCGGCGACGCCTGCTCCGCCATCGTCCTCGAATCGGGCGCCGCCCCGGCGAGCGAATTCGCCTACACGGTTCTGGGCACGCGCTTGCAGCGCGGGGGGCCCTCGCTCCAAGCGGACTCCGACACCGCCATCGCGCGACACATTCGGGCACACCTGTGGGAGCTCGACCTCGCTCCCGAGGATCTGCGGCGAATGTGGATCCACCAGAAGGGCCCCGAAGCGAGCCTCGACATTGCGCGCGGTGTGCTGGGTCGCGACGCAGACCACAGCGAAGCGCCCGTGCTCGTGGACGAAGCGACCCCGCGCGGCTCGGCCGGCTCCCTCACGAGCTTCCACCTTCACAAGCGCGACCTGTGGGAAGGCGAGATCGGCCTGCTCTGCTCCATCGGCACCCAGGGATCCATCGGCAGCACGCTGCTCGAGCGCTGGCAGCACTGAAGCGGCTCCGGCGTCCGCGCCCACCGCCAGTCCCCCCCGCGTTCTGCAACGTCGCTCCTGCTGACCCACCGCGGCGTCACTCGTCCCGAGGGTGTCACTCCTGCTGGGATTCACGCCTGCGCAGCTCCGCGTAGGCGTAGACCAGGGCCAGGCTGCGATGGGGCCGCCAACGCTCCGAGAAACGCCGCATCTCGTCCTCCCGAGCTCGCTCCTTGCGGCCGAGCAGGCCCTGAGCGATGTACCGGATCACGCCCAGATCCCCGGCCGGAAAGACATCCGGGCGCATCAGTCCGCGCAGGAGCACCATCTCGGCCGTCCAGCGCCCGATCCCCTTGTAGGCGGACAGACGCTCGATCACCGCTTCGTCGTCCAGACGAACGAGCTCCTCCTCGACGAGCTCCCCCGCCGCACAGGCCCGGGCCACGCTCGACACCGCGTTGGCCTTCGCGTTGCTCAGCTTGAAGCTCCGCAGGGTCTCGACATCCACGGACGCCATGCGTTTCGGCGTCGGGAAGGCGACCCAGCGCTCGCCGTCGATGCGACGGGGCCGTCCGTAGGCGCGGGCGAGCTCGCTGCGGATCGCATAGGCGAAGGTGAGGCTCAGCTGCTGAGCGAGGATCGCGGTGACGAGACACTCGAAGAGCGAGGCGGCGCCGGCCACCCGCAGCCCGCGCGCGCTGCGGATCGCCGGCCCGATCACCGAATCGTCGCGCATATCACGATAGAAGGGACGCACGTCGCAGCCCGCACCGAGGACCCCACGCACGAAGCTCTCCGCCGCGCGGCGCACCGCCGCGCGCCTCGCTCCCTTGCCCACCAGCTCCACCTGCAGCGTCGCCCGGGCCGGGCTCCCCTCCTGACCGACGGAGAGCAGAACGAGCTCCCCAGCGAGATCGAGCAGGCGGCGATAGCGACCCTCTTCGACGCGATCGACCGCGTCGGCGAAGCGCCCATAACGCTCCGCCGTGAGCGTCAGCGAGTAGGGCCGCAGCGGCTCGAGGCGAAATCGCAGGCGTTCGGACATTGGGGCAGGCTCCCGCTCGAAGAGACGCTTGGCTCGCGGCAACGACAGCCGCAGCAACGACAGCCGGGGCAACAACAGCCGGGGCAACAACAGCCGCGGCAACGACAGCAACGGTAGAGTAGTATCGATAGCGGATCGCACGAGGGACGAGGAATGACGCGATGAGCGGAGATCAGCCGGGCCTGCGACTGCGGATGCTGCAGGAAGCTCGACGCATCGTCTCGCAACATCGCCAGCTGGACGTCTTCCAGGAGAAGGTCGCGCAGGCCCTGGAGCAGGGGGATCCGGCCCGGGTACTCGAGCTCTTCACCCACTTTCGCGAGGCCCTCGAGGCTCACATCCGCATGGAGGAAGTCACCCACTTCCCCGCCCTACACGGCCTGCACCCGAACTGGGACGCTCAGCTGACCGAGCTCGTCCGCGAACATCAGACCTTCCGCACCAGTCTTGCCGAAACCGCCGAGAGCCTCCGCCGCGGCCAGCTCGAGAGCTTCAAACGCAGCTACCAGGCCTTCCTGCGCACACTCACGGCCCATGAAGCTGCCGAGGAGTGGCTCTTCGGCGAGGTTGCCCAGGAACACGACGCACCCTGAGAATCCAGGCGCTGAGGCGCGGCGCCGGCGCGGGTCGCGCGCGTGCGGCAAGAGTGCGCTGCAAGAATGCCACGAGGAGAAGCGCGGTGGGGCTCGCCATCCAGCGCGAACAGTTCGAGGACCAGGAGTACCAGGACTTCGCGTGTCGCCTGGATGAGTGCCTGCTCGCCCTGAAGGCGCTCCTCGAGAGGCCGGGCTTCGGCGAGGGCCCGCCCTCCCTGGGCGCCGAGCTCGAGTTCTACCTCGTCGACGACACCGGACGGCCCCTGCTCTCCAACCGGGAGGTGCTGGCCGAGACCGTCGACCCGCGCATGACCGTCGAGCTCAACCGCTTCAACCTCGAGTGCAACCTGCGCCACGGCCCCCTGGCGGGACGCCCCTTCGACGCCCTGGGCCGCGAGCTCGAAGATGCCGTCGACGAGCTGCGCCGGGCTGCCTCTCTCCACGGCGGCCGGGTGGCAATGGTCGGCATCCTCCCCACCTTGCTGCCGAAGGATCTCCAGCCCGAGGTGATGACCGACACCGCGCGCTTCCGAGCCCTCTCGAGCGCGCTGGCACGGCTGCGCCAGGAGCCCTTCCGCCTCGACATCGGCGGCGACGAGTCTCTGAGCATGCCCTGCAACGACGTCACCTTCGAAGGGGCCGCGACCTCACTGCAGCTGCACCTGCGCGTGGCACCCGGTGACTTCGCACCGCTCTACAACGCCATGCAGATGGCCACGGCCCCGGCCCTCGCCATCTCCTGCAACTCCCCCATCCTGCTCGAGCACCGGCTCTGGGAGGAGACCCGGGTGGCGCTCTTCAAGCAGGCCGTCGACTATCGCAACGACCAGGAGCGCCGCGAGCGCCGGGCGGCGCGGGTCTCTTTCGGAACGCGCTGGGTCGAGCGGGGCGCCCTCGAGCTCTTCGAGGAGAACGTGCGCCTCCACGAGCCCCTCCTCCCCGTCATGGGCGACGAGGATCCGAGCGCCTGCGTGCGCTCGGGCGGCGTGCCGCGCCTGGACGAGATTCGCCTGCACCAGGGGACGGTCTGGCGCTGGAATCGCGCCATCTACGATCCAGCCGACGGAGGTCACCTGCGCATCGAGATGCGGGCCCTGCCGGCTGGCCCCTCGATTCCCGACATGTTGGCCAACACGGCCTTCCTCGTGGGCCTCGGCCTGGGCCTGGCGCCCGACATGCGGGACTGGATTCGAGGCTTCGCCTTCGACAGCGCCCACTCGAACTTCTACCGCGCCGCACAGCAGGGCCTTGGAGCAGAGCTCCTGTGGCCCCGAGCGCCGGGAGAGGAGGCGGTGTCCAGCGACGCCCGCGAGCTGGTACTGCGCATGATCCCCCTCGCCCAAGCCGGTCTCGAGGGCGCGGGGGTGGACGCCGACCAGGCCCGCACCCTGCTCTCCGTGATCGAGGAGCGCACCCGCTGCGGCATGACGGGCTCTGCCTGGCAGCGGCTCACCCTCGAGGCCCTCGAGGCAAGGGGCCTGACGCGACGAGCCGCGCTACACGGAATGCTCGAGCGCTACCTCGAACATTCGAGCGGCACGCTGCCGGTTCACCGCTGGCCCGTGGAGTCCTGAACGAAGACCGTGTCGGAACGCATTCGCCTCATTGAAGACCTCGATCGCGGCGCGATCCCCGAGAGCCCCCGGGCCTTCCTCGAAGCACTCGAGGGGCCGAGCGCCATTCTCGTGCCCGGGCGCGAGCGCAACCGCTGTCGCGCCGTGTGCACGCTCCTCCACGGCAACGAGCCTTCGGGCCTGATGGCGCTGCACGGATGGCTGCGCGAAGACGCCCCGCCGGCCTTCGACTGCCTGATCTTGATCGCCGCCGTGGAGACCGCCCTTGAACCCCCCGGCTTCGCCCACCGCTTTCTCCCCACGGCGCGCGACCTCAATCGCTGCTTCCTTCCACCCTTCGAGGGCCCGGAAGGAGAGCTCGCCGGCGAGATCCTGCGCCTGGTGCGGGAGGCGAATCCCGAGTGCCTCATCGACCTCCACAACAACACCGGCCACAATCCCCCCTATGGCGTCGGACCCGTGGCGGGGGCTGCCGAGCTCAACCTGGTGGGCCTCTTCTCCGAGCGCTTCGTCCACAGCCCCCTGCGTCTGGGCGCCCTCGTCGAGGCCACCCAGGACGACTTCCCCAGCGTCACTGTCGAGTGCGGCCGGGCCGGCGACCTGGCCGCCGACGCGGCAGCGCGCCGCGGCCTCGACCGCTATCTCGCGGGCGAGGAGATCGACCCGCACCACGTGACCACCCCGCACATGAGCGTCCTGACGAATCCCCTGCGCGTCTGCGTGCGCCCCGACGTCGAGATCGACTTCGCGGATCAGCCCGGCAACGAGACGGACTTCACCGTAGTGGGAGACGTGGACCGACATAATTTCGAGTCGCTTCTGCCGGGCGTGCCCATCGGCTGGGTACGCGACGAGACGCTCTGGCCCCTCGAGCTCCTCGACATCGACGGGAAGGACCGTTCGCGAGACTACTTCACCCTGCGCGGCCGGCGCCTCGAGACCCGCCGCACCATCATCCCCATCATGATGACGACCTGCGCCGGGGCAGCGAAGAGCGACTGCCTCTTCTACGTCGTAGAGCCGGGCGAGGAGATCGTCGTAGAGCCGGGCGAGGAGATCGTCGCAGAGCCGGAGAAGGAGCCAAACCATGGCGAATGAGCTCGTGTTCGAGGGAATCGATTTCGGCGAGGGGCCCCGCTGGCATGACGGCCGGCTCTGGTTCTCGGATTTCTACCAGCACAAGGTGCGGGCCGTGACGCCCGCAGGCGAGGTGGAGGTCGTCGCCAGCGTGCCCGGCCAGCCTTCCGGCCTGGGCTGGCTGCCCGACGGCCGGCTGCTGATCGTCTCCATGAGCGATCGCAAGGTCCTGCGCCTCGATGCCGGCGAGCTCGCCCTGCACGCGGACCTCGCCGGCATCGCGACCGCCCACTGCAACGACATGGTGGTGAGCGCCACGGGCCACGCCTACGTGGGCAACTTCGGCTCCGACATCCTGAGCGGCGCCGAGCCCGTCGCCGCGAAGCTCGCCCTGGTGCACCCCGATGGCCGCACCGAGGTCGCGGCGGAGGGCCTCGAGTTTCCCAACGGATCCGTGATCACCCCCGACGGCACGACCCTCATCGTCGGCGAGACCATCGGCGCGCGCTATACGGCCTTCGACATCGGCGACGATGGGCAGCTCTCGGGTCGCCGGGTCTGGGCCGAGCTTCCCGGCCACTTCCCCGACGGCTGTAGCCTCGACGCCGGGGGCGGCATCTGGTTCGCCGATGCCGGGGGCAAGGGCTGCCTGCGGGCAGTCGAGGGCGGCGAGATCACCAACCGCATCGAGACCGACCAGACCAGTTATGCGTGCGCCCTGGGCGGAGACGACGGCCGCACCCTCTTCATCCTCACCGCCCCCACGGCCGCCGCCGGAGAGCTCACGGGCAAAGGCCTCGGGCGCCTCGAGATGACACGGGTCGAGCACCCCCACGCGGGGCTGCCCTGAGGGCGATCGAGCCTCAGCCCTCGCTGTCCTCGGCGTTGCGAGCGTCGTCGGGAATCTGCAGGGGGAAGATCTCGTGGGGGCTCGCCTCGATGGGAGGGGAGGCCTCGTCCTTCACGAGGTCGTTGATGCGGTCGATCAGCACGCGCAGGCGGCCACGGTTGCGGCGATTGAAGCGCAGGCACACCCGGGGCAACGCGACGACCTCGTCTCCCTCTCCGGCGAGGGCCGCGCCGACTCCGATGGCTCCACTGGTGAGGATGTCGGGGAACTCCGAGTTCAGCGCATCGAGCTGCTCTGAGTCGGGGGCGACGCGGACCCGCATCACCAGCTCGTCGCCGACGAAGCGGCTGGAGTGATAGTTGCTGTAGAAGTTGAGGATCTCCTTCACCGCCACGTCGACGTCGTCGGTGACGGTAAAGAGGTCGAGGTCCTCTTCACTGATGAAGCCCCGCTCGCTTAGATGGGAATGCACGTACTGCTCCCAGTCCCGCCAGTAGCTTCCCCCCGGCTCGTCGACGAAGACGACCGGGAGGATCTCGCCCTTGCCGGTCTGGATCAGCGTGAGGGTCTCGAGACCCTCGTCGTGGGTACCGTAGCCACCGGGAAAGAGCGCGATGGCGTGGGACTCCTTCACGAAGACCACCTTGCGGGTGAAGAAGTAGCGGAAGTTGATGAGCTTGGGGTCGTTGGCAATGACCGGGTTGGCCTCCTGCTCGAAGGGCAGGCGGATATTCACCCCGAAGGAGGCCTCTCGACCGGCGCCGCCCTGGGCCGCGGCCATGATCCCCCCGCCGGCTCCCGTGATGACCATCCAGCCGGCCTCCACGATCCGCTCGGCGAAGGCCCGGGCCTGCTTCCAGTCGCCGCTCTCCGGCGCAGTGCGCGCGCTCCCGAAGACCGCGACCTTGCGGTGGTGCTCGTAGGGGGCGAAGACCCGGAGCGAGTGGCGCAGCTCCTTGAGGGCGCTGTTGATCAGCTTCAGATCCCCCTCGCCGGCCCCGTCGCGTAGCAGGCGAACACCCGTCACGAGCATCTGACGCACGAAGTCCGCGCCGGCGCGCTCACCATAGATCTGCTGAGTGCGCTCGACGAGAGACTCGACTGCTTCGTTGAGTTCGGAGTCTCGGAGTTGGTAGCGGCGGGGACTCACGGCCCGAACCTTAGCCGATTCACACGACGCCGGCTCCGACGATGAGCGCGGACCACGGCTCCCCGCCCGTGGCGAACGCGCGGTATGCTTCAGCCGAGCACAGCGGGATACCCGGCGAACTTGCAGCACTCTCACGATCACACCAGCGATCGCTCTGACCTCAGGCCCGGCCACGGCGCCGACAGCGTTTCCGGGCTGCGCATCGCGTTCTGCGTAACCAGCGCGGTGCTGGTGATCGAGGCCGTCGGAGGCCTGCTGACGGGCTCGCTCGCGTTGCTCGCCGACGCCGGCCACATGCTGACCGACGCAGGCGCACTCGGGATCGCGCTGCTGGCCGCGTGGGTGGCGGCGCGGCCGAGGAGCAGGTCCAAGAGCTTCGGATACGGCCGCGCCGAGATCCTCGCCGCCCTCGCCAACGGCCTGCTGCTGGGCGCCGTGAGCGTCACCATCGCCATCGAGTCGGTGTCGCGCCTGCGCGAAGGGCAGCACGAGGTCGACGCCGGCCCCATGCTCGTCATCGCCGTGGTAGGCCTCCTCGCCAACGGCATCTCGGCCTGGTTCCTCATGCGCACGGGCGGCCACAACCTCAACGTACGCGCCGCCCTGCTCCACGTGCTGGGCGACGCCCTCGGCTCCGTCGCCGCCATCGGGGCGGCCTGCGCGATCCTCTTCTTCGGCCTCTTCGTCTTCGACGCGATCGCGGGCCTCGCGATCGCGGGTCTGCTGGTCGTGAACGCAGTTCGCCTCATCGCAGAGGCCAGCCACATCCTGCTCGAGGGCACGCCCAAGGGCGTGAGCCTGGATGACATCGCCCGCCGGGTCTGCGAGATTCCTGGCGTTCGCGCCATCCACGACCTCCACATCTGGACCGTCACCTCGGGATTCCCCGCCATGAGCGCCCACGTCGACCTCGAGAAGGGCGCCAACGCGGAAGAGGTGCGCCGGTCCATCCACCAGCTTCTCCACCAGGTCTACAACATCGAGCACACGACGATCCAGACCGAGGCCTGGCGCGAGCCCGAACTCCTGGCCATCGAGCCCTCGCCGCCACCTGCCGGCTGAGGCTTGCCCCAACCATCCCGGGCGAAATACACTCGGAACGGATACCGGCACCGAAACCCCGGAGGCTCTCGCCATGGGCTACATCACCCAGGTCGACGTAAGAACGCGAACCGTCGATCGCTTCGGCGGAATCGCGACCCCCGAGCTGCTGCGCGAGCTGCTGGAGATGGCGCCCTCCATTCGCACGAGAATGGAGGGTCGCGTCAACTGGCACGTCAATACCACCGCGGTAGGGGGCGGCGTCGCCGAGATGTTGCGGCAGCACGTCGCCTACGGCCGCGGCGGGGGCATCGACGTTCGCTGGGTGGTGATCTCGGGGGGGCCCGAGTTCTTCCGCATCACGAAGCGCCTGCACCACGCCCTGCACGGAGCCGAGGGCGACGGCTCGCCCCTCGGAGAGCGGGAGCGCGGCGTCTACGAAGAAACGCTGCGCCAGAACGCCGTGGAGCTCGCCACCCGGGTGCGACCCCGGGACATCGTGCTGCTCCACGATCCGCAGACCGCAGGGCTCGCGCCTCACCTGCTGCGCTCGGGCGCCCTCGTGCTCTGGCGCTGCCACATCGGCAGCGACGAGAGCAACGCGGAGACCGAGCGCGGCTGGCAGTTTCTCCGCCCCTACCTGGGCGATGTCCCGGCACTGATCTTCACCCGCAAGAGCTATGTGCCGGACTTCGTCGAGGCCGATCGGGTGGCGATCATCGCCCCGAGCATCGATGCCTTCTCGCCCAAGAACTGGGAGCTCGACGAGAGCGCGATCCGCACTGTCCTCGTGCACACGGGACTCGTCGAAGGGCCGCTTCCCTCCGACGCCTCTTATGTCTTCCAACGCACGGACGGCACCCCCGGCCGCATCGAACGACAGGCGGACGTCTTCCGCCTGGGCCGCCCTCCGTCCTGGGATACGCCCCTCGTGACGCAGGTTTCGCGCTGGGATCCCCTGAAAGACCCCATCGGCGTGATGCGGGGCTTCGCACGGCTCGTCGATGGTCGCGAGACCGCGCGGGCCGAGCTGGTGCTGGCGGGACCCAACGTCAGCGGAGTGGCGGACGATCCCGAGGGCGCCGAAGTCTTCGAACAGGTCGTGAGCGCCTGGCGGGAGCTACCCCACTCGGTTCGCGGCAGGGTGCACCTCGCGACGCTCCCGACCGCCGATGTCGAGGAGAACGCCATCATCGTCAATGCACTGCAGCGCCACTCCAAGGTGATCGTCCAGAAGAGCCTGAAGGAGGGCTTCGGACTCACCGTCACCGAGGGCATGTGGAAGGGACGCCCCGTGGTGGCGAGCGGTGTGGGGGGCATCCAGGACCAGATCGAAGACGGCAAGAGCGGCATCCTGCTGCAGGACCCGACGGACGCGGAGGAGTTCGCCGCAGCCCTGCGCCGGCTCCTGGACGACCCGGACTACGCCGAGCAGCTAGGAGTGGCGGCCCGGGAGCGAGCGGTCGAGCTCTATCTCGACACCCGTCACCTGGTTCTGCTGGGCAACCTGATCGAGAAGATCGACATCTGAAGGGCGCCATGCCAACCCGGCCGCCCTGGGTGACTGGAGTGGCCGTGGCAAAAGCCGCGTAGACTCCCGCCATGGCGCCCGCACCCATCATCCCGACTCTCTCGATCATCTGGGGACTCGTTCTCGCTGGGCTCGGACTCATCTTCCCCTTCTATGCTCTCTACCTGAGGGAGAACGCGGGCCTCACCGGCACGGAGGTCGGACTCGTCGCGGCGACGCTGCCCCTCATGGGCGTGCTGGTGCAGCCCATGTGGGGGCAGGTCGCCGACCGGACCGGGCTGCGCGGCCGCGTGCTGGCCGTACTCGCGTTGGGGACCGCCGCGGGCTACGCCCTTCTCAGCCGAGCGCAGAGCTTCGAGGACTTTCTCCTCTACACCGCGCTCCTCGCGCTCTTCTCCACCGCAACGATTCCCGCCTGCATGTCGGTGAGCCTCGCCTTGCTCCCGGAGCCCAGCAGCCAGGCCTTCGGACGGGTTCGCGTCGTCGGCACCCTGGGCTTCGGCGTGAGCGTCGGCGCTTTTCCCTTTCTCCTGCGCGCGCTGCGCGACGCCGGCTTCGTCGCGTCGAAGTCCGAAGCCAGCAGCGGCGAGCCCGGCCTTCACGTCATGTTCTATGTGGCTGGCGTCCTGCTCCTCCTCGCCTCGCTGGCCAGCCTCGCGCTCCCACGCCGGGGCGCGGTCTCCCTGCGCGCCAGCCAGGGAGAGTGGCGCACCCTGCTCTCCAACCGGCTCTTCGTGCGCCTGCTGATCTACGCCTTTTTCGCCTACCTGAGCATGCAGGGCCCCATGGTGCTCTTCCCGATCCTGGTGCGGGCCCAGGGCGGCGGCCTCGAAGCAGTCAGCCAGATGTGGCTGATCATGCTCGTGCTCGAGGTACCGCTGGTCTTCTACTTCGGCGCGGGGGTCGCGCGCATGGGACCGCGCGGTGTGATCGCCATCGGCATGGCGGCGGGGGCGCTCCGCTGGGGTGTGAGCGGCTTCGCCGAGGACCTGCGTTGGGTCTACCTCGCCCAGGCCCTTCACGGGGTCACGGTGTGGGGCATCATCCTGGGCGCACCGGTCTACGTGGACGCCGTGGTGCCCGCTCGGCTGCGATCCACTGCCCAGGGCCTGCTCGCCATGGTGGGGGTCAGCCTGGGCTCGATCCTCTCCAACGTGGGCGCCGGCTGGCTCACCGACGCCGTGGGGCCACGGGCGCCGGCTCAGTTGGCCGGGCTCATGGGCCTGGCGTTGACTCTAGTCCTGCCCTGGATGCTGCCACCCGCGGAGCGACCCGCGGAAGCGGAAGGTTCAGAGGATGCAAGGTAGTGACTGATGTCCGGTCAGAGGCCAGGAGCTGTGCGATGGAGACCCCCCGCCGAAGCCCCGGCAGCCGCAAGCTGCCGGCTACGTCGAGATCAGTGGCCCCGGATCAATCGCCCCGGTAGCGCTCCCGTCGGCTCGTCGTTCTCCATGGTGATCTCGCCCGACACGATGGTGGCCCGGTAGCCCGCCATCTTCGGCGGCTCGAGCTTGAGATTGTCGAGATCGATGACGTTGACGTCCGCCTTCATGCCGACCTCGAGGGTGCCGCGGTCCGCGAGTCCGTAGAGCTCGGCCGTATCCCGAGACATGCGCTTCACCACGAACTCGACGGGAACGCGTTCGCCGCGCTTCCGATCCCGCACCCAGTGGGTCAGCATGAAGGTCTGGATCGAGGCGTCGCAGATGATTCCGCAGTGGGCTCCGCCGTCACCGAGCCCGAGAGCGGCCCGCGGATGCAGGAGCATCTCGCGGATGGGGTCGGCGATGAGATCGGAATAGTTGAGCACCGGCACCAGGAAGAGCTCGCGGCCGTCGCGATCGAGCATGCGGTCGTAGAGAAGCTCGATGGGGTCGCGCCCGGCCTCCTTTGCGAGGGCCTCGATGGAATCCTCGTAGCTCGGCTCGTAGTCGGGCGGATCGCCCATGGGAAAGAAGCGCCCCAGCTGCGCGAGCAGCATGGAGGACTCCGCGGAGGCATCCGCGAGGATCTTCTTCTTCGTGCCGGGATCGCGCATCCGCTCGATGCGCTGCTCGAAGGGAAGCTCGAGGAGGGACGCGAAGGCCTGGCAGGCGGCGAAGGGGTGGATCACCGTCTGGTGGCCGATCAGCATCCCAAAAGGCCGTCCCGCGACCTGGGGGAAGACCTCCGCACCCTCGTCGATCGCCTGGGCGGAGAGCTCCAGCAGCTCGCGGTAGAGCGTCGGCGCCGCATCGACTTGCAACATGGCGAAGGTCACCGGGCGCTCGATCTCCTTGGAGAGACGGCGCATCCAGTCGAGCTCGGCCTTCGGGGCCACGACATCTTCGCCGGCGGCGCCCGCGCCCGCGACCTCGAAGATCCCGCGGCCGAGCTCGCCCAACACCCGGCCGATGCCGAAGAGCTCGTCCTCGGCCGCGAAGGTGCCCGGCACCGGCTCGCCGCTGATCGCCGTGTGGGCGATGGTGCGCGAGGTCGAGAAGCCGAGTGCGCCGGCCGCGACGCCCTCCTTCACGAGCTTGGCCATCTCCTCGATGTCCTCGCTCGTTGCGGGCTCGTTGTCCGCGCCTCTCTTGCCCATCACGTAGGCGCGAACCGAGCCGTGGGGAACCTGGGTGCCGACGTCCATGGTGAACTGGCGCCCTTCGAGGGCGTCGAGATACTCGGGGAAGGACTCCCAGGCCCAGTCGATGCCCTCGTGGAGCGCCGTCCCGGGGATGTCCTCGACTCCCTCCATGAGCTCGATGAGGAAGTTCTCCTGCCCGGGTCGCACCGGAGCGAAGCCG
The DNA here is from genome assembly GCA_019310385.1 of Deltaproteobacteria bacterium. Classification (GTDB taxonomy): domain Bacteria; phylum Myxococcota_A; class UBA9160; order UBA9160; family UBA4427; genus JAFDEK01. Next base: position 38,347 of record JAFDEK010000104.1, read on the forward strand.
ACACCGCAATTGCCCATGACGACGGTCGTCACGCCGTGGTAGCACGAGGGAGCGAGCTGGGGATCCCAGGTCGCCTGGCCGTCGTAGTGGGTGTGGATGTCGACGAAACCCGGAGTCACGGTGAGGCCTTCGGCATCGAGGACCCGATCCGCGCCATCGGCGACCTCTCCCACGGCCGCGATGCGGCCGTCCTTGATGGCGACGTCACCTTTGCGAGGCGCGGAGCCAGTGCCGTCGACGAGAGTGCCGCCGCGAATCAAGAGGTCGTAAGCCATGTTGTCTCCTGGGTAATCGAGGGCCGGGGATGAAGAGGGAGGCGGATAGAAGAGGGTCGGGGAAGAAGCGGGGGAAGGGAAGTCCGAACTGGGTTCGGTGTGAGCTTCGCGTGTGGGTCTCATGTCGAAACCCTGCGGGGAGCCCGTGACCGGCAGGGCATCGCGATCCGAAGGACCCGGAGCAGATCCTGCGCTATCTCGCGTTCGAGGACATGGGCCGCCAATTCCGCGGCGAGCCCACCCTCGGAGGAGATTGCCATGCACGGCATGGGTGTGCGCTCTTCACGATTTCGGCTTCGTGTCATGGCTTCGCTCGTGGCCCTGTTCGTCGCGGTGGCGGCTTCCGGAAGGGCCGATCGCTTCGCCGCTGTCGAGATCGAAGTCCAGCCCGTCGCGGGCAGCGTCTACATGCTGAAGGGGGCGGGCGGCAACATCGGCGTCAGCGTGGGAGCGGACGGGACCCTGATCGTCGACGATCAGTTCGCGCCCCTGGCGGCCCGCATCGAGAAGGCGCTGCAAGGCCTCGGCGGCGGCAAGCCGCGGCTCGTGCTCAACACCCATTTCCACGGGGACCACACCGGCGGAAACGCCCACTTCGGGGCCGAAGGGACGATCCTCGCGCACGACAACGTGCGGATCCGGCTGCTCGCCGAGCAGGGCATGAACCGTGCCGGGCTTCCGCTGGTCACCTTCGCGGACCGACTGACCGTGCACTTCAACGACGAAGAGATCCAGATCGTCCATATGCCGTCCGGTCACACCGACGGTGACAGCGTGGTGTGGTTCAAGAACGCCAACGTCATCCACATGGGCGATCATCTCTTCAACGGCCGCTTCCCCTTCATCGATCTCGAGCGCGGCGGCTCGGTGCGCGGTTACCTCCGCAACCTGAAGACCCTCCACGACATGGTGCCCGAGGACGTACGGGTGATTCCCGGCCACGGCGCCCTGGGCGACAAGGCGGCCATTCGCAAGAGCATCGACATGATCGAAGCCACCCAGGGCATCGTCCGGCAGGCTCACGCCGCGGGGAGGAGCGCGGAGGAGATCGCCTCCCGGGGCCTCGGCGCCGAGTGGGCCGCTTTCGGAACCGGCTTCATCGACGAGGAGCGTTGGATCGCGATCCTGCTCGCCGGGCTCGAGAGCGGATCCTGAAGGAGATCAATCGCTCCAGGCTCGGATTCTCTTCGGAGCGCGGTGCGGCCTCTTCGACCTGTGCCGCCAGGCGGAAAGAGTCCAGCTGCGGATTCATCGATGTGCGACGACGGCCCGATCTGACGAATCGGTGGATGTGGTGGAAAATGCCCCCGCGGCGTGCGGCCGCGGGGCTATGGTGTCGGCGACGCGGGACCGGCGATGTCCTTGGAGCCCCGGAGCCTGCATACTGGGGTCGGGAGGATGCGACCGATGTCGGGGACGGCCACTACAAGCTGGTCGTCGGTGCTGGTCGAGCTGACGCGCCTCTTCAGCTCGCGCATCGAGTTCGACGAGCTGCTGCCGGTCGTGCTGCGGCACACGAAGGAGGCGTTCGGCGCGGAGAGCTCCTCGCTGCTGCTTCTCGACGAATCGGCGACCGAGCTCTACATCCCGCTCTCGAGCGACGTCTCTCCCGAGTTCGAGGAACGCATCCGGGAGGCACGCTTCCCAGCCGACCGCGGCATCGCGGGCGAGGTTTTGCGCACCGGCGAGTCGGTCCACGTGCCGGACGCAAGCTCGGATCCGCGCTTCTACGACGGTGTGGATCGCGAGGTGGGAAGCGAGACGCGCAACATGCTCTGCGCGCCGCTGCGCACCGAGCGCGGAACCCTGGGCGTGATCCAGGTGCGAAACCGAGGCACCGGAGAGTTCGACGCCGACGACCTCGCCCTGCTCGACGCACTATCCGATTCGATCGCGATCGCGCTCGAGAACAGCCAGACCTATCAGAGTGTCCAGCGCTCGGAGGCAAAGCTGCGCGAGCAGGTCGGTCTGCTGCGGCGCGAGCGGACGCACGCGGAGCGATTCCCGGGCATCATCGGCGACTCGCCCGCGATGACGCGGATGTTCTCGCTGCTCGAGAGCGCGGCGGACAGCGAGATCACGGTGCTGGTCGAAGGGGAGACGGGCGTCGGCAAGGAGGGCGTGGCGCGCGCGATCCACGATCACAGCGCTCGCAGCGAGGGGCCCTTCATCGCCATCAACTGCGGAGCCCTGCAGGAGACGATCCTCGAGAGCGAGCTCTTCGGCGTGCGCAAGGGCGCGTTTACCGGCGCAGACGCCGATCGGGCGGGCCTCTTCGAAGAGGCGGACGGAGGAACGCTGTTCCTGGACGAGATCAGTGAGACGATCGGCGCCATGCAGGTGAAGCTCCTGCGGGCGCTCGAGCAGAGCGAGATCCGCAGGGTGGGCGAGACGGTCTCGCGCAAGATCGACATCCGCGTAATCGCAGCGACGAACCGCTCGCTCGAGGCCGCGGTCCGGGAGGGCCGCTTCCGCGAGGACCTGCTGTACCGGATCAACGTATTCTCGATCGGCGTGCCACCGCTTCGCGATCGGCACGAGGACATTCCCGCACTAGTGACGCATCTGCTCGAGCGCAACAGCGCGAGCATGAAGAAGCAGGTGGACGGCGTGGAGCCAGCGGCGCTGGAGCTGCTGATGCGCCACGACTGGCCCGGCAACGTCCGCCAGCTCGACAACGAGCTGCAACGCGCGCTCGCCATTGTCCGCTCGAGCGAGCGCATCACCGCCGACTGTCTCTCCGACGCCGTGCGCGAGGCCGCCCAGCAAGCGAAGCCACGGGTCGCGAAGGGCACGCTCAAGGAAGCCGTGCGCGACTTCGAGCGCGACTACATCCGCGCCGTGCTCGACCAGCACGAGGGCAGCGTCACCGAGGCGGCGCGCGCGCTCGGCGTCAGCCGACAGGGGCTGCACCGCAGGCTCAAGGATCTGGGCCTGCGCTAGCGCCGCGGTGCGTGCTCCCCGCCCCGGCGAGTCGCGCATCCGCGGCTGACTCACGCCCGCGACAGCTACCGATAAGACCAGGCATTCCGGTCGTTTGAGCCGCTCTGGCGGCCTGGCAGGGCCGCATGTGTCGCGGTAACGCGACGCCGGCGTCCCCCATCGACGTCGACGTCGATTCCAGAAACCCGCCTGTTACCGGTCGTTTGCCGGACTTCGAGCGAATTGGCACGGGGGTTGCTGTAGGGGATTCGCATGCTGCCAATCATGGCAACGCAAACGAACTCGAAGGGATGAAAATTCATGAAGCGAATCATCACGAGTGCGCTGTCCGCTGCCATGTTCCTGACGATCGGTCTCGGCGAGGCCCAGGCTGACACCAAGACCCTCGCCGGCTTCAGCTGCCTGAAGGCTCGCGGCAGCGGCTACACCGGCGAGTCGTGGGGCGGGATCGAGAACCTCAGCACGAGCCGCACGGTCGACGTGGCCTGCCCGATGGTCAAGGACGCGAGCAAGATCAAAGCGACGACGATCATGGTACGAGACGGGCACGCTTCGCAAGCGGTAAGGTGCAGGGTTCTGCACGTCCGGCGTAGCTACGGTGCCTCCTCTGGAGTGAGTGTGTACCAGACACCCTATCGGTACAGCTCGGGCTGGAGCGCCGGCTACCAGAACCTCAACTTCTGGGATGATATCGGGAGCCTGTCGGGTGGGCACTACTTCGCGTATTGCACTCTTCCCGCCGCGCAAAATGGCCGGTCTTCCATCGAGTCGATCACGTACTTCGAGTAGCAAGCGACGGCGATCGGAGTCGGCGCGGGCAACCCGCCCGCGCCGGCTCCAGCCACAACTCGCTCCATCCAAGCAACTGGAGAAGCAGTCATGTCCAAGAAGTTCATCGCGATTGCCCTCGTCCTGACCGCCGTCGGAATCCCGCTCACGGCGAGCCTCGTCATCGACCTCCTGGGGGAAGACACTCGGCCGACTCCCGTCGTGCAAGCGCCGGCGTCTCCGCCATCGGCAGAGACCTCACCGCAGTTCGTGGAGCTCCAGACGGAGCTGCAGCACCTGCGAGCCGAGAATCGTCGCCAGGTAGCAGAGAACGACGAGATGCAGCTGCTGCTCACGACGCTCAGCGATCGCATGGGTGCCCTCGAGGCGGCTGAGCCGATGGCGCAGCCCGGCGCCGCGCCGGAGAGGCCGTCGGTGCCGAAGACACCCGAAGATTTCGAGACCGAGCAAGCCGAGCAGATCGCTCGCGAGGACCAGGAGGTCGACGACCAGTTCCAGCTGCTCGATACCGAGCTCTCGGCCGAGCGGATCGACCCGGCGTGGTCGGAGTCGGCTACTCAGTCAGTCATCGAGTCGCTGGCCAAGGTGTCAGAGCAGGGCCTGTGGCTCGAGCACGCTGACTGCCGCACCAGCTTCTGTCGCATCGATGTGGGCGCGGATCCGAGCGCGTCAGAGGACGAGATCCTGCATGCGTTCAGGGACATCGACCCCTGGTCGGGCGAGGCTTTCCTTCACATCGAGAACGGAGTAGGAACCATCTACATGGCGCGGGAGGGACACCGCCTGCCCCGCATCGCGCAGGCTGCACGCTAGTGGCAGCCTGCGCCCTGCCAGTCCCGTTCGAAGACGACGCCGTGGAGGCGAGCAGCGCGCGAGCTAGTCCGCCTTTGGCGAATGCTCGAGCTACGCCCGACTCTCCGCCCTGAACTCGGCGTACGCGACCAGCGCGCGCAGCGCCTCCACTGCCCGGTGGGCGCTGGGGTAGCAGAGACGACCGGCCTCGCGCAGCGCCATGGGGCCGGGGTTCTCGGGGTTCGAGACAGCGAGCTCCGTCGCAGAGAGCACCGGAACTCCGTGGCGCAGTGAAGCTTCTTTCGCAGCAGCGGCGTAGCGCCGGTCCTGCTTCTCGTGATAGGCGGCGATGCGCTCGAGGCCGTGGCCGGGGTAGAACTCGCCGCTCTTGAATTGCGCCGCCTGGGCGGCCTGGATGCCGAGGCCGAGGTGGATCACGGCGTCCACCTCGGGATGGGCGCAGAGCCACTCGAGCAGCTCGGGGATGGTGTCCCGGGTCTCGCCACCGGCCAGGTCGATGGGGTTGCTGCGGCTCCAGCGGGCCGGAACCATGGCGTCGATCTGCTCCCGCAGGTCGTCGGGGAGCGCGATGACCTCGAGGCCCGCGGCCTCGCAGGCATCGGCGGCCAGCACGCCCCAGCCCCCGACACTGGTGAAGATCACCACCCTGCGGCCCCGGGGCAGGGGCTGGGTCGCGCAGGTCGCGGCCCACTCGAAGGCCTGCTCGATGCTGCTCGCACGCAGCACGCCGAGCTGCCCGCACAGGCCGTCGAAGATGCGGTCGTCGCTCGCCAGGGCCCCGGTGTGACTCGCCGCGGCGCGCTTGCCCGCCCCGCCCGCTCCGCCCTTCATGAGCACCAGAGGCTTGTGCGCCGTCA
>JAFDEK010000105.1 GCA_019310385.1 Deltaproteobacteria bacterium
GCCAAGCCGAAGGTCCGCAAGAAGAAGGCGGCGGCCAGTGCGAAGAAGGGTGGCGCGCGCGCGAAGAAGAAGTCGGCCGCCAAGGCGGGCAAGAAGGCTGCGGCCAAGAAAGCCCCGGCCAAGAAGATCGCTGCCAAGAACGACGGCGCGAAGAAGGCACCGTCCCGCAAGGCCAGCGCCGCCAAGAAGGGCTCCACCCGCAAGCTGGCGGGCTCGCGCAAGTAGGCAGGTTCATTCCGCGGGCCGCAGCCGCCTTGGCCGCGGCGCTAGCCCGCTGCCGCGAGCCTCACCGCGCAGTACTTGAACTCGGGGATCTTTCCATCGGGATCGAGCCGGTCCGTGGTGAGGAAGTTGGCCGCGGCTTCGCGAAAGTGGAATGGGATGAAGACCGAGCCGGGCTGCATGGCTCGGCTCTCGCGCACCTTCAGCGAGATCCTCCCGCGCCGGGACGACACCGTCGCCCAGGCGCCGTCCGTCAGCCCGAGCTCGCGGCAGTCCTCGGGGTGCACCTCCACGAAGGGCTCGGGCTCGATGCGTGAGAGTGCCTGGGAGCGCCGGCTCATCACCCCGGTGTGCCAGTGCTCGAGGAGCCGCCCCGTCAACAGAATCAGCGGATATTCGCCGTCGGGCAGCTCGTCGGCGCCCGTGTGGTCCGCCGCCCGGAAACGGGCGCGGCCGCTCGGCGTGGGGAAGCCCTCGCTGAACATCACCACCGTCCCGTCCGAGTGCTCCGGATCGGGGCAGGGATAGAGCTTGCCCGTCGGTCCCAGCTTTTCATGGGAGAGTCCCCGATAGGTGTGGGTGAGGGAGACGAACTCGTCGAAGACCTGGGCGGGTGAGTCGTAGCGCATGGGGTAGCCCATGCGGGTCGAGAGATCGCACAGGATCTCCCAGTCGAGGCGCGCCTCGCCCGGGGGAGCCAGGGCGGCGCGCCCGAGCTGTACCCTGCGATCGGTGTTGGTGAAGCTCCCCTCCTTTTCGAGGGCCGAGGTCGCGGGCAGGATCACGTCGGCGAACTCGGCCGTCTCGGTCAGGAAGATGTCCTGCACCACCAGGAAGTCGAGCTTCGTGAGGGCCTTGCGCACCTCGTTGATGTTGGGGTCGCTCAGGAAGGGATTCTCGCCCAGCATGTACATGCCCTTGATGCGACCGGCTCCTGCGCCTTTCATGATCTCCACCACGGTGAGCCCGGGCTCCGGGTCGAGCTCGACCCCCCAGGCGTCCTCGAACTTGCGGCGGACCTCCTCGGAGCCGACCGGCTGATAGTCGGGATACACCATGGGAACGAGCCCGGCGTCCGATGCGCCCTGCACGTTGTTCTGACCGCGCAGGGGATGTAGCCCCGTGCCCGGACGGCCCACGTTGCCCGTCATCAAGCACAAGGAGATGATGCTGCGGCAGTTGTCGGTGCCGTGGACGTGCTGGCTCATCCCCATGCCCCAGAATGTGATTGCAGACTTCGCCCGCCCGTAGGCGAGCGCCACCTCGCGCAGGGTCTCCTCGGGAATGCCGCAGATCGCGCTGGCGACCCGGGGCGAGTAGCGCGCGGCGGTCTGCGCAACCTCTTCGAAGTTCTCGGTGAAGCGCCCGATATAGTCGTGGTCGACGAGATCCTCCTCGATGATCACGTGCATCAGCGCGTTGTAGAAGGCGACGTCGCTGCCCGGGCGGATCTCGCAGAAGCGCCAGGCCTCGTCGGCGAGCTTCGAGCGCCGCGGGTCCACGACCACGAGCTGCGCGCCCCGGCTCACGGCCTGCTTGAAGAAGGTGGCGGCCACCGGGTGGTTCGCGGTGGCGTTGCTGCCCGTGAGCAGGATGAAGTCCGCGTTCTCCACATCTCCGTAGGTGGTCGTGACGGCGCCGGAGCCGATCATCTCGAGCAGGGCCGAAACCGAGGAGGCGTGGCAGAGGCGGGTGCAGTGGTCGACGTTGTTGGTTCCGAGCGCGGCGCGCACGAGCTTCTGGAAGAGGTAGGCCTCCTCGTTGCTGCACTTCGCCGAGCCGAAGCCCGCCAGGGCTCCCGGGCCGTGGGCCTCGCGAATCTCGAGCAGGCGCCGGGCGACGAGCTCGAGCGCTTCGTCCCAGCTGGCCTCGCGGAAGGCCGGCATTACCTCGTCGTAGTCCACGATGCCGCCGGGCTTGCGGGGTTGGCGCTCCGAGCTCTGCACGGCGCTGGAGAGGGGGCCCTTGGGGTAGTCGACGCGGACGAGGGGCCGGGTCAGGCGGTGGGCGTGGCTCGCGTAGTCGAATCCGTAGCGTCCCTTCACGCACAGGCGGCCCTGGCTGCCCGGGCTCTCCCGCCCTTCGGCGAAGACGATCTCGTTGGCGGCGCGATCCACATGGTAGGTGAGGGCGCACCCCACGCCGCACCAGGGACACACCGAGTCGACGCTCTCGAGCTGCGCGCGGGGGCGTAGGGGGACGCGGATCGGCTTGCTCACCAGGGCGCCGGTGGGGCAGGTGGCGACGCACTCCCCGCAGCTCACGCAGCTCGATGGACCCATGGGACGGTCGAGGTCGAAGGCGATGCGGGTCCCGTAGCCCTTGCCGCTGCGGCCAATGACGTCGTGGTGCTGGATCTCCGAGCAGGCCCGGATGCAACGGTCGCAGAGGATGCAGGCCTGGTGGTCCACCTGGATGACCGGAGAGGAGCCGTCCTCGCCGCGTCCCCGACCCTCCGGCAAGCGAGCTGGGAGGGGGGCGCCGGCCGGGAGGGCCCGGAGCTCGTCGTCGTCCGTCGTCGCATCCCGCGGCGAGACGGGGCCCTGCTCGGAGAGCAGCAGCTCGCGCAGCATGCCTCGGGCGCGCTGCACCCGTTCGCCGCCGCTGCGCACCACCATCCCCGCCTCTGCGCGCCGCGCGCAGGAGGCCGTAAGAGTGCGCTCGCCTTCGACCTCCACGACGCACATGCGACAGACGCCGACGGGGCGCAGCTCGGGCTGGTGGCACAGGGTGGGGATCGCGATGTCCGCCTCCCGGGCGGCTTCCCACACGCTGGTGCCCTCCGGGACCGAGACCGTGCGGCCGTCGATGCTCAGCTCGATGTTGTTGGGCTCGATGTTGTTGAGCTCGATGTCGTTGCGCTTGATGTTGTTGCGCTTGATGTTGTTGTGCTCGATGTTGTTGCGCTTGATGTCGTTGCGCTCGATGGAGTTGGACATCAGATCTCCTCGAGCTTGCGGGGAAAGCTTTCCAGCACGCTCATCAGCGGAACCAGGGCGACCTGGCCCAGGCCGCAGAGCGAGGTGTCCACCAGGGTTTCGTGAAGCTCGGCCAGCAGCGCGCGGTCGCCCGCCCCGTTCCGCTCGATGAGCTCGACGGCTTTGCGCGTGCCCAGGCGGCAGGGGACGCACTTCCCGCAGGACTCGTTGCGGAAGAAGGCCGTGAGGTTCGCGGCGAGGTCGAGCAGGTCGGCGCCCTCGCCTACAACCTCGCCTACAACCACGACGCCGCCGGATCCCAGGGCCGAGCCCGCCTCGCGCAGGGGCTCCCAATCGAGTGGCGTGTCGACGCGGTCGGCGGGTAGGAAGGCGCTGCTCGCGCCGCCGGGCAGAACGGCGAGGAGGGGGCGGCCGTCGCGCATCCCACCGCAGCCGTCGATCAGCGCCTGCAAGGGAGTGCCCAGGGGAAGCTCGAGGACGCCCGGGCGCTCGACGTCGCCGCTCACCGAGAAGAACTTGAAATCGACAGATCCATTGCGCAGGACGTAGGGCGTCTGGGCGAGGGTCTCGACGTTGTTGATCAGGGTCGGCTGGCCGTGGAGCCCCGACTGCACCGGGAAGGGCGGCTTCACCCTCGGCTCGCCGCGGCGTCCCTCGAGCGCCTCGAGCAGCGCCGTCTCCTCACCCAGGATGTAGCCCCCCGGCGAGAGGAAGATCTCCACGTCGAAGTCGAAGTCGCTGCCCAGGATGCCCCGTCCCAGAACGCCTGCGTTTCGCGCCTCTTCGAGTGCCTCGCTCAGGATTCGACCCTCCGGCGCGTATTCGTGGCGCAGGAACACCCAGCCGCTGCGAGCGCCCACCGCAAGGGCGGCGAGGGCCATTCCCTCGATGACCAGGTGGGGGAGCTCGGCGAGGATTGCGCGGTCCTTGAAGCTACCGGGCTCGCTCTCGTCGGCGTTGCAGATGACATACTTGGGTGTCGCTTGCTGCTGGGCGACCAGTGTCCACTTGCGCCCGGTGGGAAAGCCCGCGCCCCCCATCCCGCGCAGCCCCGATGCTTCGAGGCGTGCGCAGATCTCGCTGGATCGTCCGGCGGCGAGGGCCTCGCGCAGGACACCGTAGCGCTGGCTGGGGTCCGGGTAGGGGTCGATGCGCCAGGTCGGGCTCGCCGGGGCGGTGGCGGGAGCGGCCGACTCCGGTGCATCCGAATCGAGAGCGTGGCTCGCGTGCGCGGCAGTCATGGCTTTGCCGTCGAGGCTGCAGGCGGGAGCCGAGTCGCAGCGCCCCAGGCAGGAGCGAGACTCGAATTCGACGTCACCGCGGCGAAGGGACAGCGCTTCGAGGTCGCGGAGCGCCGCGTCGCCGCCGCGCAGCTTGCAGCTCAGGTCGCGACACACCGCCAGTCGGTGACGGCCCTTGTGGGGACGGCGTCGCAGGCGCGGGTAGTAGCTCGTGACCGCCTCGATCTCTGCGAGGGGGACACGGAGGCGCCGACTGAGGGCCTCCAGGTCCGCGTCCTGCAAGTATCCGCTGCTCTCCTGAAGGGCGAGGAGCTCCTGGATGAGATTCACGCATGGCCTCCGGCGGCTGAGGGAAGGACGAATCCCGATTCGACAGGTGTCCGCTCCCGCGTGCCTGATTATCGCGGGTCGGAGCCTTCGCCCGCCAGTCCCGCCCGGGCGAGGGCCTCCTCATAGGATTCGGGCGTATTGCAGTCGAGGAAGCTCGCGAGCCCCGGATCGACGGCGCGCAGCTCCTCCTCGCTGACGATGCGCGCCGGTACCGCCTCGATGAGGAAGAGAGGCCGGCGCCGGCCCGCGTCGAGCAGGGCGCGCGCAGCGGGCAGGAGCTCGCGGCTGTAGACCGCGGCGGTGGGGAGGTGGTGGCCCGCCACGAAGGGGACGGCGAGGGGATGGCCGCGGGAGAGCTCGAGCAGGAGGTGGATGATCGCTGGCTCGAGCAGGGGCAGGTCGCAGGAGCAGAGGAAAGCGCGCTCGGCGCTGATTGCGGCGAGGCCCTCGGCGATGCCCGCGAGCGGCCCGAGCCCCTCCGCGGGATCGCGTACGATCTTCGGCGTGCATCCGCTGCCGGAGCTGCCAGAGCTGCCGGAGCTGCCAGAGCTGCCGGAGAAGTCGCCGGGCACGGGCTGCCCCTCTCGCGCGACGACCACGACCTCCTGCACCACCGAAGCGACGACCCGGACCATGCGTTCGAGCATGCTCTCGCCGCCGAAGGGAAGGGCGGCCTTGTCGCGGCCCATGCGCCGCGAGCGCCCCCCGCAGAGCACGATGGCGGCGTCTCTCGTCGGTATCGTCGGTATCGTAGGTATCGCGGGCTTCGTGGGACGCTTCACGTTGAGGGGCACCTCCGCTGATTCTCCTGGTCGACGGCGAGCGGGAGAGCGTAACCCCATGGCGGAAGGATCGTGACCCGGCGCGCGAGCTATGCTGCGGAATGTCCATGGGTGACCTCTCAGCCAAGCTCCTGTCTCCGAAGCTCCTGATCGCGCTGCTGCGGCCGCTGCCCCGCAACGCCATGTCGCGGCTGGCCGGTCGGCTGGCCTCCCTGCGCCTCCCCCAGCCCCTGCAGCGCTGGCTGATCCTCGGCTTCGCACGGACCTTCGGGGTCGATCTCGACGAAGTGCGCGACCCGCTCGAGAGCTTCCCCTCGATCCAGGCCTTCTTCACCCGGGCCCTCGCGGAGGGAAGTCGACCCATCGACGGAGCTCCCGAGGCCTTCGTGGCGCCCTGTGACGGTGCCTGGGGAGAGGCAGGCCGCGTCGAAGGGGGCCTCGTCCTGCAGCTGAAGGGCCGGCCCTATTCGCTGGCGCAGCTGCTGGGGTGCGAAGAGGCGGCCCGCTCCTTCGAAGGGGGCAGCTACGCGACTTTCTACCTGTCGCCCAGGGACTACCACCGCTTCCATGCTCCCTGCGCGGCGCGCGTCGAGGCGCTGCGTTATGTGCCGGGAAGCCTGTGGCCGGTCAATCGGGCGGGCCTGCTGGAGATCGACGGGCTCTTCGCCCAGAACGAGCGCATCTGCGCCTTCATGGAGCCTGTTTTTTCAGAGAACGCCGAAGGAGGCGCAGGGGGTCTGTGCCTGGTGGCGGTGGGGGCCACCATGGTGGGCAAGATCCGGCTCTCCTTCGACGATCTGAGCACGAATCGCCGGGCGGCATCACGGGCGCAGCGTTCCTTCGGGGCCGAGGGTCCGCGCCTCGCCAAGGGCGAAGAGTGGGGCCGTTTCGAGTTCGGCTCGACCCTCGTCGCCCTCGCGGCACCGGGCCTGTTGGTTCTCGACGAGCACCCTCCCGGGCAGCCCCTGGCGATGGGGCAGCGCATCGGGACCCTGCGTTCCACAGGGAACACATTTGCGTGAGAGCGGGTGGTGGTGTGGTAGTGGTGGTGTGATGGTGTGGTGGTGGTGGAGTGCTGGAGTGGTGGTGGAACGGTGGTGAGTCGAATTCCGCTGTCACTGGAGCGGTTCGCGTCGGGCCCCAATGCAGCCTGGCTGTCCTTGGCCAAGAAGTCCTCGGCCAAGAAGTTCTGGGTGAAGGAGACCTGATTGAAAGAGGTGGCCTACGGAAGCTGGCCTTCGCCGCTCGGATCGGAGCGCATCGCGGCCGGAGGGCTGCGACTCTCACAACCGCAGCTCTGCCAGGGATGGGTTTACTGGCTCGAGGGGCGCCCGAAGGAGAGCGGTCGCCAGGTCGTCATGCGCTCTGCGCTGCGAGGTGAGGGGGCGGTCGCAGAAGAGTGCACGCCGGCGTCCGTGGACGTGCGCAATCGCGTCCACGAGTACGGCGGCGGCGACTACCGCATTGCCCAGGGACGTCTCTTCTACTGCCAGCAGCCCGGACAGTCGATTCGCGAGCTCGGTCGCGCCGCCTGCTGGTCGCCGGCGGATGCTCCCGAGCTCTGTGCCTGGGCGGATTTCGATCTCTCCCCGGACGCGGCCTGGCTCGTCGCCGTGGAAGAGCGGCCTCGGGCCGGGTGCGAGCCCGAGAACCGCATCGTGGCGCTTGGCTTGGGCGAAGCGGCCCCCGAGCTCCTGGCGGTGGTGCAGGGACGCGACTTCGTCAGCTTTCCGCGCTTCGCGCCCGACGGCGGCAGTCTGGCATACACGGCTTGGGATCACCCCGACATGCCCTGGGATGCTTGCGAGCTCTGGGAGCTGCCCTGGTCGGCGTCTGGCCCCGCCGGCGAAGCCCGCTGGATCGCCGGCGGGCAGGGAGAGTCGATCTTCCAGCCGCGCTACTCGCCGGGTGGCCAGCTGACCTTCGTCTCCGATCACAGTGGTTGGTGGAACCTCTACCAGCGGCGGGACGGTGAGGTACGGCCCCTGGCGCCGCGATCCTGCGAGTTCGGGCGGCCCCAGTGGGTCTTCGCTCAATCGACCTATGATTTCATCGACGAGGAGCAGCTGCTCTGCGTCTTCAGCGAGGCTGGCGTCGACCACCTCGCACGCCTCGATCTCGAGAGCGGCGAGCTCGAGCGGCTCGACGCGGACAGCGACCCGTTCACGAGCATCGAAGGAATTCAGGTCGAGGACGGCGTGGCGTGCTTCCTCGCCGCATCGCCCACGAGCTCCGCCGGCATCTACAGCCTCGACCTGGCTTCGGGCGAGCTCCGCCTGCATCGCGCGGCCAGCTCGAGTGGGTTCGATGCCAGCTGGATCTCCCGTCCCGAGCCCATCTCCTTTTGCTCTCCCTCTCCCTCTTCGTCTCCCTCTCCCTCGTCATCGATGGAGGGCCGCACGGTCCATGCCTTCTACTATCCGCCCCGCAATCCCGAGGTGCGGGGGCCCGCCGGCCAGGCTCCACCGCTCCTCGTGAAGAGTCACGGCGGTCCCACGGGCGCGACCTCCACCGGCCTCGACCTGCGTATCCAATATTGGACGAGCCGGGGCATTGGCGTCGTGGACGTGAACTACACGGGTTCCACCGGCTACGGTCGCGCCTACCGGGATGCCTTGAAGGGCCAGTGGGGGGTGGTGGACGTCGAGGACTGCGTCGAGGCGGCTCGTTATCTCGTCGCCGAGGGGCGCGCCGATGCGGAACGACTGGCGATCAGCGGGGGAAGTGCCGGAGGCTACACGGTGTTATGTGCGCTCACCTTTCACGATCTCTTCCGGGCTGGCGCCAGCCACTACGGCATCGGCGACCTCGAGGCCCTGGCGCGAGACACCCACAAGTTCGAGGCCCGCTATCTGGATCGTCTCGTAGGAAGCTATCCGCAAGAGCGCGCGCGCTACCGGGCCCGCTCTCCCGTCCACTTCGCCGATCGCCTCGAATGTCCGGTAATCTTCTTCCAGGGTGCGGAGGACAAGGTGGTCCCGCCGCAGCAAGCCGAGGCCATGGTCGAGGCCATGCGGGCTCGCGGCATTCCGCACGCCTACGTACTCTTTCCGGGTGAGCGTCACGGTTTTCGCAAGGCGGAGAGCATCCGCGCCGCCCTCGACGGCGAGCTCTACTTCTACGCCCGGGTCTTCGGCTTCGATGTGGCGGTCGAGCCTGCGGGCGTAGAGATCGTCGGGTAGCATGGCGGCCCGATAAGCGAAGCCAGGAAACAATGCCAGGAACCAATGAGTGAAGCGCGGAAGAAAACGCCCGAGATCATCGAGCCACGAGCCGACGAGCAGCTCGATGCCGGCGCGATCGCGGAGTTTCTCCAGGGCCGGATCGAGGGCGCCGAGCTCCCTCTACGGATCCGGCAGTTTTCCGGAGGCCATGCCAACCTCACCTATCTGCTGGAGTTCTCCCGCGGCGACCAGCGCTACGAGTACGTGCTGCGCAGGCCGCCCCTGGGCCCGGTTGCCAAGGGCGCGCACGACATGCGTCGCGAGTATCGGGCCCTCTCGCGCCTGTGGCGGGCCTTCCCCCAGGCTCCCCGGGCCTTCGTGCTCTGCGACGACCCGGCGGTCATCGGCGCGGACTTCTTCGTCATGGAGCGCCGCGAGGGCGTCGTCGTGCGCCGTCGGATCCCGGAGTGCTATGGCGGGGGAGAGGATGCTGCGGCGAATCGCAAGGTCTCCGAGGCGCTGATCGACACCCTGGCCGAGCTGCACCGGGTGGATCCCGAAGCGGTCGAGCTCGACGGGCTCGGCAAGCCCGACGGCTTTCTCAGACGCCAGGTCGAGGGCTGGGCGGCCCGCTACGAGGCGGCGAAGACCTCCCCCCTCGCCGTCGCCGACGAGGTGGGTCGCTGGCTGCTGGACGAGCTTCCGGCTTCGCCGACCGCCACTCTGCTCCACAACGACTGGAAGCTCGACAACCTCGCCCTCGATTCCGAGGATCCGGGGCGCTGCGTCGCGGTCTTCGACTGGGACATGTGCACCGTGGGCGATCCCTTGTGCGACCTCGGAACCCTGCTGTGCAGCTGGTTCGAGGCGGGGGAGCCCGTGATCGGCATCGCATCGCCCACCCAGAGCGAGGGCTTCATGACGCGCGGGGAGGCGGTGGGACGTTACGCCGAGCGCGTGGGCATCGAGGCCGGCCGGGTCCCCTACTACCAGGTATTCGGGACCTACAAGATGGCCGTGGTCCTGCAGCAGATCTTCGTCCGCTACGAGCGCGGTCAGACCCACGACGAACGTTTTGCGGGCATGGGGGACGGCGCCCGGGGGCTCTTCGAACGGGCCGCGTCGCTGCGTCCTTGACCTTTTTTGGGGCTCCCTTTCTATTCAGGGCTCCATTCCTACGCTGCTTCTGCGCCATGGCGCTGGGCTGCGTCCCTGCCCAGGGAGGCTGGAACGACGAGGAGCTGGCACGACGCCACCCCGCCTTGGCGCGTGACACAGAACAGCGTCTGATCGACGCAGCTCCCTACTTTGCGCCCGCGGAAGCGGCGCTCCAGCTCTTCTTGTGCCGTTGGTCCCGGCGCGCTCCCATCGGCGTGTCGTTGCCCGCCGATGCCAGCGCGGGCGAGCAGAGGGCCTTGCGCGTGGCGCTGGCGGCCTGGGAGGGAGCGGGCCTGGGGCTTCGCTTCACGGAGCTCTCGTCGCGGCCGGCCCAGATCGAGATCGACTTCTGGCAGGCCGAGCGGGACCCATTCACGGTATCCGGCGCCGGGAACACGGTGGCGGACTGCCGCTTGACGGGGGGGCTTTCGCGGGAGTCCGCATCCGAACCGGGAGCCCCGGCCGTAGCCGCGGAGCTCTCCTATGCGTCGATCTACCTGCTCCGAGAGGGAGTCAACACGGTGGGCGAGTCCGTGCCCTACACGGAGGCCCAGCTCGCAGGGGCCGCCCTGCATGAACTGGGGCATGCGCTGGGGTTTCCCGGGCACGTCGCGCGGGGCGATTCGATCATGGTCCGACAGCTCGAGGTGATCGTCCGACACGGCGCGGCCGTACTGGACGGGCACCATTTTGACGATGCGAACCTGTCCGCCCTCTACGCCCTACCGTCGGGGAGCGTCGTGGGGCGGCGTGCCGTCGACGCCGGCCGCCTCTCCGTCTTGTGGCGCATCGGCGAGCGCGCGCTCGAGGAGGGCTGGCAGGGTCCTTATGTGCGCGTGGGCGAGCGCACGGCCCAGCTGCATTGGCGCGGCCCCGAGGGCCAGCTGGCCGTGCTGCTGGAAAGGGACTGGGTCGGAGCCTTGCGCCGTCCCGAGTCCTTCGATCTTCTGCCGAATCGGGTGGCGGTGTCGCTATTGGTCGGGACTGGGCTTGATCGGAACTGAGGTGGGGTCAGGACTCCAGCATCTTCGCACGCGCCAGCAGCTCGGCGGCGCGTTCGGATTCACCCAGCTCCTTCAGCAGGACGCCCAGACGGGTGTGGGTCACCGGGTCGTCGGCGTCGAGCTCGAGGGCGCGCTCCAGGTGCTCCCGCGCCGACTCCAGCTCGGACTGGGGCTGCTTGAAGAGCGCCCAGCCGAGGGCGGACTGGTAGGCGCACTCTTCGGGCCAGAGCTCGACGCAGGGACGCAGGAACTCCAGTGCGCCACGGAAGTCGCCCATGCGCGACAGGATTTCTGACTTTCGGTAGAGGGTCTCTGCCTGGGCGAGGAGGTTGACGTCGACTTCCGGCCCCTCGTCGTTGATCGCCGCGTCGTAGCTGCGACGCTTCTCTGCGTCCGAGAGGATTTCGTTGGCCTCGGCGATGTGGGAGAAGACCGTGTTGGCCTCGTCCTTGATGTCGTTGAGTCCCAGTCGCGTCAGGCCATCGGGGTGATAGCGCTTGGCGGCAGCGAAGTAGGCCTTGCGAATCGCGGCGGGAGTGGCGTCGGAAGGCACCCCGAGCAGGTCGTAGAAGGTGAGGTCGTCGAGGCTCTCGTGACGTTCGAGCACCTCCTTGCGCATGATCTCGGCAGCTTTGTTCTTCGTGCCTGCTGCTGTTCCTGCTGACCTGGGGTCCGCATCGAGGGTGGTGCGGGAGTCCGGTCCGGTCTGGGCAGCGGAGGGCGCGGATTCGATTTCGATTTCGATGTCGGCGGGGACGAATTCCTGGCTCTGATCAGCCTCGTCGACGATCGGGGTGTCCTGCAGCTCGATCAGTCGCGCGTTGATGAGAACCCAGGCAGTCGCGAGTAGGGGAGGGCTGTTGAAGCCGGAGCCGATGGCCTCGCCGAGCATCCGGCGTCCGTCGATGGCGTCCAGCAGGGCATCGATCTGCGGGTCCCCACCGAGTCGTTTGCGGGCCCCGTCGAGCTTCGACGTCGGATGCGCATAGCTTTCCATCTGTGTCATCAGAGCGCTGAGGATCTGGTCGGGAGTCCAGTGCGCGCAGAGGCCGTCGCGCACCAGCAAGAAGGGATCGTTGCGGAAGGGCTGGATCTCGGACTTCCCGGACTCTTCGGGAAGCAGGCGAAACGCGCCCTTCGACCAGGCGAAGGCCTCGATGACCCGCCTGCGCACCTGTTCCTTGAGCGCCTCGAAGAGCTGCTTGGGCTCGATGAGCTTGAGAGACAGCAGCGCCACGCCTTCCCGGCACTTCTTGAGTCGCATGTAGCTGCTGATCTTCTCGTGATCGGCCTGGGAGAGCTGGCCGGCGTCCATGAGCTGGACGCCGAGGGTCTCATTCGGAAGATTGGACTCGCTCACCACCGGCGCGCCCTTCTGGAAGACGATCTGCTTGGTGGTCTTGTCTCGGCTGAGCTCCAGACGCCCGTTGAAGCTCGAGCGGTAGAGGTCGAGCAGCAGGCGAGGCAGCGGTACGTCGGCGAAGTGCCCGGACTGCAGCGGGGAGGAGTCCGGCTCCAGGTCGGGTGTGACGGGGCTCACAGGCTCCTTCGGCTGGGCCGGCTGATCCGAATCGTTGCTGGAGGCACTCATTTCCTGTGAATCGGGCGATCCGCACCCAGACTTGACGTACCCCCGCGGCTCCTTTCCGCCACAGCCGCTCTCGCGGGGAGCGTTCAGAGCAGGTGCCGCTGGGCCTCGGCGATCTGGAAGGCTGTGGCGACCGCTTCGGGGAGCTCCTTGCGCACCAGGAGGTGGGTCGCCTCGAGGTCGGCCACCAGGGACTCGGACAAGGGAGCGACGCCGGTCAGCAGGGCCTCGGCGCCCCAGGCCTCGACGATGTCGAGCACCTGCTCGAGAACCGCCACGGCGAACTCGTCTTCCAGCTCCACGCCGTGCAGGTCCACCACCACGGCGCGCACCTCTGCGGTCGCGGGCTCGCGCCCCAGGGCCTCGACGGTGAGGAGAGCTTCCTCGACATCCGTGAAGGGAAGCACCATGACGGGTCCCCAGATGTGCACCACGCCGGCCTCGGGGTCGAGTCGGCTCGCTTCGTCGTGGCTGATCACCTGGGCGAAGTTGCTTCGATTGGCTTGTTGGGAATTGACTTGTTGGGAATTTGCTTGTTGGGAATTTGCTTGTTGAGAGTTGTTTTCCCGGGAATGGACTTCTCGGAAGCGGTTATAGGAGAGCGCGGGCAGGAGACCCAGCTGGTCTCGACCCTCGGCCGTCTCGTGCCAGATCGAGAGCTCGGCGGCCCGGAAGGAGCAGCGCGCGTCACCCCGAGCTCGACAGCTCTGCTCTACCACGAAGATGTCGGCCTCGAGGGTGCCCGAGAGCCAGCCGGAGGTGTAGCCGGCGCTGAGCGCACAGCAGGGAATCTCCCCGGCGCCCATGCGTGATATCCGGACCTCGGCTTCGTAGGCCTCGGGCCAGGTTCCAGCGAGATCGATGGCGCCGGGTCGGGTCTGGCCGGCGCGCTGGGCGAGACCGATGGCAAGGAGCGTGGCAGTGGCGACGGGGCCGTCTCCGGCGGCCGGATTCGAGAGCCCGTCGTCCGTGCCCGGGAGCTTCGTGCTCAGGTGAAAGGCATCTCGCAGGCCGTGGAGCAGGCCGATCTGGAAGAGCACCTTTCGGGTTTCCGTCGCTCCGAGCTCGTCTTCGAGCTCGGCGAGCAGGGCACCGAGGAAGCGGCCATCGACGAGGAGCTTGGGCTCCCGCATCAGAGCGCTGTCGGAGCCGAAGCCGAGGGCCGAGAGCCGCTCGAGCTCCGCGTCGGGATCGGGGCCGAGCTTCGGGTCGTTATCCCTCTTCGTGTCGTTATCCCTCGATGAAGGCATAGATGTCGAACTTCTGATCCTTGGAAATGAAGGCCTCGCCCTCCTCCTCGAGCAATCGCAGGAAGGCGTCCACGCAGACGGGGTCGAACTGGCTGCCGGAATACTTGTTGAGCTCGGCCACCACCGCTTCGATCGGCAGAGCGTTGCGGTAGGGACGGTCGCTCGTCATGGCCTCGACGGTGTCGGCCACGAGGATGATGCGGGAGGGCAGGGGGATCAGGTCGCCCTGCAGGCGCTCGGGATAGCCCGACGGGCAGCCGTCGTACCACTCGTGATGGTGCCGCACGCAAGGCACGATGTGGCGCAGGAACTCCACCGGCTCGAGGATCTTCGCGCCGATCTCCGGGTGCTTCTGGATTTCGGCGTACTCCTCCCGGGTCAGGCGGTCGGGCTTGGTGATGATTGCGTCGGGAACCCCGATCTTGCCCACGTCGTGGAGCAGGCCCGAGAAGTAGACGCGCTCGATGAGCTCCTTGCTCAGGTTCATCTCCCGGGCCAGGCGCGAGGCATAGACGGCGACCCGCTCCGAGTGGCCCCGGGTGTAGGTGTCCTTGGCGTCGATGGCCTCGGCGAGGGCGCGAATGGTCTGGATGTAGGCGGTTCGCAGCTCCCGGTTCTTTTCCGCCAACTGCTTGGTGCGCTCGCGCACCTTGCCCTCGAGATTGCGATTCATGTCCTGGAGCTTGAAGTTCTGCTCGCGGGTGATGTGATTGAGGCGTCGGATCTCGCCCTTGAGGTCGTAGTGGTCGAAGGCCTGACGCAGGGTGGCCTTGAGCTCGTCGTCGTTCCAGGGCTTGGTGATGAGGCGGTAGATCTCACCCTTGTTGATGGCCTCGACCGCGATGTTCATCTCGGTGAAGCCCGTGAGCATCATGCGCACCATGTCGGAATGTTGCTCGCGCACCGCGGAGAGCAGATCCACGCCGCACATCTCGGGCATGCGCTGGTCGGAAACCACGACCTGGGCCTCGACCCGCGCGAGCAGATCAATGGCCTCCTGCGGGCGCGACGCCGTGAGGACCTGGTAGGGCTCGTGGCGCAGAAGGCGCTGGATCGCCTTCAGGATGTTGACCTCGTCGTCGACGAACATGACGGTGTGCTCGGCCACGGGAGCCACCTCCTCCAGGGAATCGGGACCGGCCAGTCGGCCCGCTCTCCGATGTCTCTCTGTGATGTCAGCTGTGATGTCAGTGCAACTCCCGGCCCTATCGGTCGATTCGACGAAAGTCCTTTGTCTTACCTCACCGTCTTACCTCGGAGGCGTTGGGGTTTCCCCTCGGATTACGGAGTCTTTTTTCCGGGGTCGCTCGGAGCGTCGCTGGAGAGGCCCAGACGCTCCCGGCGGTAGCTGTCGCTCTGCACCGCCGCGCACCACGCCCGATTGTCCAGGTACCACTGAACCGTGCGGGCGAGGCCGCTCTCGAGATCGTGGCGGGGGCGCCAGCCCAGCTCCTTGCGGATCTTCTGCGCGTCGATCGCGTAGCGCCGGTCGTGGCCCGGCCGGTCGGCCACGAAGGTCTTGAGCTCCCGGTAGCTCCTGAGGCCGGCCCGTAGCATCGCGGGATTCTCGGCTGCCGGCGCTCGGCGGTCGAGCTCGTCACAGATGGAGTCGACGACCTCGAGATTGTTGCGTTCGTTGGATCCGCCCGTTTCATTGGATCCGCCAATGTTGTACTTCGCGCCGGGGGCTCCCTCCTGGAGGGCGAGCAGGATACCGCGGCAGTGATCCTCGACGTAGAGCCAGTCGCGCACGTTGCCGCCGTCCCCGTAGATGGGAAGGGGCTTGGCCTCCAGGGCGTTGAGGATCATCAGGGGAATCAGCTTCTCCGGGAAGTGATACGGACCGTAGTTGTTCGAGCAATTGGTCAGCAGCGTCGCAAGCCCGAAGGTCTCGTGATACGCGCGCACCAGGTGATCTGCGCCCGCCTTGGTGGCCGCATAGGG
>JAFDEK010000187.1 GCA_019310385.1 Deltaproteobacteria bacterium
CAGCCGAAGGTGCAGCTCATGGGCAGCGGCGCCATCCTACGCGAGGTGCTGGCTGCCGCGGACATGCTCGAGCAGGACTTCGGCGTCAGCTCCGACGTTTGGAGCGTGACGAGCTTCACCGAGCTGCGCCGCGAGGGACTCGAGGCCGAGCGTTGGAACATGCTCCACCCCGAAGACGAGCCGCGCCTGAGCTTCGTCGAGCGCAGCCTCGCCAGGCGCCGCGGGCCCGTGGTGGCCGCCACCGACTATATGCGCAGCTACGCGGACCAGATCCGTCCCTTCGTGGTCGCGGGCTACAGCGTGCTCGGCACCGACGGCTACGGGCGCAGCGATACCCGGCAGAAGCTGCGCCAGTTCTTCGAGGTGGATCGCGGCTATGTTTGCCTGGCGGCCCTCGAGGCCCTGGTCAGGCAGGGAGACATCGACCGCAGCCGGGTCGTCGAGGCCATCCACAAGTACGGGATCGATCCCGAGAAGCCGAACCCGGCACTCGACTGATCCCGACGCGACATCGGTTTCGGCAGGGCTTCGGCCGGGCTCCGGCATTGCTCCGGTACGAAGAGCGCGGCACGCTGGCCGGTAGCGGGGAGGCAGTGGCAGTTGGCGAGTGAGATCGAGGTCAGGGTCCCGGACATCGGCGACTTCGAGAAGGTCGAAGTGGTCGAGGTGCTGGTCGCGCCCGGCGATCGCGTCGAGGAGGAGGACTCCCTCGTCAGCCTCGAGAGCGACAAGGCCACCATGGAGATCCCGGCGCCCCGCGCCGGCATCGTGCGCAAGCTCGAGGTCGCCGTGGGCGATGCGGTTTCCATGGGCTCCGTGCTGCTCACGATGGAGGTGGAAGAGTCGGTCGCGGCCGATCTTCCGCCGCGAATCGGCGAAGAGGAATCCGCCGCAGAGCAGGGCGCCGAAGAGGCCGCGCCGCGTGCCGTTACGCCCAGCATCGAGGCCATTTGGGCGAAGACCCACACCCACGGCCCCGAGCATCCGCCGGCGCCCTGGGATTCAGCTGCCGCGGCGGCGGGCCGGGCTCCCCATGCAAGCCCCCTGGTGCGCAAGGCGGCGCGGGAGCTCGGCGTCGACCTCTCGAAAGCCGAGGGCAGCGGACCCAATGAACGAATCCTGGTCGACGACGTGAAGCGCCACGTGCGCGGCGTGATGGCGGCCGAGCGCCCGATGGCGGTCGCGATTCCCGGAGCGGATGAGGTCGGGGCGCCGGCCGTAGCGCCTGGGGCGGGCTCGTCAGCGCCTGGGGCGGGCTCACGAGCGCCTGGGGCGGGCTCACGAAAGGCGATCGACTTCTCGCGATTCGGAGAGATCGAGGAGCGGGCCCTGGGCAAGATCCGCCGGGTCAGCGCCGCCAATCTATCGCGCAGCTGGCAGACCGTTCCCCACGTCACCCAGCAGGACGAGGCTGACGTCACGGATCTCGAGTCCTTCCGCCGGCGCGCCGGCGACGCAGCGAAGGAGCGCGGCGTCAAGCTCTCGCCGCTGCACTTTCTCATGAAGGCCACCGCGGTCGCCTTGCGCGAATTCCCCGATTTCCGCTCCTCCCTCGCCCCCGACGGCCAGAGCCTGATCCTGAAGAACTACTACCACCTGGGCATCGCGGTCGACACCGAGCAGGGCCTGGTCGTGCCCGTGGTGCGCGACGTCGACCAGAAGGGGATCCTCGAGATCGCGGGCGAGCTGGCCGGGCTCGCCGAGCGCGCACGAGCCCGCAAGCTGCGCCCCGAAGAGATGCAGGGCGCCTGCTTCACCATCTCGAGCCTGGGTGGCATCGGGGGCACCCACTTCACCCCCATCGTGAACGCACCCGAGGTTGCGATCCTCGGCGCGTCGGCGCTGCAAACGAAGCCGCTGTGGCAGAAGGGGCCGGACGGGGAGGGAGAAGAGGCCGGTTGCTTCGTGCCCCGCAAGGTGCTCCCGCTCTCCCTCTCCTACGACCATCGCGTCATCGACGGCGCGGAGGCCGTGCGCTTCACCACGCGCCTGAAGGGCATCCTCGAGCGGCCGGTCAACCTCCTACTCTAACGGAAGGGGGGGACGGTCCTTAACGGAAGATGCCCCGCCAGGGCTGCTTTCGAGGAGCGTACCGAGCTCGCGCGTCCGTGACGAGCTCGGCTCCGGCATTCGCGATGGCCCGGTGGAGTCGATCCCCTTCAGTCTGCCGGCGCCGGGTGCTGGCGCCGGCGGCCCTCGAAGACGGGCAGATAGAAGGCCGGCAGTACGAAGAGGGTGAACACGGTGCCTACGGTCATGCCGGCCGCGATCATCATGCCGATGGCGAAGCGGCCGTTGGCTCCGGCGCTGACGGCAGTCAGCAGGGGGACCACGCCGAATACGGTGGCGAAGGTCGTCATCAGGATGGGACGCAAGCGAAGTGCCGCCGCGTCGAGCACGGCCTGGCGACGGTCGGCGCCCTCCAGCACCCGATGATTGGCGAAGTCGACGATCAGGATGCCGTGCTTGCTGATCAGTCCGATCAGGGTCAGCAGCCCCACCTGGGTGTAGATATTCAGAGTGACCCAGCCGAGTGCCAGGGGCACGACGGCGCCAAAGATCGAGAGCGGCACGCTCACCAGGACCACGAGCGGATCCCGGAAGCTGTTGAATTGGGCGGACAGAATCAGGAAGATGAAGATCAGGGAAGCGGCGAAGAGCAGCCCGAAGCCCTGGCTCTCCTGGATGAGGCGCCGCGACTCACCCTCGTGGCCCGCCCGGAAGCCCACCGGTGCGACCTCGTCCAGAGTGCGTCCCAGGAATTCGAGCCCGGTCCCGAGCGAGTGGGGCGGCAGCATCATCCCCTGGATGGTCGCGCTGTTCAACTGCTGGTACTGCCTCAGGGTGTTGGGCTCCACTCGCTGCTCCAGGCGGATGACGGTGGAAAGCGGCACGAGGTCGCCCGTGTCCGTGCGCAGGTAATAGCGTTGTAGCCATTCCTTGGTCAGCCGGAATCCTCTCCCCGCCTGGGCGATCACCTTGTAGCTGCGACCCTCCAGGCTGAACCGGTTCGACTCGCCTTCGCCCAGCATGATCTGCAGCGTGTCTCCGATGTCCTGCATGGAGATCCCCAGACGCGCTGCGAGATCGCGGTCGATCTCCACCCCGATCTCGGGTCGGCTGTAGCGGAGTGTCTTGATGACGAACGCGAAGAGGCCGCTCTCTCGCGCGCGTGCCAGGACTTGCTCGGAGACCCGGTCGATCTCGTCGTAGTCCGCGGTCGATGCCACGACGAAGTTGATCGGCAGGCCCGAATCCGAGCCCGGCAGGCTGCTCCACCCAAAAGTGAAGATCTCGAGCCCGCTGATCCCCGCGAACCCGGCCTGGGCCTCGAGCTGCACCTCCTGTTGTGTGCGTTCACGCTCGTCCCAGCGCTTGAGCTCGAGCCCGCCGAATACCTGGTTGGGAGTGTTGAGCTGCCAGGAATGGTCCACCTCGGGGATCGCCCGCCAGACGGCCATCATCTGGTCGAGGAAGTACTGGGTGTATTCCAGGTTGCTGTAGTCGGGTGGGGTGGCGATGACCATCAGGCTGCCGTTGTCCTCTTCCGGAGCGAGCTCCGACTGTGCCGATCCGATGAGCCAGGGAAGGCTCGCCAGAATCGCGGCGGCGAAGAGCAGCACGGCGCCTCGATTGTCGAGGCAGCGCGAGAGCAGGCTCCGGTAACCGTCCTGGAGGCTCGAGAAGTGCTCGTCGAGCCAATTGGCTGCTCTCCCCTGGGAGTCGCGCCCGGTCAAGAGATGGGCGCACATCATGGGACT
The DNA here is from genome assembly GCA_019310385.1 of Deltaproteobacteria bacterium. GTDB lineage: Bacteria > Myxococcota_A > UBA9160 > UBA9160 > UBA4427 > JAFDEK01. The sequence goes on from JAFDEK010000187.1 coordinate 3,762, forward strand.
CAAGGTCAAGGCGATCACGCCCGAGACCAGGACCGCACCGGCCAGGGTCAAGGCGAACTCGCTGAACAGCGTCCCGGTGAGCCCGCCGAGGAAGGCGATCGGAAAGTAGACCGCGGCGAGGGTCAGGGTCATGGCAATGACCGGCAGGGCGACCTGCCGGGCTCCGTGGAGCGCCGCGTCGATCGGGCGCTTGCCGTCCTCGATGTGCCGGTGGACGTTCTCGACCACGACGATCGCGTCGTCCACGACCAGGCCGATGGAGATGACCATGGCGAGCAGCGTCAGCAGATTGATCGAAAAGCCCATGGCCCAGATCAGGAAGAGCACGCCGACGAGCGACAGGGGGATGGCGACCAGGGGGATCACCACGACACGGAGTGAGCCGAGGAAGACCAGGACGACGAGCACGACGATCAGCGCCGCCTCGATCAGCGTCCGGACGATCTCCTGCAGTGCCTGGGTGATGTAGATGGATCCGTCGTAGTCCAGGAACAAGTCGAGATCGCCGGGCATCCGTTCGCTCAGCCGGGGAAGGACCGCCTTGACACGTGCGGCCACATCGAGCGGGTTCGCGTCGGGCGCCGGCGTGATCGAGAGGAAGACCGTTTCGCGGCCGCTCGAATAGGCGGCCCAATCGTAGTTGGAGCTGGCCAGCTCGAGGTGGGCTACATCGCGCAGGCGCACGCGGCCTTCGCCCTCCTGGCGGACCACGATGTTCCCGAAGGCCTCGGGGGTCTGCAGGTCGGTCTCGGCGTCGACGCTGGCTCGGACCAGCGCGCCCCGGGTCGTGCCGGCCGCCGAGATGAAGTTCTCCTCGCGGATCGACTCGTCGATGTCGATGGCCGTCACGCCGAAGGCGGCCATCGCCGTGGGGTCCAGCCAGATGCGCATGGCAAATACGCGATCGCCCTCGATCTTGGCTTCGCCCACGCCCTCGATCGTGCTCAGCTCGGGCTGCACCTCGCGCAGCACGTAGTCGTGTATCTGCTGGACCGACAACTGCTCGCTCAGGAAGGCGATGTAGATCATCGCGTCGTCACCGGTCGAGGTGGAGATGACCGAATCCTCCACTTCCTGGGGCAGCTCGAACTTGGCCTCGTTGACCTTGGCGATCACCTCGGCGAGCACGTCGCTGGTGTCCGCGCCCAGGCGTAGGGGGATCTCGATGACGGAGACGCCGGGATCGGACTGTGAGGTCAGGTACTCGACACCGTCGGCGGCGG
>JAFDEK010000106.1 GCA_019310385.1 Deltaproteobacteria bacterium
ACCAGAAAATCGTCGTTCGCCACGCCGTAGTCCAGGGAGAAGTGGGTGGCGAGGTAGTCCGTGAGAGCAGGCGCGTAGTCGCGCAGGCCCACGCGATCCGAGAAGAAGTTCGAGTAGCGGGTGACAGCGAGAGGCGCGCGGGTAGCCTCGGCGCCCGCCACGACGCCGGCGCCGCCGTCGTGGCCGATGTGGTGCTGGTAGAGGTTGTAGTAGGGGCTCGGCATGGAGCGCTCGCTGAGGAAGTTCACCATCGAGAGATCGGGGACGGTGAGCAGGGTGTCACCGGGCTCGCTCTCACCTTGCACGATAGAAACCAGGGTGTGTAGGGCCTCGGCCTGCTCGGGGCGCACGAGGACGCCACCGCGGCGCACGTGGAGCGGTTTGCTCAGGCTCGTGATCTGGGCCACGTACCAGTGGGCCGCCACCGCGACGTAGACGAGGGCGAGGGAGACGCCCGCCACGGTGATCCCGCGAAGCCAGAGAGGCCGGGGCCGAGGTGCCAGCTGTGCGAATCCGTGGAGGGTGACGGCGCCCAGCACGAGCAGGGCCGGGTAGACGTTGATGAGATGGTTGTAGTCGGCGCGCGGAAAGACGCCCAGGAAGAGTCCGCCGCAGACGCCGAGGAGGAGGGCGAGATCTCGGGCGGCGGGCTCGCGTCTCGGCAGGCCGCGCAGCGTGAGCACGGCGGCCGACGCGAGCACCAGGGGCGCGGCGGCGTAGAGGAGGATGTGGAGACGCTCGAGCAGGCGTGCCCAGCGGACCCACTCGGCCGGCGTCCTGGTGGTGTAGAGCGAGTAGGCGCCGTAGGTGAGGCGGTCGGCGCCCACGAAGGGCTCGGACGCCCACAGCAGCCCCACGCTCGGGTAGGGGACGTCGTGCTGTCCCGCGAAGACGAAGGGATGCACGATCAGGCTCTCGAAGGCGGCGGCGAGAGAGCCCTGGGCGAGGAGGTACGCGATCACGCACCCCGCCACAGCGAGAACACCGGCGGAGACCCCTGCCACGCAGACCGCGAGACCACCGAGGGCTGTGGCGCGTCCTCGCCCCTCACTGACGTGAAGGGCGATGAGGCCGAGCCCGGCTCCGAGTACCGCGAAGGTTCCGTAGTTCTGCTTGAACGCGATGGCGAGACCGAAGGCCAATCCCGCCAGGACGAGGTCGCGTCGATGCCTCCCGGCGTTCCAGGTCAGGAGCCGCTCGGCGCCCGCGAGGGAGAAGAGCACGCCGAAGGGCGAGTAGAAGGCATAGGTCCAGACCGGGAAGGCCCAGACGCTGAAGACCGCGAAGGCGGCTGTGGTCGCCAGCGCCAGGCGCGGCCCGGCCGAGCGTCCCGCGAAGTGCATCGCGATGCGGGCCGCCACTGCGACGCTGGCGAGATAGGCGCCCAGGCTGACCCATCGGGAAGCCAGCACGCTGGGCTCGACGATCTTGAAGAGCCCGGCGAGCAGGATCCAGATGCCCGGCGTCACGAAGGCATCCATGTCCCGATAGAGGACCTTGCCCTCGAGGAGGTCGAGGGCCTGGAGGAGCAGGTAGCCCTCGTCCGAGAGGTTGATGGAGCGCCGGTAGAGGGGCAGCACGAAGGCCACGAGGGCCGCGGCCACCGCAACCCCCAGCACGCGTCTGGTGGCGGGCTTCAAGTCCGATGCGCTCGTCAGATGCGCTGGATGATCGTCGCTGTGGCGAGGGAGCCCCCGCAGCACATGGTCACGAAGCCCAGCTCGCCGTCGGTGCGCTCGAGCTCGTGGAGCGCGGTGGTGATGAGCCGGCTGCCCGTGGCCCCGACCGGGTGCCCGATCGCGATGGCGCCGCCGTTCACGTTCACCTTGTCCATGTCGGGCTTGTGGACACTCGCCCAGGAGAGCAGCACGGCCGCGAAGGCCTCGTTGCACTCGAAGAGGTCGAAGTCGCTCATCGCCATGCCCGAGCGCTCGAGGATCTTCTCGGTGGCGTCGACCGGGCCGTCCAGCAGGAAGTAGGGCTCGGCGCCGACCAGCACGTGATGGAGAATGCGCGCCCGGGGCCGCAGGCCCAGCTCGCTGGCCTTCTCCTCACTGGCCCAGAGAATCGCGGACGCGCCATCGGAGATCTGCGACGAAGTACCCGCCGTGTGCAGGCCGCCTTCTTCGATGGTCTTGAGGCCGGCCAGGCCTTCCGCGGTGGTGTCCCGCAGACCCTGGTCCCGCTCCACCGTCATGGTCTCGCCGGTCTTCTCGCCGTCCTTCATCACCGGCGCTTCCACGGCGAAGACCTCGCGGTCGAAGCGTCCCTCCTCCCACGCGACCTTGGCCTTGTGCTGGGACGCGACGCCGAGCTCTTCGAGGTCCTTGCGGCTGAAGCCCCGCCGCTCGGCGATGCGGTCGGCCGCGGTGAACTGTCCCATGGGATCGTCCCAGGGATAGTCCTCGTCCTTGAAGTAGCCGGGCCCGTTCATCGCGTTGGCGCCGAGGCCGACGCGGCTCATGGCCTCGACCCCGCACGCGATGCCGATGTCGACACCGCCCGTTGCAATGAGCCCGGCGACGAAGTTGTTGGCCTGCTGGGCCGAGCCGCACTGGCAGTCGATGGTGGTGGCGGCGGGCGTGTAGGGCAGACCGGTGCTGAGCCATGCGTTGCGCGTGACGTTACAGGCCTGCTCGCCTGCCTGGGTGACGCAGCCCCCGACGATCTCGTCGATCTGCTCGGGCTCGATGCCGGCTCGGCGGAAGACCTCGACCTGGGCGGTCGCGAGAAGCTTGGGTGCGATGAGTCCGGAGAGCCAGCCATTGCGGCGCCCGATGGGGGTTCGTACGGCTTCGATGATGACGGGATTGGGCATGGCTCTTTCTCCTGTATCGCGTGCGGGAGGCGTTTTGCTGCGCAGTGGCTCGGGTCGGGAATCGGGTCCGGAGCATAGCAGGGCGCACGCGGCCCACGGCGCCGCCCGGAACTGCGGCCGGAGCTGCGCCCGGAGCTGATAGGCTTGCCGCGTGTCGTGTGGCCCCGGGTAGCGGGGCGGGGAGGGAGCCGAAATGCAGAAGCAGAAAGTGTTGATCGTCGGGGCCACCTCGGCGATTGCGGGCGAGGTGGCGCGGATCTACGCCGAGCGCGGCGCCCGACTCTTCCTGATCGCCCGCAATCCCGAGCGCCTGGCCACCCTGGTGGAAGAGCTGGGAGAGGCGGTCGCGGGCAGCTGCGCGGGAGATCTCAACGACTTCGACGCCAACGGGCAGCGGATCGAAGAGGCCAGCGCGACTCTCGGCGGGCTGGATCGGGCGATCGTCGCCCATGGTCTGCTCGGCGATCAGCTCGCCAGCGAGCGCGATTTCGCGACAGCGCGGGAGATCGTCGATACGAACCTGCTCAGTGCGCTTTCCCTGCTCATCCCCATCGCGAACCACATGGAAGCCGCAGGCAGCGGCTGTGTCGGGGTGCTCGGATCGGTGGCCGGGGAACGGGGGCGCCCACGCAACTTCACCTATGGCGCCGCGAAGAGCGCCGTGACGACCTACCTCGAGGGGCTGCGCAGCCGGCTCTATCCGAGCGGGGTTGGGGTGAAGGTCTTCAAGCTCGGCCCGGTGGACACGCCCATGACCCTGGACCATCCCAAGAATGCCCTCTTCGCCGATCCGGCAAGCGTGGCCCGAGGCATCGTCCGGGCCATGGAGGGGCGGCGCTTTGCGACCTATCTGCCGTGGTACTGGCTTCCCATCATGGTCGTCGTCCGCTGGCTGCCCGAGCCGATCTTCCAGCGCATCGGATTCCTGTCCGGGCGTTGATCTCTTCTCGCGCGAGAGGGTTTCCCCGAAGGGAAGGGTGAAAAACCCCTTCAGATGTGCTAGCCAGTTGACGTTAGCTGGCAAAGTGGATCTGTGAAGTCTGTGAAGTCTGTGAAGTCTGTGAAGTCTGTGAAGTCTGTGAAGTCTGTGAAGTCTGTGAAATCTGTGAGAGGTGGCGTGAGAATGAGCTCGGAGGCGCAATCTGGGGTGGAGGCCGAATCCGGGGCGGAGGCCCTGAGCATCGGTGTGGCTTGCGAGCAGACGGGCCTGTCGGCGCGCACGATCCGCTACTACGAGGAGCTGGGCCTGCTGCCCGGGGTGCGCCGGCGCGCGGGAGGGCGCCGGGTCTACGGCGCCGACGAGATCGAGCGCCTGCGCTTCATCCAGCGTCTCAAGGCCTTCGGCCTGAGCCTCGCCGAGGTGAAGGAGCTCAACGCCGTCTACGCCATCGGGGGCTCGACCCGGGCCATGCTCGAGCGCCTGGACGATCACCTGGGCTCGCGCCTGTGCGAGCTCGACGCACGCGTCGCGGAGCTGATGGGTCTGCGCGACGAGATGAGCAAGTACCGCGATCACGTGACGGCGCGCATCCAGGGCCTGGCAGCGGCGCGACCCGAGCAGTCGCCCGAGAGCCTTTCGCAAGAGGGAGAGACTTCATGAGCAGCGCATCGGCGAGCGTCCACTCCCTGCGCAAGCCCCCCAGCCGCGTGCGTGTCGTCACCGCGGCCTCGCTCTTCGATGGTCACGACGCGGCCATCAACATCATGCGCCGCATCCTCCAGGCCCAGGGCGCCGAGGTGATCCACCTGGGTCACGACCGCTCGGTGGACGAGATCGCCGAGGCCGCGGTGCAGGAGGACGCCCACGCGGTGGCGGTATCCTCCTATCAAGGCGGCCACATGGAGTTCTTCAGCTACCTGGTCGAGCGCTTGCGCGAGCTCGGCGCGCCCGAGGTGCGGGTCTACGGCGGCGGGGGCGGCACCATCACGCCCGAGGAGATCGAGACTCTCCACGGCGCCGGCGTGACGCGCATCTTCAGCCCCGAGGACGGCCGCAGCATGGGGCTCGAGGGGATGATCCGCAGCATCGTCGAGGACTGCCGCGAGCGCAGCATCGAAGGCGTGACGGACGAGCTCGAGCGCCTCTCGCCCGAGGATCCGGTGGCGGTCGCGCGTCTCATCACCTGGATGGAAGAAGAAGACACCGCCGAAGACGGGGACGGCGAGAGCGCTGCCCTCGAGGCGCTACGGGTGCAGCTCGAGGAGCGCGGACGCGAACGCGCGGCGCCGGTCGTGGGCTTCACCGGGACCGGCGGCGCCGGCAAGTCGAGCGTCGTCGACGAGATCCTGCGACGCCTGCGCGCTGATTTCCCGGAGGCCTCCATCGGCCTGCTGCTCGTGGACCCCACGCGCCGCCGCTCGGGCGGTGCGCTGCTGGGCGACCGCATTCGCCTCAACGCCATCGGCGGCGGTCGCGTCTTCGTCCGCTCCATGGCGACCCGCCAGGCCAACCTCGCGCTGTCCCGGGCGGTGGGCGACGCCATCGCGGTGATGCGAGCGGCGGGCTTCGACCTGGTGATCGTCGAGACGGCCGGCATCGGCCAGAGCGACTCGGAGATCGTGGATCTCGTCGACCTCTCCGTCTACGTCATGACGCCGGACTTCGGCGCTCCCTCCCAGCTCGAGAAGATCGACATGATCGATCTCGCCGACCTCGTGGTGCTCAACAAGTACGACCGGCAGGGTGCCCGGGACGCCCTGCGCGATGTGCGCAAGCAGTGGAAGCGCAATCGGGCGGACTTCGATCGCCCCGACGACAGCATCCCGGTCTTTCCCGCCATTGCGCGCCAGTGGGACGACCCGGGCGTGGAGCGCTTGTACGAGGCCTTGCGCGAAGGGCTGACGAAGGCGGGCGCCCGGGTCTTCGAGCGGGAGGCGCGCGAGGTTTCGGGCGAGGTGGCGGGCGGCTCGCTCATCCCGGCCCGTCGCAGCCGCTACCTGGCGGATATCGCCGAGAGCGTGCGGGGCTACCGGGAGGGCAGCGCCCGGCAGTCGAGCCAGGCCGCCACCGCGGACGGGATCGCACGCGCCCTGGGTGAGCTGGGAGAGGCCGTGCCCGCCCGCGCGGTGGGCTTCGGGGAATCCGGGCTCGAGACCCAGGGGCAGGGCGACGCCAGCGTGGCGACCCTGCGCGAGCGCCATGATGCGCTCCTGGCCGGGCTGGCCCCCGAGCTGCGCGAGCAGCTGCGGGGCTGGAGCGAGACCCGCGAGCACTATCTTGCCGAGGAGCAGGCCTATCTCGTGCGCGGCAAGGAGATCCGCGTCGTGAACCACGTCGAGAGCCTGTCGGGCAGCGCGATCCCCAAGGTCGCTCTGCCGCGCAGCGAGGATTGGGGCGAGCTCGTGCGCTACCTCGCCCTCGAGAACCTGCCGGGCTGCTTCCCCTTTGCGGCCGGGGTATTTCCCTTCCGGCGCGCGGGCGAGGACCCGGCGCGCATGTTTGCCGGCGAGGGCGGGCCCGAGCGCACCAACCGTCGCTTCCACTTCCTGTGCGAAGGGCAGCCTGCGGCGCGCCTCTCGACGGCCTTCGACAGCGTGACCCTCTACGGCCGCGACCCGGCCGAGCGGCCCGACGTCTTCGGCAAGGTGGGCAACTCGGGGGTCTCGATCTGCACCCTCGACGACGCGAAGAAGCTCTACTCGGGCTTCGATCTGTGCGCGCCCGAAACCTCGGTGTCCCTCACCATCAATGGCCCGGCCCCCATGGTGCTGGCCTTCTTCCTCAACGCGGCCATCGACCAGCAGGTGGAGCGGCACCTGGGCGAGACGGGGCAGCTCGAGGCGGTGCGCGAGCGCCTGGGCGGGGATGCGCTGCCCCGTTACGCGGGCGATCGGCCGCCGGCCCACGACGGCCTGGGCCTCGGCCTGCTCGGGATTCCCGGCGACCGGGCCGTCGATGCCGACACCTATGCGCGCATCAAGACCGACGTGCTGCAGCGAGTGCGGGGCACCGTGCAGGCCGACATCCTCAAGGAGGACCAGGCCCAGAACACCTGCATCTTCTCGACCGAGTTCGCCCTCAAGGTGATGGGCGACATCCAGGAGTACTTCAACCGCGAGCAGGTGAGCAACTTCTACTCTGTGTCGGTGTCGGGCTATCACATGGCCGAGGCGGGCGCGAACCCGATCTCGCAGCTGGCCTTCACCCTGGCCAACGGCTTCACCTTCGTGGAGTACTACCTGGCCCGGGGCATGGAGGTGGACGACTTTGCACCCAACTTCTCCTTCTTCTTCAGCAACGGGCTCGACGCCGAGTACAACGTCATCGGCCGGGTGGCGCGGCGCATCTGGGCCATCGCCATGCGCGAGCGCTACGGGGCCTCGGAGCGCAGCCAGAAGCTCAAGTACCACATCCAGACCTCGGGCCGTTCGCTGCACGCCCAGGAGATGGCCTTCAACGACATCCGCACCACCTTGCAGGCCCTCACCGCGCTGCAGGACAACTGCAACAGCCTGCACACCAACGCCTACGACGAGGCGGTGACGACCCCCACCGAGGAGTCGGTGCGCCGGGCCCTGGCGATCCAGCTCATCATCAACAAGGAGCTGGGCAGCGGCAGGAACGAGAACGCGATCCAGGGGGCCTACTTCATCGAGGAGCTCACCGAGCTCGTCGAGGAAGCGGTGCTGGCCGAGTTCGATCGGCTTTCCGAACGAGGGGGTGTGCTCGGCGCCATGGAGACCTTGTACCAGCGCAGCAAGATCCAGGAGGAGAGCCTCACCTACGAGTCCCAGAAGCACTCGGGCGAGCTTCCCATCATTGGCGTGAATACCTTCGAGAATCCCGATGCGGGCGAGGCGCTCGCCATGCCCGACCAGCTCATGCGCTCGAGCGACGACGAGAAGCGCGCCCAGCTCGCGAACCTGGACGGCTTCCACGGGCGCTGGTCAGGGGAATCCGCGGCGGCGCTGCAGCGCCTGCAGCAGGTCGCGCGGGCGGGGGGCAACGTATTCGGCGAACTCATGGAGACCGTCAAGGTCGCGAGCCTGGGGCAGATCAGCGACGCGCTCTTCGAGGTCGGAGGGCGCTATCGCCGCTCGATGTAGTGCGGGAGGGGTAGTGCGGGAGCGGTACGATTCATCGGGTGCGCCGCAACGCGGAGGCGGGCTAGAATCCGCGCCCCGGCGCCAACCCGGAGGCCTCGGCGAAAAGAGCCACAGGGGCCGGAGAGCCCCGAGAGCGGGATAGAGGCGGGATAGAGGCGGGAAGAGGCGGGGAGATCCCCAGGAAGCTCCCCAGGAGACGAGCAATGGGCAAGGACGGCGGGAAATCGCTGGATAGGGCGAAGTGGCAGGAGCTCGCGACCAAGGAGCTGCGGGGCAAGCCGATCGAGGAGCTGGTCTGGCGCAGCCCCGACGGCATCGAGGTCAAGCCCCTCTACGGCGCGGCGGACCTCGAGAGCCTCGAATTCAACGACACCACACCGGGGGTCTGGCCCTTCATCCGCGGCCCCCGGGCCACCATGTACGCCAATCGGCCCTGGACCGTGCGTCAGTACGCGGGCTTCTCCACCGCCGAGGAGTCCAATGCCTTCTACCGCGCCAATCTGGCGGCCGGGCAGCAGGGCCTCTCCGTGGCCTTCGATCTAGCGACCCACCGCGGCTTCGATTCGGATCATCCCCGGGTGACGGGCGACGTCGGCAAGGCGGGCGTGGCCATCGACACCGCGGAGGACATGAAGATCCTCTTCGACGGCATCCCCCTCGACGAGGTGACGGTGTCGATGACCATGAACGGTGCGGTGCTGCCCATCATGGCCTGCTTCATCGTGGCCGGCGAGGAGCAGGGCGTCGCCCAGGCGGAGCTCGCGGGCACCATCCAGAACGACATCCTGAAAGAGTTCATGGTCCGCAACACCTACATCTATCCGCCCGAGCCGAGCATGCGCATCGTGGCGGACATCATCGCCCACACCGCGCACCACATGCCCAAGTGGAACTCGATCTCGATTTCCGGCTACCACATGCAGGAGGCCGGAGCGACGACGGTGCAGGAGCTGGCCTTCACCATCGCCGACGGCGTCGACTACGTGCGCGCCGCCCTCTCCAAGGGTCTGGACGTGGACCAGTTTGCCGGGCGCCTCTCCTTCTTCTGGGCCATCGGGATGAACTTCTATCTCGAGGTCGCCAAGATGCGTGCTGCCCGGCGGCTGTGGGCCGAGGAGATGCAGAAGTTCGAGCCCAAGAGTCCCCGCTCCATGATGCTGCGCACCCACTGCCAGACCTCGGGTGCCAGCCTCACCGAGCAGGATCCCATGAACAACATCGTCCGCACCACCATCGAGGCCATGGCGGCGGTCTTCGGCGGTACCCAGTCGCTGCACACCAACGGCTACGACGAGGCCGTGAGCCTGCCCACGGACACGGCGGCGCGGGTGGCGCGCAACACCCAGCTCATCCTCCAGGAGGAGTCGGGCATTGCGGCGGTCGTCGATCCCTGGGGCGGCTCCTACTTCATGGAGTCGCTGACCGAGAGCGTCTACCAGGAGGCGCGCAAGCTGCTGAGCGAGGTCGAGGAGCTGGGCGGCATGACGAAGGCCATCGTCCAGGGCATGCCCAAGCTGCGCATCGAGGAGGCCGCCACCCGGCGCCAGGCCCGCATCGACAGCGGCGAGGACGTGATCGTCGGCGTCAACAAGTACGAGCTCGGCGAGCACACCCCCATCGAGGTGCGCGACATCGACAACACTGCGGTGCGCGACTCCCAGATCAAGCGTCTCGCCGACATCCGTGCGAAGCGGGACAACGCCGCGGTGGAGCGCGAGCTCGGCAAGCTCACCGAGATGGCCCGGAGCGGGGAGGGCAATCTCCTCGAGCACGCCATCGAGTGCGCGCGCTTGCGGGCCACGGTGGGCGAGATCTCCGATGCCCTCGAGGAGGTCTATACCCGGCACCGGGCCGAGGTGCGCTCGGTCTCGGGGGTGTACGGCAGCGCGTACAAGGACGAGGGCGGCTACGACGCCGTCTGTGAGTCCGTGCGGCAGTTTGCCGACCAGGAGGGACGCCGGCCGCGCATGCTGGTCGTGAAGCTCGGCCAGGACGGCCACGACCGGGGCATGAAGGTGATCGCCACGGCCTTCGCGGACATCGGCTTCGACGTGGATGTCGGGCCTCTCTTCCAGACTCCCGAAGAGGCGGCGCGCCAGGCCGTGGACAACGACGTCCACGTGATCGGCGTCTCGAGCCAGGCCGCCGGCCACAAGACCCTGGTGCCCCTGCTCGTCGAGGCGCTGAAGCAGGAGGAGGCCGGCGACATCGCGGTGGTGGTCGGGGGCGTGATCCCGCCCCAGGACTACGCGTTCCTGCGCGAGGCGGGCGCGTCGGCGATCTTCGGGCCCGGGACCGCAATCCCCAAGGCCGCCGCCGAGGTGCTCGAGGTGCTGAGGCAGCGCCGGGGATGAGCGAACCCGCGGCCCGCGAGGAGGCGCCCGAGGCCTATCGCGACGCGATTCGCGGCGGAGACCGGCGCGCCGTGGCGCGGGCCATCACCCTGCTCGAGAGCACCCGGCCCGACCGTGCGGCTCTGGGCCAGGCGATCCTCGAGCTCCTCGTGCCCGAGACCGGCGCCGCGCTCCGGGTCGGCATCACGGGCCCGCCCGGTGTGGGCAAGAGCACCTTCATCGAATCCCTGGGGCTCGAGCTGCTGGAGCGGGGCCAGCGGGTGGCGGTCCTGGCCGTCGACCCGAGCAGCCCCGTCACCGGCGGCAGCATCCTCGGCGACAAGACCCGCATGGAGCTCCTCGCGCGCCGGTCCGAGGCCTTCATCCGGCCGTCGCCGTCCGGGGGCTCCCTCGGCGGCGTCGCCCACCGCACCCGGGAGACCATGCTCCTGTGCGAGGCGGCCGGCTACGACGTGGTGCTGGTCGAGACCGTGGGGATCGGCCAGTCCGAGGTCTCCGTCGCGTCCATGGTGGACTTCTTCCTCGTCCTCCTGCTCCCGGGGGGGGGAGACGAGCTCCAGGGCATCAAGAAGGGCGTCATGGAGCTGGCGGACTGTCTGGTCGTCAACAAGGCCGACGGGCCCACTGAAGCCGTCGCAGAGCGCACCAGGGTCGACTACGCGAACGCCCTGGAGCTGCTGCGGCCGTCGTGGCGCGCGTGGAAGCCGAGGGCGCTCAAGATCAGCGCTCGGGAGGGGCAGGGGATCGTGCAGGTCTGGGAGACCGTTCTGGCCCATCGGGCGGCCCTCGAGGGCTCGGGGGAGATGGAGGAGCGGCGGCGCCACCAGGCCAGGGCCTGGATGTGGAGCCTGCTCGACGAGAGCCTTCAGCATGCCTTCCGGGAGCACCCCGAGGTGGCCCGGGAGATCCCTCGCCTCGAGGCCGAGGTGGCGGCCTCGAAAGCCACGCCAGCGGCGGCGGCGCGCCGGCTGATGGCGGTTTTTCGGGGGGGTGGCTGAAGGCTTCTACACCTTCCGCGAGGTTCTGCCGATCTAGGCAGCAGGGGAGACGGCCGCGACCCGTTTGGGCTCGCGCCGAGCTGGCTTGCGGAAAGGGCTGCCGATGGTCCAGATCAACATGGCGAACAAGGAGATCACCGTGAAGGTGGTCTACTACGGTCCGGCGCTCTCCGGCAAGACCACCAATTTGCAGATGCTCCACGAGCTGATGAACCCCTCGTCCCGGGGCAACATGGTCACCCTGGACACCAAGGACGACCGCACGCTCTATTTCGACTTCCTCCCCATCGAGTTCAGCACCGCCGGGGGCTTCTCGATCAAGACGAAGCTCTTCACGGTGCCAGGGCAGGTGATGCACAAGTCGACGCGCAAGGTGGTGCTCGCCGGCGCCGATGCCATCGCGTTCATCGCCGACTCCCAGACCGCCTCCGCGAGCGCCAACGCCTACTCGTGGCGCGACATGGAGGCGAACCTCAAGACCAACGGCTTTGATTTCGACCGCATCCCCAAGGTGGTGCAGTTCAACAAGCGCGACATGCCCGACGTGAAGCCGCTGCAGGATATCCGCAACGCCTGGAAGGGGATTCCGACCTTTCCCGCGGTGGCCATGCGGGGCGAGGGCGTGCTCGAGACCTATCGCGAGCTCATGAGCGTCCTGTACCGCAGCCTCGACGACAAGCACGCCTTTGCGACGAAGTTCGGCCTCTCGGAGGAGGACTTCCTCAAGGGCGTGATGAAGAATTTCGACCGCCGCGCGGGCGGTTGAGGCGCCGGGGTCCTCCCGGCGCGTGATTGACACCCCAGTTCACCACTGATAGCTTCGCCGCAGTTTTCCCCCCTGGTTTGCGCCGGGAACGCTCTGCTTCTCACTACCTTGGCCACCCGGGGGAATCTCACGAAGCCTTCGCTTCGCCCGGACGCCTCGCGGCGGACCGTCGGAGAGGTCCGATTCCCAGATGACAGACGTCGACGAGAACTCCCAGGACTCCCGCTCCGAGGATGCGCTGCGCGGCGACCCCAGCCACCCCGGGTCGGCGGTCAGCACCATCGAGTCCGCCCTGGAGGACATCCGCGCCGGCCGGATGGTGATCCTAGTGGACGACGAGGATCGCGAGAACGAGGGCGACCTGTGCATGGCCGCCGAGAAGGTGACGCCTGAGGCCATCAACTTCATGGCCACCCACGGCCGGGGCCTCATCTGCCTGAGCCTCGAGGAGGAGCAGCTCCAGAAGCTCCACCTCGGCATGATGGTGCCCGACTACGAGAACAGCTCGAGCTACGGCACCGCCTTCACCGTCTCCATCGAGGCCCGCGAGGGGGTCACCACGGGGATCTCCGCCGCCGACCGCGCCCGCACCATCGAGGTAGCGATCGACGACGCCGTGCGGCCCAACGATATCGCGCGGCCCGGTCACATCTTTCCCCTGCGCTCCCGTGAAGGCGGCGTACTGCGGCGGGTCGGTCAGACCGAGGGCTCCGTCGATCTGGCGCGACTGGCGGGCTTGAAGCCCGCCGGCGTGATCTGCGAGGTCATGAACGACGACGGCACCATGGCGCGCATGCCCGATCTGGTGAGTTACGCGAAGCGCCACGACCTCAAGATCGTGACCATTCGCGACCTCATCAAGTACCGGCTGCGCACCGAGACCCTGGTGCGGCGGGCGGCGGTGGCCGACATGCCCACGGCGGCCGGGGGCGACTTTCACGCCATCGTGTACGAGAACGACATCGACCACGTCGACCACATCGCGCTGGTGAAGGGCGATGTCAGCACCGGCGAGCCGGTGCTCGTTCGGGTGCACAGCGAGTGCCTCACCGGGGACGCCTTCGGCTCTCGCCGCTGCGACTGCGGTGAACAGCTGGACGCCGCCCTGAAGATGATCGACGAGGCCGGCAGCGGGATCCTGCTCTACATGCGCCAGGAGGGCCGCGGCATCGGGCTCAAGAACAAGATCCGGGCCTACGCGCTCCAGGACGACGAGGGTCTCGACACGGTGGAGGCCAACCACCGCCTGGGCTTCCCCGCCGACCAGCGGGACTACGGCGTGGGGACGCAGATCCTGGTCGAGCTGGGCGTGCGCCAGCTGCGCATGATCACCAACAATCCGGGAAAGCGGGCCGGCATCGAGGGCTACGGCCTGCAGATCGTCGAGCGCGTGCCCCTCGAGATCAAGCCCAACGCGGCCAATCTCAAGTACCTGCGGACCAAGAAGGAAAAGCTCGGTCACGTACTTCACTTGATGAGTTGAGGGGGTGGCCTACGGGCCGCCGGCTCTGGACTCTTTACAGCGGCCTGCGGCCGCGGCTGAAGGCTCTATCGATGTTCGAATCCGTGGATCAGGTGATCGGTCAGCTCGAGGAGCAGGGCTACATCTGCGACAAGAGAATCGCGACGGTGGTCTTCCTCGCTCAGCAGCTCGACAAGCCGGTGCTGATCGAAGGGCCCGCCGGGGTAGGGAAGACCGAGCTCGCCAAGGTGGTCGCCCTGGCGCTGGGGCGCGAGCTGATCCGCCTGCAGTGCTACGAGGGCCTGGACGAGGCCAAGGCCCTCTACGAGTGGGAGTACTCGAAGCAGCTCCTCTATACCCAGATCCTCAAGGACAAGGTCGCCGAGGTCATCGAGGGGACGAGCACCCTCGCGGAGGCCGCGGACCGGGTCGCAAGCGAGGATTCGGTCTTCTTCTCCGAACGCTTCATCGTCCCGCGGCCGCTCATGAAGGCGATCTCCTCCGACGAGCCCTGCATGCTGCTGATCGACGAGGTCGACAAGTCGGATCCCGAGTTCGAGGCCTTCCTCCTCGAGGTGCTCTCGGACTTCCAGGTGACCGTGCCCGAGCTGGGGACCATCGAGGCGCGCAACATCCCCATGGTCTTTCTCACCTCCAACGACGCCCGGGAGATGAGCGACGCCCTGAAGCGGCGCTGTCTGCACCTGTGGATCGACTACCCCGACGAAGAGCTCGAGATCAAGATCCTCGACAGCAAGGTTCCGGAGATCGACAAGCGCCTGGCCGAGGACGTGGTGCGGCTCATGCACAAGATCCGGACTCTCGACCTCAAGAAGGTCCCCTCCATCAGCGAGACCCTCGATTGGGCGCGGTCGCTGCTGGCTCTGAACGCCAGCGAGCTCGATGACGAGATCGTGAGCGACACCCTCAACGTGATCCTCAAGTACGAGGGGGACGTGAAGAAGGCCCAGGGCGAGCTCTCCAAGCTGATCGACAAGAAGAGCGCCGAGGCCCGGGCCAAGGAATCCCAGCCCGCTCCGGCCGCCGCCGGGGGTGCCGAGAAGAAGGGGATCCTGCACTGAGCATGCAGTCGAAGATCGTCGAGTTCGCGAACCTGCTCCGCAAGAGCGGTGTTCGCGTCTCGGTTGCCGAGGACATCGACGCCTTCCTCGCACTCGACGCCCTCTCCATCGAGGACCGGGAGATCTTCAAGGACGCCCTGCGCGCCGTGATGATCAAGCGCGGCGACGACATCGCCACCTTCGACCAGCTCTTCGATCTCTTCTGGTCTGGCTTCTACCACGGCCTGCGCGAGTCTTTTTCGGACCTGGACGCCCAGTTGGGCGAGATGGGCGTCGACCTCGACGAGCTCATGCGTCAGATCGCCGAGATGCTCGAGAGCATGGACGGCGATCTCGAGCTCTCGGAGCTCGCCAAGGCCCTGCTCACCCAGGATCTCTCGGTGCTCGAGAACATGATCCGCGAAGCGGCCATGCAGGCCGGCACCGCGAATATCGAGAACATGCTGCAGGTCGGCTTCTTCAGCCGCCGCACACTCGAGGGCATGGGCCTCGAAGGGGCGGGGCAGGAGCTCCAGGATCTGGCCGCCCGCCTCGAGGCCGCGGGGATGTCGCCGGAGCAGGTCGAGGCCCTGCGCAACCTCGTCGGCAAGCTCGGCGAGACCCTGCGCAAGGTGGTGCGCGATAACACCGAGCGCGAGCTCCAGACCCGCAACCACGACTACATGGAGAAGTTCCGCCGGGAGATGCTCCAGGAGAAGAGCTTCTACCACCTCAGCGAGGACGAGATCGCCCGGATGCGCGAGGTGGTGAACCGCCTGGCCCAGCGCATCAAGAACATCCTCTCGATTCGCCGCAAGCGCCTGAAGAAGGGGAAGCTGGATCTGCACCAGACCCTGCGGCGCAACATGGCGAGCGGCGGCGTGCCCTTCGAGGTGATCTACAAGCAGCGGCGCAAGGAGCGGCCCAAGCTCGTCATCCTGTGCGACGTCTCGTCCTCGGTCGCCAACGTCTCGCGCTTCATGTTGCAGTTCATGTACGGACTCCAGGAGGCCTTCACGAAGATCCGTTCCTTCGTCTTCGTGGCGGAGCTCGGCGAG
>JAFDEK010000107.1 GCA_019310385.1 Deltaproteobacteria bacterium
TGAGACATCGACCGACTCCGGGTAACCACACACGGGCCACTGGCGTAGTCGTTCTGGTCCGGATGGACAAACCGTACCGGGCGCAATCCAGTCTCTCCAGTATCCCCCTGCTTCAGCTTCGCTAAGCTTACGCGATGGTCCAGGTGTTGGTTACCGAGGAGTGAGAGCACGGTTTGGCAGGCCTTCTGACCACCGATCGGCGTGGCTTTCTGGCACACGCACTGCGCCTGCTGCTGGCCGGGCCGCTCTCGGTCTCTGCTCTGCGAGCGGCAGCGGCCTCACTCGAATCGGATGATCCGGAGGCCGGGCTCAGCTCCTCACAATGGAAGCTGGTGGCGGCCGTACAAGAGCACCTGCTGCCCTCCGAACCCGGCATTCCGGGTGCCCGGGAGGTCAAGGCAGCGGGCTTTCTACGCCTGGTCATGGCCGATCCGCGCTTCGACTCCGCCGACCGGGAGTTCATCGAGAAGGGCGTAGTGGAGCTCGAGGAGCTGTGCCGTGCGCTCTACGCGAAGAGCTTCCTCCTCCTCGGCAGGAAGGAGCGGGAGGCCGCCCTGCGACGGCTCGAGCAGAGCCACAGCGGTCACGGATGGCTGGCCGAGATGCTCGAGTTCTTGATGGAAGCCCTGCTGGGAGATCCCAGCCACGGCGGCAATCCAGCGGGGATCGGCTGGGAGTGGCTGGGGATTCAGCCCGGCTTTCCCAGGCCCCCGCTCGGCTGAGGAGGTGGAGTGGCAGACTCCGACTTCGACGTCTGCGTGATCGGCAGCGGCGCCGGTGGAGGCCCGGTCGCCCTGACGCTGGCCCGTGCCGGCCATTCGGTGCTGGTCCTGGAGAAGGGACCCTGGCTGAAGGATGCCGACTTCTTCAAGGACGAGATCGCGTGTTGCCGAAGGAGCCAGTACCGCCCGGACCTGCGCGAGGAGCCCCAGGTCGTCGAGCGGGAGACGGCCGACGGAGGCTGGAAGGCGCGCTCGACCCACCGATCCGGGGTCAACTTCTGGAACGGCAACTGCGTAGGTGGCGCGACCAACTTCATGAGCGGCTTCTTCCACCGACAACGGCCGGTGGATTTCCGGCTCCGCTCGACCTTCGGTCCGATCGCGGGTTCCAACATCGTCGACTGGCCGATCCAATACGGCGACCTCGAGCCCTACTACGACAGGGTGGAGAAGGAAGTCGGCGTTTCGGGTCTCGTCGTGCCGCATCCCCACCTCGAGCCCCGCAGCAATCCGGACTTCCCCTATCCCCCGACCCGAGAGCACGCACTCGCGGGACGGATCGATCGCGCCTGTAGCGAGCTCGGCTTTCACGCCATCCCCACGCCCCGTGCCATCCTTCCGGCGCCCGCCATGGGGCGCGGCGGCTGTAGCTACTCCGGCTACTGCGGCAGCTTCGGTTGTTCCACCGGGGCCAAGGGAAGCTCGCGGGTGGCGTTGCTGGACCGGGCGGTGGAGACGGGTCGCTGCGTGATTCGTCCGCATTCCATGGTCAGCCGCCTGGTGAGCGATGCTTCGGGCCGCATCGTCGCTGCCGAGTATTTCGACGCGGCCGGCAAGCTGCAGCGTGTCGATGCCCGCATCTACGTCGTGGCGTGTCAGGCCATCGAGAGTGCCCGTCTCCTGCTCCGCTCGACGGGGCCGCGCCATCCTTCGGGCCTGGCCAACGGCAGCGGTCAGGTCGGCAAGAACCTGCTCTTCGCCGGCGGTGGAGCCGGCTCGGGCGAGTTGGCCTACGCGAAGCTCGGCGGGGAGGAGGCCGAGGCTCTGGGTCAGGTAGGTCCTTTCATCAACCGCTCCTTGCTCGACAGGTACGTGATCGACGACCCCGCCTTCGGCGAGGCCGCGAAGGGTGGAACGATCGATTTCGTTCACCGCGCACCCGCCGCGATCGCTCGCGCGACTCGACAGACCGAGGACAAGGAGGGGCTGGTCTGGGGTCTACCCCTGAAGCGCAAGCTCGAAGATCACTTCTCCCGAGCCGCCTACGTGAAGATCGAGGCCTTCTGCGACTGGCTTCCCAACGACGACTGCTTCGTGACGCTGGACCCGAAGCAGAAGGACAGGTGGGGGCTGCAGGTGGCGCGTGTACGCACGGGATTCCACCCTCACAACCTCCAGGTCGGCTGGTATCTGGCATCCAGGGGTGCCGAGGTTCTGAAGAAGATGGGGGCGGAGAAGGTCGTGTTCTTCGCGTCGGGCTCACCGCCTACGAATCTGGTGGCGGGTGGCTGCCGCTTCGGAAGTGAAGCCGACACCTCGGTACTCGACCCGGACTGTCGCGCGCACGAGGTCGAGAATCTCTTCGTATCCGATGGCAGCTTCATGCCCACTGGCGGTAGCTCGCCCTACACGTGGACCATCTATGCCAATGCCTTTCGGGTCGCCGACCGCATCGTTGCCCAGCTCGGAACGGGCAAGGGCGAGCGGAAGGGTCGCATCCCACAGCCCCTTTGAACCAGCCCCTTCGAACCGGTCACGCGACGGAGAGCGATGTTACTTCGGCCTCTGTAGAATCGTCCGGCGACAGTTCTCGCGTCATGGAGTCTCGCCGAATGAGCAGCACCCTTCGATCCGGGCCGGCCAATTTCCAGACCGACACGCGTATCGACCCGGGCGACCGTCCCGGGCACTATCGCTGCTCGCTCTCGGGCCGCTGGAGCACGCCCCTATTTCCCTTCGGCGGCGTCGTCAGCGCCATCGGCCTGCGGGCCATCATGCGTGAGCTCGACCATCCGACACACCAGATCCGCTCGGCGACGACGGTCTACTCGTCCGCGGTCGCGGAGGGCGAGCTCGACATCGAGATCCAGCCGCTTCGCGTGGGAAAGCGGATGTCCCAGCTCCTGGCGCGGGTCCGAAACGTCGGCAGCGACGACGCGGGCCACACCACTCTCGCAGTGCTGGGTGAGGCCCGGGAGGGCTTCGAGTTCACGGCGGCGTCCCGGCCCGAGGCGAAGCCGCCCGAGGAGTGCCCCCCGCCCGAGGAGCCGCCCAGCGCAGGCGATCGCTGGCAGGCCCCCTTCTTCGAGCAGATCGAGACCCGCATGGTGCTGGGCCATCCACCGTGGAAGGACGATTGGAGCGGGGGCCGGGCCGAGTACATCCGCTGGATGCGCTTCCTCGTGCCGCCCTTTCTGGAGAGCGGTGAGCTCGATCCCCTGGCCCTGGTCGCCCTGACCGACACCATGCCGCCGGCCGTGACCCAGTACCTCGGGCCGGGCGCCCCCATGTTCTTCGCCCCCAGCTGCGACCTGACGGTTCACGTGTTCGGAAGCACCCGGGGGGAGTGGGTGCTCGTGCAGGTGACCTGCTCCCGGGCGGGTGACGGCTATGCGTCGGCCCGGGCCCGCATCTGGGACCGCCAGGGCGCTCTGCTCGTGGAGGCGACCCAGCTCATGTACCTGCGGCTCGGCGGCCCCGGGGACCTGGCGCCTTGAGGCCGTGGGCCGCTTGATCTCCTGCGGGAACCCCGTAAAATCTCGCCCAACGCGAATACGAGGCCCCTGCCCTCGAAGATCGCATTCCCGACGCGCCCAGGCGGCACCGGGACGAGCGTTTCCCCGCCCCCCGACAGTGATGTGTCGAGCCATCCGGCCACCAATGTAGGTCGAAATGGAGGTCGAACGAGAATCGTGTCGATCGATGACTTGAGAGATCCCCTCTCCGGCGCCCGGGAAGGGCGGCGCCAGCGCCGTCAATACGGCCCACTTCCGATACGGGCCTTGAACCGTCTGGTGGGCGCGACGGGGCTCCGGGTGCGCGACCTCGGCATCGAGTCGAGGCCGTCACTCGGCGTGCCGAGCGCGCGACCGGCTTCACGGATTGGGGCAAGCCCGACTACCTGGAGCGGTTGCGCGAGAGTCTCGGCGCCCTGGCGAGAGACGACAAGCTGAACCCCCTCGGCGAGCTCTCTGCCGCCATCATCTTCCACTGGTACGCGACCAACCGGCTGCAGATCGTCGATTATCTGAAGCGCCACCCACAAGTGGTCGACATCCCCATCGAGAAGCCCGTGTTCATCACGGGCTGGTATCGCACCGGCACGACGAGCCTCCACAACCTCATGAGCCTGGATCCCAGGAGCCGGGTGCCGGCCACCTGGGAGCTCGGCTTTCCCATCCCCGTGCACCTCGACGCGGCGCGGGACCGCCGCATCCGCCGGCGCCGGATCGCGAGCAAGTGGCGGCTGGCGGACTGGATTGCGCCGGATCAGAAGTTCGCCCACGAGCTTCGCGTAGACCCGCCCGAAGAGTGCTTCTTTCTGCTCGCCAACGCGGGCATCTCCATCCCGCAGATCATGGGCCTGCAGGGCTACGACTACGCGAGCGGATTGCTCGAGCACAGCCAGGCGGACACCTACCGCGACATGCGCATCCAGTACCAGATTCTCGCCCATCAGCGCGATGCCGATCGCTGGGTGATGAAGTGCCCCATGCACCTGTGGTTTCTCGACGAACTGATGGAGGTCTTTCCCGACGCGCGCATCGTCCAGACCCACCGTCCTGCGGCCGAGGCCATTCCCTCACTCTGCAGCCTGGCCTCCCTCATGAGCAAGCCTTTTACCCGGGACTTCGACGGGCCGCGTCACGGCGCCTTCTTCGAGGACTACTTCCGTCGCGGCATCGACCGAGCCATGGTGGCGCGCAAGACGATTCCCGCCGAGCAGCTCCACGATGTTCGCGCAAGCGACCTTGGCCGGGATCCGGTGGGCACCGTGCGCGGTGTCTACGAGCACTTCGACCTGCCCTGGGACGCCGGCTTCATGCCCGGCGCCATCGCGGGCCATCTCTCCTCCGAGAAGCTCCGCCTCGCCAAGCGGGGCCGAGGGCACTGCTACACCGCCGAGGAGTTTGGCCTCGACCGCGAGCGCCTCTCTTCGAAGTTCGCCGACTACGAGGAGGTCTTCCTCGACGACGGCGAGTGAAGTGCCGGGTCAGCGTGAAGTTGCGCGGCGCTCTCGCCGCGAGCGGGCGAAGCGGAGCAGCGCTGCGAGCAGCGTCAGGGCCACCGGGGCGAGGAAGCCGGCACCCTGGACCGCCAGGGGAAGATAGGTCTGGACGAAGATGGCCCAGATGTACCACGACCCCACGCGATGAAGCAGGCGCCAGCGCGCCCCTCCAAGCATGCGCACGGCGGCATCCGACGAGGTGATCGCCATCGCGTAGATGAAGACGTACGCGATGCCGCCCCCGATCAAGGTGAGCGAGTCGAGCTCGTCGACGAAGGGCGCGGGGAACGCGACGCCCAGTGTCACCAGCGCTGCGAGATGCACGCTGTGGGAGAGGGCGAAGGAGAGCCCGACGTAGCGGCGATTGCGCAGCAGGTACGCGGAGGCCCGGGAGGGAAAGAGCGTCTGCAGCCCAGAGGCGGAGAAGGCCAGACTGAAGAGCACGATGGAGCTTCGCGCGCTTGCCCGGACGACCAGACGAATTGTCTCCTCGCTCCAGCCCTGCAGCGCCACCGCGCAAGCGACGAAGGCCGCGAGCACGACCGCTACAAAGAGAATGATCGAGCTTTGCTCGGGGAGCCGCATGGAGCTCTCCTCGGTCTCCTAGTGGGTGTCTCCGATCGGTCGGCCGAGGGCGATGTCGGCCAGGGTGCGCAGGGCGGGGTCGGGGTGGGTGGCGGCGATCTCGACCAGGGCGGCCTGGGCCGAAGCCGCCTCGCAGATCGAGAGCGCGGCGATGGCGGCCTGCGCGGCCTCGGGATCGTTGGAGCTCACCGCCTGGCGTAGGGTCGGCACGGCCGCGTCTCCCAGGGAAGCCAGTCCCTCCAGCGCGGCGCGGCGCACCTCGCGATCCGGATCGGAGAGCGCCCGGGCGGCACCGTCGACGGCATCCTTCCCGCCCAGCACCACCAAGCGCGTGACGGCCTGAGCCCGAACCGCGCTGCTCGGGTCCGAGCGTGCGAGGCGCGTGAGGACAGCTTCGGCGTCGGGGCCGCTGGCCCAGCGGGCCACTACCTCGCGATAGCGCGGGGGTGCCTGCTCGAGGAGTTCGGCGCTTCGCTCGGGCGACAGGCCCTGATCGAGCTGCGCCAGGGCGGCGAATACGATCGGCGGCGGTGGCGGCTGCCTTCGAGTCATTGCCTCGAGGCTGGGGCGTGTCGACTCCAGGCGCCTGGAGCCGATAAGGGAGACGATGGCGTGCCCCAGCGATTCGCTGGCGTCGGGACGCAGCATGGCATCCACGAGCTTTCCGCCCGAGCGCGCTCCCATCTTTGCTTCGAGCTGGGGGCGGGTGGCGAGCTGGCTCGCGGCATCCTCGGCCATGGGCAGCTCCGCGATCAGGGCGAGATCGACGAGATAGCTCACGCCCGCCTCACCGGCCCGGTCTGCCTCGCTCAGGGCCAGGTAGTGCTCGAGCAGGCCCAGGGTGCCCTGGCCAGGCTGTCGCAGAAATGCGTCTCCCTTCATCGCTACGCCGAGCAGCGCGCTGCGCACCGAAGGGTCGGGGAAGCGCTGGCGCCAGATCGAGGCGCCGGACAGGCGCTCCAGGCTCACGAGGATGCGTTCGCCGCTGCGGAAGCGGGAAGTGCGCGCAGAGGCCAGCTCCTCCCACGCGATGCGCAGCTGGCTCTCGCCTTCGACGGGTCCCTTCAACGAGCGCTCCACCCGCAGCACTGCGGTGTAGCCGTGGGTGTCGATCCGCTCCGCCTTCTCCACCGTGGCGACGATCGTCGAAGGCGCGCTCTCCGCCGCCTCGATGAGAGCCACGCCGCCCGCGGCCCGCGGCGCTGCTCGATCCGCGGGCGCTGCTCGATCCGCGGGCGCTCCTCGAGCTGCGGGCGCTCCGGCCGCCGCTGCCACGAGTAGGACCGCCGCGGCGAGAGTGACGACGGCGCCGCGCCCCATCAGGGCTCGAAGTAAAGCGCGTTGGTGACGCCGAGCGCCATCGTGCCGTCCTCCCCGCGGTTGCCGTCTACGAGATCGGCCAGGCTCGCGTTGGAACCGGTGGCGAGATCGCCGGGATACATGGGGAACATGGGCTCGCACTGCTCCTCGCTTCCGCGCACGAGCACCACGAACCAGGTGTCCTCCTGCAAGTTCGCGTAGGGCACCTCGAGGGTCGTGCTCCAGCGGTCGGCCCCGGTCACACCGCCAACCTGCGACGTGAGGGTGATGTCGAAGTCACCGTCTGCGGTCGTTGCCGGATCGCAGTCGCCCTCGCTGAGGACGAGGCTGGGCGTGGCGGTGAAGTCGTAGGGTGATCCCGCGGTGGTGGTGGCCGCGTTGACGTAGACCTCCACGGTGTCCCACTGGGCCCAGGCGGGGGACTGGATGTGGATCTCGAGGCTCAGATTGCCGGCGGAGTCGGTCACCGTCGTCACGCCGTCCCAGCCGAGCTCGGCGACTTCCTCCGAGCCGTCCGTGGCGAGCAGCCGCGTCTGTACGTAGACGCCCTGACCGCCGACGGCCCGGCCGGCGGTCACCGAGGCCGCGACCTCCGCCGAGTCGATGCTGTCCGGGGCGTCGCTGGGAGAGGCGGTCCAGGTGCGTGCCCCCGCGCTGCGCAGGCTGAGGAACTTGTGGGAATCCGTGTCCGCGATGAAGGTGGTCCGCAGCCCCTGATTCAGGTGGTTGAACCAGATCCCGATCCGCTTCTCGAGAAACTCCCGCTGGTGTCCGGCGTCGCTTCCATTCCACAGCTCGAGGGCGGGGAAGTGGTGGAAGAGATTCCCCGCGGAGGCGGTGTCGGGAAGGCGTCGGTTGGCCCGGTCTTCGTCGCTCATGAGATCCGCGGGCGGCTCCAGGGAGGTGTCGATCTTGAGCGGAGCGAAGTGGCTCCCGATGTGGTTGATCTGCATGGTGGTGACGCCGGGAAAGGAGAGATCGCCCGCCGTGGCGAGCGCGTGGATCTCCGCAGGCGTCGCGTTGAAGGCTCCGTAGCTCGGAAAGTCACGGCCCGCCGGCGCCGCGAGAGCCCAGTCCGTCGAGCCCCCGGAGATCTGCTCGCCCGAGACTGGGTGGTAGGTCGCCGTTGGCGAATCCGAGTCCAGGCGCAGGGGATAGGCGTTGAAGTGACCGTAGTCGAAGGTGGTGATCTCCTCTCCCACCGTGGCGGTGACGAAGCTCGTCATGCCGTGGGCCTCGATCGCTGGGCGCAGGTCGGTGTGCACGTGATGGTCCGTCATGACGACGTTCTCGACGCCTTCGGCGCTGTAGGACTCCACCCGGTGCAGGTCGGAGATGCGCGAGTCGGCCGACCGGATGCCGTGGACGTGGAAGTCCGAGGAGACGAAGCCGGGCGTCTCCAGCACCCGGGCGATCTGCGCGTCCAGCGATGTCGTCTCTGCGGCCACGACGTCGATGGCCTGGGGCGTGCGCCAGGCCGAGTACTCTGTTCCACGCGACACGAATACGTGATAGAGGCCCTCACCGGGCTCAAGGTCGAAGGCGACTGCGCCCGTCGCATCGGCATAGCCGACGGCCGCGATGCCGAAGGGGAGGCGATCTTCGACGTCGTTGAGGAGGCCCATGTCGCCCGCACCGAAGCCGGGCAGCTCGGGGCCCGGCACCACGAGCTCGGGGCTCGGATCGAAACCCACCACGGTGACCCGGGCCGGCAGTCCGGATCCGCCGGCGTCCGTCACCTGCACTTCGAGGGTGCCGGCGGCGGGGAGATCGAAGCTCAGGGAGGCGTCTGCGTCTGCGCTGATCTCCACCTCTTGGGTCGGAGGCACAGTGGCGCCGCTCTCGTAAGGGTGGCCGTCGAGCCCCGCGGCCGCTTTGTAACTACCCACGGCCAACGTGCCCGAAAAGTTGGGGCAGGGGCCGGTCCGCGTGGTGAAGTGGCTGGCGAGCTTGTCGCTGAACTTTTCGTTGGCCGGGAGTGCGGTCGCGAGCGGTTTGCCCACCGCGACCCGGGCTCCGGCGACGGGGCTCCCCGCGACGGTCACGCAGCCCTCGAGCAGTCCGGTGGCAACCTCGTTCACCTCGTTTTCGAGCTCGAAGGCCGTGGAGGCCGAGCCGTCGCCCACGCCGAAGAAACGCGTGTAGGTTTCGCTGTCTCCCATCTCGACCTCGAAGCGGATGCGATCGAAGCCGATCATGGCGAGCAGGACCCGCTGACGGTAGACGAGCTTGAGCACGCCGCTGATGGAGACCATGCTCCCGACCCGGGCCGCGAGCGGCTCGCCCTCTCCGGGCTCGCCCGGCCCGGGCGGAGGGAGGGGGATCGCCGTCAAGGCGTAGTCGGTTCCGGCAGCCTCGTCGAAGCCGACGAAGCCGATGGTGCCGAAGGAGGTCGTTACGGGTGGACCGACGCCGTTCGCGGCGGGCGAGGAGTTGCTGGGCGGCGCGCCAGGCCGCGCCACGCTGTGGAGCTCGCCCGCCGGGTTGATCCAGTCCCCCACCATGAGGGGCAGGGGATCCGGCACGTCTTCGGGCAAGGTCTCCTCGGTGTAGTTGTTGAAGATCTCCGTATCGAGGCGCACGTAGGTATCGCCGGGCTCGAGGGTAAAGGTGTTGCAGCCCTCGACCTCGAGGTCGAAGTCGTCGGCGAGCTCGAAGAACCTGATGTTGGGGTTGCCGAGGTCGTTCACCTGGGACGAGGGGTTGACGAAGTCCAGCAGGTCGTCGGGGCCGCAGGTGCGTAGCACGGCTGCGGTTCCGTCCTGGCCGTCGTTCACCACCTCGGCGCTCTGGGCGTTGATTACCGTCTCGATGTTGATTCCAGGCTGCAGCTCGAGGAAGTTGTCCTTGCCCTCGTTACCCACGAGCTCGGCGTCGATGATGTTGCCGCCGTACTGACCGACGCTGTAGAGCTCGCGCTGGCCGACGTCCTGCACGACGAAGCGGGCCTCGCCGTTCTCGAGCAGCCAGTCGCCGAGCTTGCTGTGGGCGAGGGGGCCGCGGATGAGCTCTTCCTCTTCCTCGATGCGCCGCGCGCTCGCCTTCCCGGGCGGGAGATACTCGAAGTGGAAGGTCCTGCGGATACGCCAGCCCGGGGATTCGCTGCCCTCGGCGCCCCCGCCGCCGAGGAATGTCACCGGTGCGCTCACCATCAGGATGTTCTGGTCGCGAAGGGGCGGGCCGGGCTCGATGACTCCAGAGAGAAGCGTCGTGCCGCTCAGCCGGTCGAGAACGGATTCGCCGTTGATGCTGACCGCGACGCCGGCGTGATCGAGGTCTTCGCCGAGCTGGATCTGGAGTGGAAAGCCGAAGGTCTCGACCCGCTGGCCCGCGGGCTCGACGATGACGATGTCCGTCGGCGGGCTGCAGCCGACCGCGGCGGCGCACAGTGAGACGATCGAGAGCGCGAGGGCGGATCGACGAAGAGGCACGGCGTTCCCCTACAGCAGTTACAACGCTCAATCATACGCGCTGGGGGAGCGCCGGGACAGTGATTTCCTTCGGGGGCATCGGCAGGCTCGCGCAAGGGAGCCGAGACGGGAGCCGAGGGCCGAGGGCGAATCGCCGAGCAGTTGGGGGACGCTACGCGCCCCCCAGCGGGCGGCGCTCGGCGCCGTCCGCATGCTCAGCGCTAGTCGAGGACGTTGCTGGCGACGAGTTCCTCGAGATAGCGGGTGTCCCACCAGGTGATCTGCAGCTGCTTGGCCCGGCGGAAGAAGAGCTGGATGTCGTATTCGATGGTGAAGCCCACGCCGCCGTAGACCTGCTCCGCCATGGCGGTGAGGTCGCGATAGGTCTGGCTGGCGAAGAGCTTCGCCATGGGGGCCAGTCGATCGAGGGGCTTGTGGTTGGCCCGCGCCCATGCGGCCTCGTACATGAGAGTCTGGGCGCCCGAGACGTTCGTCGCGGCGTCGGCGAGGTAGTGGGAGATGGCCTGGAAGGCCGCCAGGGGCTTGCCGAACTGCTCGCGCTCCTTGGCGAACTCGCAGGTCATGTCGAGGGCCTGCTGGCTTCCCCCCACCGCGATGGCGGCGAGCAGGATGATGCCGTCGTGCATGACCGTGCTCCAGGTCGCCCAGCCCGAAGCGGCGCCACCGATGCGACTGCTGGCCGGGACCTTCACGCCGTCGAAGTCGACGCGGTACTGGGTGTCGGAGGCCAGGGTCATCTGTTGGCTGAGCTTCACGCCCTCGGCCTGGGGATCGACCAGGAAGAGGTCGACGTCGCCTTCAGCGTTGCCGGTTCGGGCCAGCACCACCAGGCGCGTGGCGGCGCTCGCGTAGCCCACGTGGAGCTTGGTGCCGCTCAGCACCACGTCGTCGCCCGAAGCCTCGGCCCGCATCTGCACGCCCTTGGCGCCGAAGCCGTTCCCGGGCTCGAGCCACGCCGGCGTAAGGATGGCGTCGCCCGCGGCGATCTTCGGCAGCCACTCCTTCTTCTGCTCGTCACTGCCCGCGGCGAGCAGAACCGAGGCGCTGAGCACGGCGCTCTCGAAGTGGGGCGAGGGCGCGAGAGAGCGTCCGAACTCCTCGTACACGACGGCGCCTTCGAGCAGGGTCATGTCCGATCCGCCGTACTCCTCGGGGATCAGCAGGCCCAGCAGGTCGAGCTCGCCGAGCTGCTTCCAGAAGTCGGCCGAGTAGCCCGTCGGGTCGTCCTCCATGGCGCGGACCACCTCGAGGGGGGAGTACTCGGCGCAGACGCCGCGCACCATGTCGCGCAGCATGTCCTGTTCTTCGGTGAAATCGAGATCCATCGTGTCTACCTCTTTGGTTACGAGGAAAAGGTGTCGTGGCGACCAGCCGCTAGGGCTGCCACTGCTCCCCGAATCGTTTCCAGGGGTTGTCGTTGTCGTCCGTGGGCAGCGCGACACGCACCGCGCAGTCGGTCACTGTCTTGCCGTCCACGGAGAGGTTCACGTCCACGTTCGCCCAGCCACAGCCGGTGTCGTCGGTCTCGACCGCGGAGACGGTGCCCTTGAAGATCATGTTGTCGTCGGGAAAGACCGAGGCCTTCATGCGGAAGCGCATCTTGCCCAGGCGGCCCTTGGGGCCCGTCCAGTCCGTGATGTAGCGCTCGAACCAGTGGGCCTGGTTGGGCGTGTTCATGAAGATGTTGCGGATGCCGTTGCGATTCACCGCGAAGTCGACGTCGTGGTGCATGGGGCGCCAGTCGCGGGTCGCCAGGGCGCCGAGGATCACCGTCGTGGCCGTAACGTCGTGGGAGAACTCCGGAAGGGTGTCGCCTTCGCGCACCTGGTCGAGTGTCCGGTCCTGGGTAGTCATTGCTGGTCCTTCTTCTGGTAGCCGTATCCCGTGTAGGACTCGACGCCGACGTTCTCGCCGCGCTGGTTGGTGTAGATGACTTCGATCTCCCAGAAGCGCCCCGTGCCGATCTTGGTGGTCTTGAGGGGGCTGACCGAGCGCAGCACCTGGTGGGTCTTGACTCGGTCGCCCAGGCGCACCGGGACACCGAAGGTGATGGTGTTGTCCGTCATCACGGCTTCCGGCAGGCCAAGGGCCTCCTTGAGGTCGAAGTGGACCTTCAAGGGCAGGCGCGGCTCGCTCTGTCCCGGCGACCAGTGGTGGGGGCGGAACCAGGCCGAGATCATGGTGGGCGGCGCGATCTGTCCGCCAGTGACCTCCTCGGCGACTTTCTCGTCCCAGTAGAGGGGGTTGCCGTTCTCCACCGAGGAGCAGCCGGTCCAGATGTATCCCATCTCGACGGGGAAGCCGCCCTCCTCTTCGTAGCGCTCCTGGCCGATCCAGGACTTCACCTCTGCGGGCAGATCATCGGACATGGATGGTGTTCTCCTCGTGCCTGGCTACTCGCCTCTATTACTCGCCTCTATTACTCGCCTCTATTACTCGACTACGCCGTCGGCGCGCAGCTTCTCGATCTCTTCCACGCTCATGCCGATGCCGGCAAGGAGCGCCGTCGCGTCGGTCTCGCTGTGGGGCCGCACCCGGTGGACGGGCTGCTCGCGCACGCCGCCGGCCAGGATCGGGCTCACCTGGCGGAACTTCCCCTCCTCGGGGTGCTCGGCTTCCATGAAGACCTTGCGCTCGACGAAGTGGGGGTCGTCGACGAGCTCGGGAATGCTGTAGACGGGCGCCACACAAGTGTCGTTGGGGGCGAGCTCCGCCACCCAGGCGTCGCGGTCCTTGCGGAGGAAGGCCTGCTTGAAGGCTTCGCGGATCTCGTCCTGCTTGGCGTCGTCGTACTGGTGGTCGCCGTAGGCGTCGTGGCCCAGAGCCTTGCAGAGGTTGCGGTAGAAGTGGGGCTCGATGGCGCCCACCGACACCCAGCCGCCGTCTTTGCACTCGTACACGTCGTAGAAGGCGTAGCGGCCGGTGAGTAGCACCTTGCGTGGCCCCGCCACCTCGCCGGTGGCCAGGTACTGATCGAGGGAGAGGCTCATGAGCGAGAGCACGCCCTCGCAGGCCGAGACGTCCAGGTAGCGCCCCTCGCCCGAGATCCCCCGCCGCACCAGGGCGCCCATGATGGAGAGCACTGCGTGCATGCCACCCCCCGCGCTGTCCGCCACGGTGGCGCCGGGGATGGGGGGGCCGCCGTCGGCCCGAGGCTCCGTGCAGGCCAGGAAGCCCGCCATGGCGAGGTAGTTGATGTCGTGGCCCACCCAGCTGGAGGCCGGGCCGTCCTGGCCGTAGCCGCTGGTGGAGCAGTAGACGATGCCCGGGTTGCGGCCGCGCACGGTCTCGTAGCCGATGCCCAGGCGCTTCACGACGCCCGGGCGGTAGCTCTCGATCACCACGTCGGCCTGCTCGGCCAGGCGCAGGAAGGCCTCCACGCCGGCCTCGGCCTTGAGGTTGATCTGCAGCTTCTGGATGCCCCGACTGGCCCCATAGGAGTGGAAGGGGGGCACGATCTGCTTCCCACCCTTCTTCGCAGTGGGGCTGATCTGGACCACTGCAGCGCCGTAGTCGGCCAGGGTGCGGGACGCCCGTGCGGCGGGTCCTACACTCGCCAGGTTCAGCACCGTGATGCCGTCCAGAAGGGGGGTGTTCTCGGACATCGATCTCTCCGGGATTCCGCTTACTCGCTGCCTAGAAGTTCTTGGGAAGGCCGAGGCCACGGCGGGCGATGATGTTCTTCTGGATCTCCGACGCGCCGCCGCCCACGGTGTCGATCACCGTATAGCGATAGGTGAGCTCGGCCCGGCCCTTCATGGCGCCGTCCTCGCTGCGCACCCGCAACTGACCGCCGGCCGCTCCGACGTTCAGCGATTCGTTGGCGACCCGCTTCGAGAACTCGGTGGCGAAGAGCTTGTACTCCGAGGCCTCCACGGTCGGCGCCTTGCCGCCCTTCATGGAGGTGGCGACGAACTTGAGGCCCAGGCAGCGCGCCACCTCGGCCTGGGTGGTGAGCTGGGCGATGGTCTGGCGGATGACCGGATCGTCCTTCAGGGGCTCGCCGTCCCGGGTCTCGCTGCGCACGTACTCCTGCAGGAGCTCGAGGCGCGCCGCGATGGGGGAGTAGGTGAACATGGTGAAGCGCTCGAGGTCGAGGGCCTCGGCGATGTAGTTGAAGCCCCGGCCCTGCTCACCCACCATGTACTCCTCGTCGACGAAGCAGTCGTTGAAGAAGACCTGGTTGGTGATCTCGTCGCCGATGGTGGGCATGCGCTGGATCTCGATGCCCGGCTGGTCCATGGGCATGACGAAGAGGCTGATGCCCTGGTGCTTCGGCTTGTCGGGGTCCGTGCGGGCGCCCACCCAGTACCAGTCGGCGAAGTGGGCCGAGGTGGTGAAGATCTTCTGGCCGTTCATCACCCAACCCTTGCGGTCGGCGTGATACACCGCCTTGAGCTCCATCGCGGCCGCGTCGGAGCCGGCCTGGGGCTCGCTGTAGCCCACGGCGAACTCGACGTCGTTGACGAGGATCTTGGGCAGGAACTCCTTCTTGAGCTTCTCACTCCCGTAGCGGATCAGGGTCTTGCCGATGATGCCGACGCCCTTGCCGATCTGGGGCGCGCCCACCCGGGCCAGGGCCTCGTTGAGGAGGTACTCGTAGACGCCCTCGCCCTCGCTGCCGCCATACTCCTTGGGCCAGGTCATGCCCAGCCAGCCGGCTTCGCCGATCTTCTTCATGAAGGCGCGACGCTTCGGGGTGTCGACCAGCTGCGCCATGTTCTCCCGAAGCACGTCCATGACCTCGGGGTCGCGGTTCGCCTCGATGAAGTCCACCACCTCCTTCAAGAAGGCGTCCTGCTCTTCGGAAAACTCGAAATCCACGGGTCGCTCCTCCATCCATCCGGCGATCAGACGAGGGCACACCCAGGGATCCACACGCGACAGGGAGCCGTGGGGGGGCCGGCCTCGCTCAGGGTCGAGGAATGTATACGATACGTCGCGTATTGTAAAGGCGCGTCTGGGGCGCTC
This sequence comes from Deltaproteobacteria bacterium, assembly GCA_019310385.1. Lineage (GTDB taxonomy): Bacteria > Myxococcota_A > UBA9160 > UBA9160 > UBA4427 > JAFDEK01. Next base: position 15,258 of record JAFDEK010000107.1, read on the forward strand.
ATGGGGGCTCCCCTCCGGGGGCATTGAGGCATCGGGGTATCGAGGCATTGGAGCGTCCGGCCTTTCCGGCGGCCAGGCCCGTCTCTATTCTGCCGCGATGACGAAGATCCGGACTTCGCTGCTGTCCCCGAGCCGCCGCTTCGAGGACGAAGGATGAACGAGGGCTTCGAGGATTTCGATCTGACCGGCCGGTCGGTGGTGGTGAGCGGGGCGGCGAGCGACATGGGGGCCGCGATCGCACGCTCTCTGGTGGCGGCCGGCGCGAAGGTCCTGCTCGGAGACGTCGACGAGGCGCGGCTCGCGCAGGCGCTGGAGGGCGCCGGGGGCGCCGCCGGCCAGGTCTTCGCCATGCGGACCGATGTCACCCGCCGGGCGGAGGTCGAGGCGCTGGTCGATCGATCGGTGAGCGAGTTCGGCGGCATCGACGTCATGGCGAACATCGCCGGGGTGATCCACGACTCCCTCGTCGTCGAAACCGACGAGGCGGATCTCGACCGCGTGCTGGCGGTCAACCTCAAGGGTGTCTACCTCGGCTGCCAGGCCGCCGCCCGGCGCATGAGCGAGCAGGGCCGGGGCAGCATCATCAACATGGCCTCCCTGGCGGCCTTTGCCGCGCTTCCAGAGCTCTCGTGCTATTCGGTCTCCAAGGCGGGCGTGGTCGCGCTCACCCGGGTGCTCGCCGCCGAAGTCGGCCCGAGCGGTGTCCGGGTCAACGCCATCGCGCCGGGCTTCGTGGAGGGCGGAATGACGGCGCGCAGGGTACGCCGGACCGACGGGAGCGTGGACGAGGAGAAGCTGGAGGCGGTGCGCGCGGGAGTGCGCCAGCGCAATCCCCTGCGCACGACGGGCGAGCCCCGGGACATCGCCAATGCGGTCCTCTTCCTCGCCTCCGACGCCTCCCGCTACCTCACGGGTCAGGTCTTGCACGCCAATGGCGGGAGCTACATGCCCTCCTGAGCCGCCTGATCTGCCCCGCAGTGGTGGCTCTTCCGCAGCCTGAGTATCCTCGGGCCCGGCAAGGCCGGGGCCTGAATGTCCACCCGCCTCGGCCGAAGCGTACCGGGCATCCAATCGAGAGCGAGGGAGAGTCTCCAGCGTGAGCACCGTGATCGACACCCGTTCGAAGTTTCCCTCGTCCCGCCTCCGGCTCCTCGCAGTGGCGCTGCTCGTGTTCGCAGGGGCCTGCGCGGTGAACCCCGTGAGCCAGAAGCGCGAGATCGTGCTGGTCTCCGTCGAAGACGAAATCAAGATGGGCGACGAGGCCGCCGCGGAAGTCGAACGCGACGTCGGGTTCTACGAGAATCAGCGGATCGACGGCTACCTCGACGCCATCGGCGCCCGCCTCGAGGAGTTCTCTCCCTGGAAGGACGTCGGCTACGACTTCTACGTGGTCGAGATGATCGAGCCCAATGCCTTCGCGCTGCCCGGCGGACACGTCTACGTGAGCCGCGGCCTGCTCGCGCTCATGAACGACGAGGCCGAGCTCGCGGGCGTCGTCGGACACGAGATGGGCCACGTGGCGGCGCGCCACGCGGTGCAGCGCATGACGCGCGCGGCGCCCGTCGGCGTCCTTACGGGCATCACCTCGGGAATCGTGGGGATGGTGAGCCCCGCCCTCGGCAGCGCCACCGCCGGGATCGGCGGCCTCACCAACGCCCTCGTCGTCTCGCCCTACAGCCGCAGCCAGGAGAACGAGGCCGACGAGATCGGCCAGTCAATGGCCGCCCAGGCGGGCTGGGATCCCGCGGCCCTCACCGCCTTTCTCGAGACCCTCGGCAAAGAGGAGGCGCTATCGAGCGACGGCAAGCGTCCTCCGACCTTCCTCTCCTCCCATCCCTCGACGCCCTCTCGGATCGAGAAGACGGCCGAGCGCGCAGGGACGCTGCAGCGCGCCGCTACGCCGCCCATTGCGAAGGGTCGGGACGCCTTCCTGCAGTACCTCAATGGCCTGCCGGTCGGGCCTCGCGCGGCGGAGGGGGTCTTCATCGAAGAGCGCTTCCTGCACCCCGACATGAAGCTCGCGCTCAGCTTTCCCGAAGGCTGGAAGACCCAGAACACCCGCAACTTCGTGGTCGGGGTCTCCAAGGACGAGAAGGCCGCCATCGTGCTCCTGCTCCACGGAGAGGGGACGGACCCCGCGCAGGCGGGCCGCGATTTCCTCGAGCAGGAGGTCAAGATGCGGCCTCAGGACATCGAGGTCACCGCGACTACGATCGGCGGACTCCCGGCCGCGCGCAGCACGCTGAGCACCCGCGACCAGGAGGTCCGGCTCGCTTGGATCGCACAGGGCGGGCGCATCTTTCGACTCATGGGCCTCGTCAAGCGGGGGAGCTCTTCCTCCCACGACGAGGACATCCAGGCAGCGATCTCGAGCTATCGTGTCCTCGGCACAGCGGAGCGTGCGGAGATCCGCGAGGATCGACTGCGTCTCATCGAAGCCAAGAAGGGGGAGACCCTGGCCGGGCTCATCGAACGGGTGGACGGCCAGTGGGAGGCCCCCCAGGCGGCAGTGGCCAACGGCTTGCGTGAGGATCGAGTGCTCGAGGCGGGGCGGCTGGTGAAGATGCCCATCTCCGAGCGTTATTGACGCCCCCCGTCGATGCTTGCACCGGTCGGAGCCCGGTGCAGAGCCGCGGCGGTTGGCTCGGGAGAAGCCGGTGGAGCGCAGAGTCGCCTTCGTAACCGGAGCGAGCCGCGGCATCGGCCGGGCTGCCTCCATCGCCCTGGCGGAGAAGGGCTACGACGTCGTCGTGACCGCCCGCACGCTGAAGGAGGGCGAGAACGCGGACGGTCGCCCCTTGCCCGGGAGCATCGAGACCACCGCCGCCGAGGTCCGGGAGCGCGGTCGCGACGCCCTGGCGCTTCGCCTGGATCTGCTGGATCGCAAGTCCATTACGGCCGCACTCGACGCGACCCTGGCGGCCTGGGGACGCGTCGATCTCCTGCTCAACAACGGGATCTACACCGGCCCGGCCAACATGCAGCACTTCCTCGAGCTCGACGAAGAAGCCGTCGAGACCCTCTTCCGCGCGAACCTCTTCTCCCAGATATTCCTCACCCAGCGAGTGCTCCGAACCCTGTTGGAGCAGGGCAGTGGCAGCGTGATCAACATGGTCTCCGGCGCGGGGCTGAACGATCCGCCGGCCCCGGCGGGCCAGGGGGGCTGGGGCTTCGCGTACGCGGCGAGCAAGGCGGCCTTCCATCGCATGGTGGGGGTGCTGGCCGTCGAGCACGCGAAGAGTGGGCTGCGCTTCTATAACCTCGAGCCCGGCTTCGTCCTCACGGAAGCCATGCGCCTCAACGACCCCGACGGCGACCTCTCGAAGTACGCCCACGGCGCGCCTCCCAGCGTGCCCGCGGCCGCGATCGCGTGGCTCGCCTCGGACCCGGCTGCCGAGGAGCTGAGCGGCCAGACGGTCTTCGCCCAGAAGCTCTGCCTGGAGCGCCGCCTGCATCCCGATTGGCGCTGAAGCGCCTGCTACCATCGCCTGCTCGGGCCAGAACGGTGGAGAGAGAAGGGTGAACGGGGCAGAGACACGCGCGACCGGAATCAGGGGCATCGCGCTCAAGCTGGGCGACTACCTGGACGTCAAGTCGGGCCTCGCGGGAGGTGTGCTGCTGGCCTCCATCGTCTTCTGCATCAACTATCCCCACGGCCTCGAGGGCGCCTCCAGCGCCGCGGCCAAGCAATTCGTCTACACCTTTTTCATGGGCGCGACCATCATGCGCATCTGCACCAGCCTGTCCCTGCGGCCGGGTTCGGACCTCCCGGTCCTGCTGGTCGCCATACTCGTTCCGACCGCCGTGACGGTGGGCGCGACCTTCCTGGTCCACAGCCTGCGCGGCACGCCGGAGCCGATTCTCTCGACGATTCCGGTTGCGCTGATTTCTGGGCGCGCCGCACTCGCAGTGCAGGCTGCTCGCCCTGGGGACAACTGGGCTCCCGGGTCTGAGCGGCGCGCGCGCCGGCTCTCTCAGGCCAGCACCCAGCGCGGCATGTGGATCTCTTCCGTTACGGGCTCGAAGATCACGCGCAGCGCCGCTCCGATCTCGATGCTCGCCGGGTCGATCTCGTTGATGGGGCCGCCTTGCCGGGCGACCAGGTTGCCCACGAGGCGCACAGTGGGATCCTCGTCGAGGGCCACCAGGACCACGTTGTAGGGGGCGAGCTCGCCGAACTGGGGAAGCAGGGGAGGGTGCGGGACCACGAA
>JAFDEK010000188.1 GCA_019310385.1 Deltaproteobacteria bacterium
CGGGAGAGGTCACCTATGTGTCGGGCAACTCCGTCTATCGCACGCGCGCCATCATCGAGGCTGGAGCCTTCGATCCCCGAATGCAGGTCGGAGAGGAGCCCGAGCTCGGCGTACGCCTGCGAGAGAAGGACTGGCGCTTCGTTCACCTGGACCGCGTCATGGCCCACCACGATCTCGACATGAATGGCTTCGGGGATTGGCTTCGCCGCGGCTTCCGCAGCGGCCTCGCATGCGCGATGGTGGTGCGGGCCACGGGAGGCTGGAGACGCGGCTTCTGGAGCGAGCGCCTGCGCGAGTCCCTCGCCCAGAGCGCGATCCTCCTGGCGCCTTGGGTGCTCTGCCTGCTCGCCCTCCCCTTTTCTAGCGGCCTGTCTCTTGCCGCGTGCGGCCTGGGCTGCGCGCTCATTGGCACTCTGGTGCTGCGCAAGGCCCTCGCGCTGGCGGGTCGCGACCTGAGCCTCTGGACCCGAATCGCCTTCGGCCTGCACACCTATCTCGGCAAGATTCCAGCGAGCTGCGGAATATTGAGCGCATATCTCCGGCGCCTCCCGGGTCCCGTTGCCCATGGTTGAGCACCTGCCCGACGCGGCACCGACGAGAAGGGGCATCGCGGAGTGGGGGCTGTGGCTCGGCCTCCTGCTCGTCCTCTCCCCTGTGCTGCAACACCTGGTCGAGCACTGGATCGCCTCCCCCTGGTCGCTCTACAGCACCGCGTTCATCGCGCTGCTGGTCCTCGCCGCGCGGGCCGACGCGCCGGTCCCGCCTCGCCCGAAAGAGGGCGCCGGACTGCTCGCGGTCGCCTGCCTGGGCCAGCTCTTCGCGCTGAAGACCAACGCCGTTGCCGTCGGCCGCCCCTTCGCGGCCATCGCCGTACTGGGCATGTTCCTGCTGCGGGGCACGGCCTCCCTGCGAACCGGGCTCCTCGTTCTCTGGATCGTGCCCTTTCCCACCGCGGTCAGCATCATGCTCGGCGGCCGCGAGATCGTGCAGGCCCTCTACGAAATGGGCGCCCTGCTCCTGGAGCCTCTGGGAATGGCCTTCGAGTTCAGCACCCGGCATCTGTCGGCCGGCGACAACACGCTTCCCCTCGACCCCCGTCGGAGTGGCCTCGTACTCGCAACCCACATGAGCGGACTCGCGTGGTACAGTGGCGTGCGGCGCAAGCTGGATTGGCAGCCGACCCTGAGGCTCATTGGCGGCTACGTGCTGCTCGCGGCCCCCATCCAATTCGGGGTCATCGTGGTAAGCCTGGTGCTGCTGCACTTCGGATCGCCGGGCTGGACGATCGAGGCCGTCGGCACCGCAGGCTGGCTCGTGCCCTTCGCGATCGTCTTGGCGAGGGAATGGAAGAGGCAGGAGCCCGAGTGAATTCCGAGCGCTGGACGTCGATTGGCGTAGCCGCAATGCTGCTGGTCGTAGGGGTCGCGTCCTGGACGATCCACCTTGGCGCGCCCCTGGTGGTCGATGCGACCAGCCTGGCCTCGATCCCCTTCGAGATCCAGCAGTGGCGTGGTCAAGAGATCCCCATGCAGAGCGACGTCGAGACCATGCTCGACGCCGACTACAACGTGCAGCGCAGCTACATCCACAAGACGGGCTTCGTAGTATGGCTCTACGTGGGTTACTACGGGACCGAGCGCGGCGGACACCCGGAGCACACGCCCTGGGAATGCTATCCGAGCAGCGGCTGGGACATCCAATTCCGCAATGTGATCGAGGCCTACGAGGGCCGATCCGCCAACGAGATCATCGTCGAGAAGGACGGCAGCCGGCGGCTGGTCCATTTCTGGTACCAGTCCTTCCGCGCGAACCAGGCGGTCGGGGGGCTCGACCGGATCTACGAACGGCTCTCCAGCCGCCTCTTCGAAGGGCGTGCCGACGGCTCCCTGGTTCGCCTCAGCACCGCGATCAGCCGCGACGACGACGTCGAATTCGCCCGCGCGCGACTGATCTCCTTCGCGCGCGAGGTAGTGCCACTACTCCACGAGCACTGGCCCGAGGAGTTCGTGGACTCGGCGTCCTGATCTAGCCCGTCTCAACCCAGCGCGGCATCTACCATGGCGGCGACGTTGAAGCCCGAGTCGACGGCCTGGTGGGTGCCGGCACCACGGCCGCCCGCGTCGCAGCCGACGAGATAGAGGCCGTCGAGGGGCGTCCGGGGATCGGGCTTCGACTTGCCCACCTGACCCACCACCTGGGCCAGGCCCACCGCCTCACCACCGCAGCCCGGCAGCACTGAATCGCGGCTGAGTCCCGAAATCGCCTTGGCGCTATAGGGCTCCTTGCGGATGATGTGGTCGCGCAGGTCGGGCCAGAGCTCGTCGAGGACCTGCTCGGCACGGCGCATGGCCTCCTCTCCCATGGACGATTCAGGGTCGGGCGAGCAGAAGACCTGGCAATTCGCGATCTGGTGGCCGGGAATGGGCGAGAGGCTGGGATCGAACTCCGAGGGAACGTCGATGGCGATGAGGGGAACGTCGGGCCAGTCACCCCGCTCCATGCCGGCGAAGCGCTCGTCGTCGAGCCAGCTCTGGTCGGAGAAGATGGGGATGAGGGCCGCGTCGAAGATTCGCTTGTCGAGCACGTAGCGATAGCCCGCGATGGCCCAGCTGGGCTCGAGGGACTCGACCCGCTCGACATACTCCGGCGGGAAGTGCTCGCGACCGGCGAGCTTCAGCACCGTGGGCTGGATTCCCGCGTTGGAGACGATCACCCTGGCGCGCAGTACGCCGTCGTCGGTCTCGATTCCGACCGCCCGCTCGTCCTCGACGAGGATTCGGACGACGCGCTGCTTGGGGAGATAGATCCCCCCCTGCTCGACCACGTAATCCGCGCACGCCTCGGCGAGGCGTCCGTAGCCTCCGACGCTGTAGCGTCCCGCGCCGCCGAGCACCTGCTGGCGCATGGTGAGGATGGCCTCGGAGGCCGCCAGGCGATTGACCGGAACCACGAAGAGCGTGTTGAGGTTCATGCAGACCTGGCTCTCGAGGGGCGCGGGAAGCCCGAAGCCGCGCATCCACTCGAGCATCCCCACTTCGTCGAGGGCTTCGAGCTCCTCGTCCTTCACCGTCAGCACCGCGGTGTAGAGCTGGGCGAGCGCAGCGAGATCCTCGTCGCTCGCGCCGAACACCCGGCGCAGGTTCTCCATCTCCTTGGGGTCGCCGGTCTGCTGCAGCGCGCTGCGCATGGTGCGCCACTCACCGTCGGCGGCCTTGTAGCGCACCGACGCGACTTCCCCTTCGGGTATCAAGAACTCCACGCGGTCGGCGAGGCCGAGCACATCGACGAGCTCGTGAAAGCGGGAGTTGTGGGCGGGGATGCCGACCGCGCCGAACATCTCGAAGCGGTAGCCCTTGCGGTCAACGGTCTGCACCTTGCCGCCGGCCACGTTGGTCTTCTCCACCAACGCCACACGATGTCCGGCATGGGCGAGCAGCGCCGCCGCTGTGGCGCCCCCGTAGCCGGCGCCGATGACGCATACGTCGTAGCGATCCATCCGATTCCTCCCCCGAGCGCGTCCAAGGCTGTCGGAGTCGCCGAGCGGCCCCCTAGCCGGCCGCGGGCGCCCTGAAACGGAAACATGTTATAGCATTTGTTCCTCTTCCTGTCCCGACGCCGGCCCGGAACCCCCGCTTGTTCTGCGGCGGGGCCCTGTGAGACGATGTGTGCTGGAGACCACCGCGTGATCCGGAAACTGACCGCCCGAGCCTGCCTGGCCGCCCTGCTCCTGCTCCTGGCACCGCCCCTGGACGCCATCGCGGCCGGGGCGCCGGCTCGCGAGAAGATCGACCCCTCCCTCCTCGCTGACGGACAGCCCCGGGGCGCGCAGCGGGAGTTTCTCCTGCTGCTACGCGAGCAGGCCGACCGGACGGAGCTGCGCGAGCTGCGCAGGCGAACGCCCCGCTCCGGGCGCGGCAGCGCGGTGGTGGAACGCCTGCGCGACCTGGCGACACGGAGTCAATCCGGTCTGCTCGAGCGCCTGGAGACCGCGGGCGCCGAGCACCGCAGCTACTGGGCCGCGAACATGATCTGGGTACGGGGGGACGCGACGCTCATGGAGCAGCTCGCCCTCGACCCGGCCGTCGACCGGGTTCTCGCGAACCCCAGGATCCGCTTTTCGCCGCCCCGTGATCTGCCGTCCAGCGAGGCCGCCGCCGCGGGGATCGAGCCCAACCTCGAGCTCGTGGGAGCGCCCGAGGTCTGGGAGCTGGGAATCCGCGGAGAGGGGGCCGTCATCGCCGGGGCCGACACGGGATACGAGTGGCAGCACCCGGCGCTCCTCGCGCAGTACCGGGGCTGGGATGGAGCCAGCGCCGACCATTCCTACAGCTGGCACGATGCCATTCACTCGGCCGGCGGCAGCTGCGGCGCCGACTCGAGCGTCCCCTGCGACGATGACGGCCACGGCACCCACACCATGGGAATCATGCTGGGAGACGACGGCGGCACGAATCAGATCGGCATGGCGCCCGGCGCCCGCTGGATCGGCTGCCGCAACATGGACGAGGGCGTTGGCACCCCCGCCACCTACACCGAGTGCTTCGAGTGGTTCATGGCACCCACTGACGCCAGCGGTCAGAATCCCGACCCCGCAATGGCGCCCCACGTGGTGAACAACTCCTGGTACTGCCCCGACTGGGAGGGCTGCATCGATCCGGCGATCTTGGAGACCGTCGTGGGCAACACCCGGGCGGCGGGCATCCTGGTCGTCGTCGCCGGCACCAACGCGGGGCCGGGCTGCGGCACCATCGTCGATCCTCCCGCCATCTACGACGGGAGCTTCACCGTCGCGGCCACGAACAACGCCGACGCCATCGCGAGCTTCAGCAGTCGCGGCCCGGTACCCGGAGGCGGCGGCGAGGATACGCAGGCCGCCTTCGGCGGCGGCGAGGATACGCAGGCCGCCTTCGGCGGCGGCGAGGATACGCAGGCCGCCTTCGGCGGCG
>JAFDEK010000108.1 GCA_019310385.1 Deltaproteobacteria bacterium
CCTCGGCACGGTTCAGGTCTTCTCCGCGCTCCAGCCTACGAGCGCCCGCGCCATGGCGATCGACGGCACCATCATTGGCGTCACAGCAGACTGGAACGAGGTGCTGTACACGAAGCAGCAGATTCTCGCCCACCTTCCCATGACGCTCGACCGCAACATCCGCCATACACTCAATCTGGGGTTGGCGACGAGCTCCACCCTCAAGGCCCTCTCCCGTTACCGCTGGGTCGAGAGCCTGGACGCCGTGGAGATCAACCCAGCGGTGATCCGCGCCAGCTCCCTCTTCATGGAGTCCATGGTGCAGGTCGACCGCCGGGCGGACATCATCTCGCAGGATGCGATCCACTACCTGCTCAGCACGCCGAAGCGTTACGACCTCATCGTCAACGATGCAAAGCAGCACCTGCGCTTCGGTGGCACCTCGAAGATCCTCTCCAAGGAGCTCTACGAGTACTCCCTGGCGCGCCTCAGCGAGTGCGGTCTCTTCGTCCAATCCGTTCCCACGATCCACTCCGTGGAGTCCCTGAAGCTGATCCTGCGCACCTTCCGCTCGGTCTTCCCCGAGCTCGAGGTCTTCCTGGATGCGCCCAGCACGATCATCATGGTGGGCTCGCGCTGTCCCATCGCGGGACGGGAGCGGCCTACGCGCGACGAGCTCAAGAAGAGCGGCGTCGCGCGGGAAGTCGAGAAGGTCTTCCTACCGGACGCGTCGGCGCTTCCCGCCCTCTGGGTCGCGAGCGGAGCCGAGCTCGACGCTTCGATCGGCGAAGGCCCCGTGAATGCCTGGGACAAGCTCCCCCTCGAGTTCATGAGCTTTCGGCTTCCGTCGTGGACGCACGAGAGCCTCAGGGAGAACATCGAGGTCGTCTTCGCCGCCAGGGAAGACGATCCAAGCGGAGGCTCGCCCTTCGCCGAGATCGAGTACTACGAAGTCTTGCGCCAGCTCAATCGCGGTGTGGTGCGCTGGTTCAACGGGGAGCAGGCGGAGGCCCGGCGCATCTTCGCCGAGGTGCTGCGCGCGGATCCGAGCAACCCACTCCCGCGCAGGGTCATCCGGGTCGTGGACAAGATGAGCGACGCCGAGATGGGTCTGGGAGTCTCGGCTTCACCCTGATCTCGGACCCCAGAAGGGGAACCTCAGGCTTCTTCGAGGAGGTCGATCAGGCGTTCGCCTTGGGGGGGCTCCCATTCGCAGGGGGTGGAGTAGTCCACGCCGTCTACTTCCCAGCCGTAGAGGTGGAGGAACTCGCGCTTGAAGACGGCGAGGCCACGCTCGCTGATTCCTGTGGCGGGGCCCGGCTCCGCGCTCTGCCACTGTTCCTGGATGAGCTTCTGCACCTCGGGTGCGAGCTCGTTCTGGTCGAGGCGCAGGCGGCCCTCTGCGTCGAGCATCTGCTTCCAGGGTTCGCCATCTCCGTATAGAGCGCGGGCGAAGTGGATGCCCACCTCGAGCGGGTCGTCGTAGCTTCCGGCGCCGCTGTCCGCCACGCCGAGGTAATCGGCGATGTACTTCGTCATGGCCGGGATCGCCACCGAAGCGCCGGTCACCACGGCGGGATTCATGACCGTGAAGGCGTGGCCGCCGAGCAGGGACTGCAGCCGCGCGTCGAGGCCGCGCGTGGTGGCGTCGATGTGCTTCTTGGCCGCGCCGAGGGCGCCATCCCAGTAGATGCGCCGCAGGACTTCGAGGTCGGGACCGATGTAGGAGAGGGAGGCGATCTTCATCCCTGCGGCAGCGGAGCCAGAATAGAGGAGCGCGTTGGCCCACAGGTCGAGGTCGTCGCCGCCCATCACACGGCGGGTGTGCTCCACCTGCAGCTCGCTCGCCGCCTCGACGCGCACGGGCTTGTGCTCGCCCGACTTGTAGTCGAGGCCGATGGCCTCGAGGGGCTCACCGATCACCAACAGGGAGGAGGTCCACTCCTCCTCGAGGTGGCTGCGGCGGGGAGCCGCCACGCTGTAGAGGAGGAGGTCGATCTTCTCGCCACTCTTCTGCAAGTCACCGATGACCCGGTCCCGGGTCGCATCCGCGAAGCCGTCGGCGAAATAGCTGCGGGCGACGACGCCGCTCTCGTGCAGTGCGTGGGTGAGGTACCAGCCCGCGGACGCCATGGCGGGCTTGTCCTTGCGGAAGCTCGGCGGCGTCTCGTAACCGAGACCGATGATCTTGTCGAAGCCGGCTGCCCTCAGCGCGATGGCGGTGGAGCTGCCATAGCCGAAGGTCGTGCTGCCGATGACGAGGGCCGTCTTGCCCCGGGCCGCGGCGAGGGGCTCGGGCAGAGCCGCCCGGGCGCGCTCCATCTGGCGCTCGGCCAGCACCCTGCAGCCCTCGGGATGGGCGGTGAGGACGAAGAGCCCGCGGGCCCGGGGCTGTTCGAGTGCGATCATGGGCATGCTTACTCTCCCTTCGATGCTGCGTTCGAGACTGGATTCGATCCTGGCCCCGGCGCCAGGATGGCGACCACGACCAGACGCCCGGCGCCCGTGTTGCGGATACCGTGGGGCACGCCCTCGGGCGCGATCAGCATGAGACCGGGCTCCATGGCGAGCTCCCGGTCCTCGAGAAGGAAGACGCCGCTCCCCTCGACGACCTGGTAGACCTTGTCCATGCCCGCGTGGGCGTGGAGCTTGTGCTCCTGGCCCGGCTCGAAGCAGTTGAGGCCGACGAGGATGCGCTCGGACTCGAAGAGGGTGCTCTTGCCCATCTTCTCGTCCTTGAAGACCGCATGCTCTTCGGGGCGGATCGTGCTCGGGTGCTCCATGCTCTTCTCCTCTCTCAGCCTTCTCTCACCCTTCGTCGCAAAAACGCAGCACCGCGTCCGCGGCCAGGTCGGGACACTCCATGGGGATCAGATGCCCTGCCTCGAGATCCTCGATCTCCGCGCCAGGCAGGATCTCGGCCAGCTGCTCGTAGACGAGTCGGGGGAAGTCGCCCCGCGTCGCGCGGATGAGACGCACCGGGAGCGCGAGGCCCCTCGCGGCCTCGAAGATGTCGTAGCCGCGTGCGCCTTCGAAGACCGCGGCCTCGACCCGACCCGGACACTTGAGCTCCACGCCACCGTCGCCGCTCTCCCGCAGCCCTTCGGCAACGTAGAGGTCCAGGACTTCGGGCTGCCAGTCGGCGAAGAAGGCGCGCTCTGCGAAATAGGCCCGGGCCTCGTCGCGGCTGGCCCAATGGTGCCGCCGGCGGCGGGCCCGCTCGGCAAGCTCATTGCTGCGCCCGGGGAACTCGTTGCGGACCGCGGGCGGCGGAAGGATCACCGGGTCGAGCATGGCAACGCGCTCGAAGTGATCGGGCCGCGCCGCCGCCGCCCCCAGGCTGAGTGTGCCGCCGAAGGAGTGACCGAGCCCCAGCGCGACGCGCTCCTGTCCAGTCTCCGTCAGGAGTCGCTCGCTCACCGCGACCAGGTCCTCCAACATGCGAACCCACGCGTAGCCATCGTCGTCCTCGGGCTTCGAAGAATCGCCGTGGCCGCGACCGTCCATGGCAATCACGTGAAAGCGCTCCCGCAGCCGCTCGGCAATCGGCGCCCACATGCCCGCGCAGAAGCCGTTGGCGTGGTGGAGCAGCGCCAGGGGACCCGCGCCGCCCCAATCGAGGAGCGCGATCTCGACCTCCGTGCGAGGGCTGCTGGCCGCGCCTTCTGCATGGCTGGCGCTGCCGGGATGGCCGGCGCTGCCGGGGTCCGCGGCGCCCGCCAGCTTCATCCGTCGGCGTACGACTCCGTTCAACATGGCCGGGGATACTGGCAGCCCGGCCCTTGCCGCGCCAGCCAATGTCGGCGGCACGACAGGCTCAGCGCGTTATGCTCGCCCCCCATGCCGGTCGATTCCCCGGCCCACGCGGCCACCCTCTGGGGACACGCTCCCCGTGGCCGCCAGGGTGCGCTGCCCCACCCGACCGGAGAGATTCCGTGAGCGACAGCAGCGACCCGGCCGCCGAAGCCACGGCTCGGCCCGAGCCGGGCTTCCTCGAACGCGTACGCAACCGCGATCACACCCGCGGCAACCTGCTCAAGTCCCTCACGGTTCTCGCGCTGCCGCTGCTCGGCTCGAGCCTCTTCGCCGGCGTGATCTTCCAGCTCGTCGACCTGAAGCTCATCGCCGGCCTGGGAGCCGACGCCATCACAGCCGTGGTCGTCACCAACCAGTCCCTGCGCCAGATCTTCTTCATGATGATCATGGGAGGCAGCTTCGGCGCCCAGGCGCTCATCGCTCGAGCCATCGGAATGGGGAACCGCGAAGCCGCGGATCACATCGCCGGGCAGGTGATGCTGCTCGGCGGCCTCCTCTCGGTGGGAGTCGCGCTGCTGGGCATCCTCTTCCCGGGCGAGATGTTGAGCCTCATGAAGGTCTCGGACCGCGTGCTGGAGATCGGCACCCCCTACGTCCGCCTCGTCTTCGTGCTCCATTTCGGCTTCGTCTTCGTCTTCCTCACCAATGCGGTCCTGAACGGCGCCGGGGACACGACGACGCCCTTCATGATCACGATCCTCCAGGCCTTCATCGGCCTCTTCGCCGAGTGGGTCCTGATCTACGGAAAATTCGGCGCGCCCGCGCTGGGGGTAAAGGGCGTCGCCCTCGGCCTGGCCTGCGGGCAGACCGTCTCGATCCTGCTCCTCATGCGAGTGGTCACCAGCGGCGCGAGCCGCATCCACCTGCGCAGGCGCCACATGCGGCCCGACTGGCGGGTGTTGAAGCAGATCCTCACCCTGGCCTGGCCGCCGGCTCTACAGATGATCGGCGGCTTCCTCGTCACGGTCATCTTCATTCGCGTCATGGGCGGCTTCGGCGACAAGGCCCAGGCGGCCTACTCCATCGGCCTGCGCCTCGCGATGGTGGGGCCCATGCTCGGCCTCCCCATCGCCAGCGCCTGCGCGACCCTGGTCGGGCAGAACCTGGGAGCGCGCAACGTCCGCCGGGCCTGGCGCTCGGTCTGGGTCGGCCTCGCCGTCCACGGCAGCCTGATGCTCAGCATTGCGGCCGGGCTCTTCTTCTTCCGGGTTCCCCTGCTGGGGGCCTTCACCGAGGACCCCGAGGTGATCGCCATCGGGAGCGAGATGCTCGCCTACCAGGCCGCCTCCCTGACGATGATGTCGGTGTACCTCGTCGTCTTCCGCACGCTGCAGGGCGCCGGAGACGTGATCTTCCCCATGGCGATCTCCCTCGCGAACTCGCTCCTCCTCACCCTGCCCCTGGGCCTCTACCTGGCCCACACCCGGGAGCTGGGGCCGAGCGGGGTCTTCATCGCCGGCCTGGCGGGAGCGATCACGATCACCCTGGTCTCGAGCGTGTGGATGTCGACGGGACGCTGGACCCACAAACGCACCTGGGAGGCCCTGCGCACCGACGACGGAGCGACGGACGCCTGACTCCCCGACCCCTGCGAACGCGCGCCCGCTACTGCTTCCCCTGGTTGTCGCCCATGTGGAGTAGCGGCAGCGGCATGGCGCTGTTCGAGTCCATGAAGTAGAGCTTGGCGGCCGGGTCCTTCGCCATCGCCTTCAGCGCCTCGAGGGCCTGGAGCTTGATGTAGGCGGGGTTCCTCGCCACGGCGTCGTTGATGAGGCGGATCTCGTCGGCCTTCGCGCTGGCGAGCACGCGGATCTGCTCGGCCTCCTGCTCGGCGGCCTGCCGCTTGGCGTCTGCCTGGGCCACCTGCTGCTGCTGCTCGGTGCGGAAGCGCTCGAGCTCGGCCTTCTGGCGCTCCCCGGCCTGCTCGCGCTCCTTCTTCTGCTCGATGGCGTCTGAGAGCACCTTGGGAAGATTGATGTCGCGGATCAGCACCGCGTTGACCCGGATGCCGAGGGGGGCGAGGTAGTCCCGCAGGCCCTCGGTGAGCGAGATCTCGAGACGCGCGCGGGTCTCCTCGAGAAAGAAGTCCTCGGCGTTCTCGATCGTGGTTCCCTGCTCGCGGACCATGCTGCGCACCTTGGGAATCAGATAGATGGCCTTGGCCTGCTCGGTATTGCCGACCTTCGTGAAGACCTCCGGGGCCATCGCGGGGATGATCCGCCACTGCACGCTCACGTCGAGCTTGGTCTGGAGCTGGTCCCGGGTGGGGACCTGGGCGGACTCCTTCAGGGTCTTCTCCCGGGTGTCGAAGTCCTCCCAGCTGAGCAGGGGATTGACGACGTGGAGACCGGCGGGCTTCGGCGTCTTCTGCACCTCGCCGAAGAGGATCGGGACCGAGACGTGGCCGGGCGGAACGATCTTGATGAAGCGCTGGCCGAACATCAGCAGAAGCAGCGCGATGGCGATGAGAATCGTGATCCTGGGGCTCACGGGAACTTCCTCCTTGGGCCCCGGCGCCCCCCTTTGGGCGATGCCCACACCCCCCTAGGGCGCAGGCCGCCGGGAGAGCCCCCGAAGCGCGCCCTTATACTTGGCGCTCCGCGTCATCTTTGCAACCTTAGCTGTGCGATTTGTCCCGAGCCGGCAAGCGCCTCCCGGCCCGACGGGCGATGATCCGCACCCTGCGACTGGCCCACCTCTTCTCAGGCTCCGCTCCGAGGTTCCGCACCCCGATGCCCTACCGCCTGTTAGCCCTCGACGTGGACGGCACCCTGGTCGATCCGGAGGGGGCCCTTCGCCCCAAGGTGCGTGAGGCTGTCCAGGCGGCCCGGGAGCGAGGCGTGGAGGTGGTGCTGTGCACCGGCCGCCGCTTCCGCACGGCGCGGGGAGTGCTCGACGAGCTGGAGCTGGAGGGCGCGGTAGTCGTCCACAACGGGGTGGTGGTCAAGGACATCCGCAGCGGCGAGACCGTCGAGCACAGCTACCTCTCCCTCGACCTCTACGGCGCGATCCTGGAAGTGATGCGGGAGCTGGGACCGCCTCTCGTCTACGTGGACCACTACCACGAAGACCTCGACATCTACGCCGAGCCCCCCGAGCGCGCCCACGCCTTCCAGGCCGAGTATCTCGCCGACGCGGCGCCGGTGACCCGCTTCGTCGAATCCCTCGACGATCCCCCCTCCCCGGCCCTGGTCATGCTGAGCGCCATGGCGGACGAGAGCCGGCTGCTACCCCTGCGCGAGACCATCGAGGACGAGCTGGGCCGTCACGTGCGCACGAACTTCATCGCCAACCAGCGCTACCCGGGCCACATCCTCGAGGTGGTGTCCAGGACCTCGGGCAAGTGGTCGGCCCTGCGTGCCGTGGCGCAGAAGCAGGGAATCGCGCCCGGGGAGATCCTCGCCATCGGCGACGACAACAATGACGTCGAGATGATCGCCGAGGCCGGCCTGGGGGTCGCCATGGGGAACGCGGTAGCGGCCGCGAAGGAGGCAGCCGACCTCATCACGGGCAGCAACGAGGAGGACGGCGTGGTGCGGGTGATCGAGGAGCACCTGCTGGTCGGCTAGCAGCGGCGGGCTACTCCGGAACGCAGCTCGGGTGCGGCGCCGGGCACACCTCCCCGATCCTGCATAGGCGGGCCGTCAGCTCGCAGACGGTTCCCGCCGGACAGCGCACGCCCCCGCAGTCGGAGGGAAAGGGAGGGATCTGTAGCTCGGGCACGCACATGAGGGTCGGCGGGCAGAAGTCGGTCTGGCAGACGTGACGCAGCTCGACGCAGACCTGTCCCAGCGGGCATACCATGTCCTCGCAGGTGATGTCCGGGAAGCAGCGTCCGATTGGCGGGCAGGCGGGTGAATCCACGCTGCAAAGCTGCGGGATCGGCCGACAGATCTCGTCGACGCGGCAGATCATCGTCTCGCAGGGGTCCCGCGGCACGCATACGCCGGGCCACGGGATCGGGAGGATCACGACCGGGTCCTGTCTGATCTCGACCGACTCGGCTCCGGCGGGCCGGGGAAGACCGGGCCGATGGACACAGACCTCGTCGTCCTCGCACACCACGTCCGCGCAGGGGTCCGGGGGATCGTTCTGGACGCACATGGCGACCGGCGGGCAGGGCGCCCTGACGCAGAGCACGTCGACGAGCTCGCAGTGCTCGCCGCGCTCGCAATCGACGCCGCGGCAGGTGTCGGCACAGTAGAACTCGGGATCACAGGAAGTGTCCCTGCAGAGCTCGTTTCGCCGACACACCTGGTGCGAACCGCACTCCAGATCGCAGGGCAGGCAGACCCCCTCGCAGGCGGCCTTGGAGACGAAGTTGTTCCTGTTTCCCTGACAGCCGCCGTAGATGAAGCTCTCGCACTGGCCCGAGTCCTGGTCGAAGTACCAGCGCGGAATGGCGGCGCGGCAGGGGCCGGGGTCGACGGGCAGGTCGCAGGGGCTGAGATCCGGGCAGAAGTCCGGCGGGGTATCGCCCGTGAGCTCGTAGTGATCGCAGACCGCCTCCTCGAGGGCCTCGATGGAGGTGAAGATCTCCCTGAATGCCTTGAAGATCGCCCCCTCGGCTCCTTCCCCATCACAATGGGTATTGGAAGCGCCAAGGGCCAGCAGGCTCGTGGCCACGATGGCGAGCTGGGCCGCTCTGCGGAATCGGATGCTCATGTCGCCTCTCCCTGGGGCCCTGGGGGCTCTCGTGCCGGGTCCGGCCCACCCATTGTGGGCGAATCGACGAGCGGAAGTCAAGCGCATCGGGGACCGGGGAGGCTCAGGCGATGGCGCCGGCCTCCCGCAGCTGCGCGATGTCCTCGCCGCTGAAGCCCCAGTCCGAAAGCGATTCGTCGGTGTGCTCGCCGGGGTTGGAGGGGGGACGCTGCACCTCGCCCGGGGTGCGGCTGAAGCGCGGGCCCGGCGCCGGCTGAACGACGCCATCCACATCCACGAAGGCGTTGCGCGCGGCATTGTGGGGGTGCTCCGGCGCCTCCCCCATGCCGAGCACCGGGGCGAAGCAGACGTCACTGCCTTCCATGATCTCGCACCACTCGTCCCGGGTCTTGCGCTTGAAGATCGCCGCGAGCTTCTGCTTGAGCTCGGGCCAGCCGCTGCGGCTCATCTGGCTCGGCAACTCCTCGCCGTCGCCGAGACCCGTGTGCTTCAGCAGCAGAGCGTAGAACTGCGGCTCGATCGAACCGATGGACACGAACTTGCCGTCCTTCGTCTCGTAGACCTCGTAGAAGTGGGCGCCGGTGTCGAGAAGGTTGGTGCCCCGCTCGTCGGCCCAGTGCCCCATGGCGCGCATGCCCCAGATCATGCTGGTGAGCAGGGAGGCCCCATCCACCATGGCGGCGTCCACCACCTGCCCCTGGCCCGAGCGTCCGGCCTCCACCAGCCCGCAGGCCACGCCAAAGGCCATGAACATGCCGCCGCCGCCGAAGTCGCCCACGAGATTGAGGGGCGGCAGCGGGGGCTCACCGGCGCGGCCGATGGGGTCGAGCGCCCCCGCGATGGCGATGTAGTTGATGTCGTGACCCGCCGCCCTGGCGAGAGGGCCTTCCTGGCCGAAGCCCGTCATGCGCCCGTAGACCAGGCGCGGGTTTCGAGCGAGGCAGTCGTCGGGACCCAGGCCCAGGCGTTCCATGACGCCGGGGCGAAAGCCCTCGATGAGCGCGTCGGCCTCCTCGACCAGGCGCAAGAGCGTCTCCACGCCCTCCGCGCTCTTGAGGTTGACCCCGACGCTGCGGCGGCCCCGGTTGAGCACGTCCTTGGGGTGGAGGCCGAACATCTCGGGCTGCACGCGATCGGCCCGATCGATGCGCAACACGTCGGCGCCGAGGTCCGAGAGCAGCATGGCGGCAAAGGGGCCCGGCCCGATGCCTGCGATTTCGAGAATCCGTACGCCCGCCAGGGGTCCGCCCATGGTGCCTGCCTCCAATCCCGCTCGTGGAAGAAAACCGGCCGATCAGCATACCGCAGGAGATTCGCTGCAAGGAGGATCAGGTCGAGCGCGAAACGGCGCCCTACTGCAGCAGCCCCAGGGTCACCTTGCGCCGGCGGGAGGCGACCTCGTCGTCGGACTCTTCGACGATGCGCTCGTCGGGCTCGATCTTGAATATCACCTGGCCCTTGTGGACGATCTGGCCGTCGCTGTCCTTCATGAGATTCGCCGTCACCGTCCCGGCGAAGGGCGCCAGAACCTTGTTGAACATCTTCATCACCTCGATGATGAAGAGCGGCTGACCGGCCTCGAAGTGATCTCCCTCGTCGACGAGGATGGGCAGATGCGGCGCCTCGCGGGAGTAGAAGGCCCCGCCCACGGGCGTCACGATCTCGTCGGAGCTCGCCTTGGGCGCCGGCGCCAGAGCCCGGGTGAGCTCGGCCACCGATTCGGCGTCGGTGAACTTCTCCGGAAAGGCCGGCTCGAGATTCTCTCCGACGCTGATCTCCGTGAAGCCGGACTCCACGCCGAGCCGCGGAATCAGCAGCAGGAGCTCGAGACCGACCTGGAAGCCGCGGTGCGCCGCCACACAGCGCTGCCACAGCGCCGGGTCGCCGCCGGCGAGGGCGTCGCTGCTCTCGGCCTCGAACAGCTTCTCCACCTCGTGCCACTCCCGGGCGCCGGTGCGCTCGGCCACCTTGCCGTAGAACATCATGGAGTCCTCCATGATGTTCTCGTCGTGGCCCCAGATGATCTCGCAGGGCGGCTTGTCGGGGTGGTCCTCGAGGTTGAGGTAGTGGTAGAGCTCCTGGAGGAAGCGCATGGGGTTCTGGAGGAAGCGCACCTTGCCGGCCTCGATCCTCCACAGCTCGCCGTCGAAGAGGCCGATGAAGCCCGCCAGGCCGTGGGGGCTGGCGAGCAGCCGCCTGAGGGGCCGCAGCAGCAGGGTCTGCTTCATGCGGAAGACCTGCTGGGCCGATGGGTCGGGCAGCTGCGCGAGAATCTCCGCATAAGCGAGGTCGAGATCTACGTCGGCGACCACCTGCTGCAGGGCACCGACCGCGGCCAGGTAGGAGGTCATGAAGCGGGTGTTGGGCTTCACCATGGCCGACTTGCCGAGCATCCAGCTGATGAGGCCGCGGTGCACGGGCAGATTCGTGTGCAGGTCATCGCCGCGCAGCTCGGTGCGGCGCAGGATCTCCGCCATGCGCTCGAGGTTGTCCCCGCGGCTCAGGCCCTGGGTGAGCAGCAGGGCGATGTTGGAGTCGTAGGCGCCAGCCAGGTTGTAGAAGACGAAGGCGCCGGTGTCGGGGTTGTGGGTTCCGATGCCCTGGTCGTCGCGCCACTCGTCCTCGAGGGGCGGGGACCAGCGCTTGATGACTCCGCCGGCGTGGGGCTGCAAGGCGGCGTTGGTCGCGTTGATGCGCACCTCCACCCCGGAGACGTTGCGCATCACCCGAACGGGCTTGGGAAGACGCGGGCCGTGCAGGGAAAGCAGCGCCATGGCTTCGATCAGGCGCTCCACGAGGAAGGAGTCGTCGGGATCGTCGGGGTTGGTGAACTTCAGGCGGTAGGCCAGCTCGGTAACGCCGTGCTCCACCTGGATACGCGTGTTCATCTCCATGAAGAAGTGGTTGAAGCCCTCGACGATGCACTCGAAGGTGGAGACGCTGTCGAGGTCCACCGCGGCGCCGAAACGCTCGCCCTCGCCCTCCATGCGCTCGAGGCAGCCCATGTCGCCCTCGAGGGTCTCTCGCGCGACTCCCTCGTGGACCTCGAGCTCCTCCTCGAGGAGCTCCCGGGTGAGGGAGACCTCGATGAGCTTTTGCTCGTGCATCTGCACGGAGCAGTCGCGTCCACCGAGGGAAATGCACCAATCGCCGTTGCCGATCAGCTGGATCTCGTTGTGGCGGGTGGTCTCGATGTTGAGCTCGATGAGGAAGTTCCGGTTGGAGCCCGGCTCCACCACCTTGGACTCGGCGAGGACGTCCATGACGGCCGCCCCGATCGCGTCGGGCTCGCTGACGACCCGCTGTCCCTTGCCGCCGCCGCCGCCGATGTGCTTGAAGCGGATGCGGTTGCCCGCATACTCGGCCCACATCTCCGCGCAGAGCACGCCGGCCAGATCCTGGAGCTCCTCGATGGTGACCAGCTCCACCGTAGCCCCGTAACCCGCCTGCAGCAGCGTCTCGGCGTTCTCCTCGAACGACAGATCGCCGTCGAAGGTGAAGTCGAGGGCCTTCTTCTTGGCCAGCTTTTCGAGGGCCTTGCGGTCCCCGGCCTTCTTCACCAGCGCCTGGGCGGAGATGTTGTCGACGCCGGGAATGACGTGGTTGCCCAGGCCCCGGGCCAGCTTCTTGGCCTCGTCCTTGGCGCCGGCCCGGCGGCACACCCGCGAAGAGGGTCCCATGAAGCTGAGGCCCGCGTTCTCGATGGCCTCGATGAACTCGGCGTCCTCGGCCATGAAGCCGTAACCCGCGAAGACGTGGGTGTAGTCGTTGGAAGTCGCGATCTCCACGATCTCGCCGATGCGCGCGATCTTCTCTTCCTGGCCCACGCCCATGTAGTCGGGCACGCGGTGGACGTTCTGGGGGAACTTCATGCTGCGCAGCTCGGGCGCGAGGCTGCGCGGATAGACGATGGAGTCCTTCTCGGAGAGCAGGATTCCCCACTCGCGGATGCCGATCTCCTCGAAGACCTCCATGGCCTCCTTGCGCACCGGCCCCCGGCACACGATGAGACACTTGATGGACTCGAGGGAATAGGAGCGTTGCCACTGGGAATCGGCGAGATGAATGGGACGCGACTGAAGCTTGTTGTCCAGCACTATTCGAACTCTCTCTGAGCGCCCGACATCGGGGAGGGGGTGTACCTGCGCATGAGGAAGTCGAGATTGCGGCCGAGCACCTGCCGGCTGTAGCCGGGCATGACGATCTTGGAGACCGAGCCGAGGGAGAGGGCCTCCTTGGGGTTCATCAGCTCGTCCTCGTAGCGGGTGGTGAGCTGCGCGAGGCCCTCGTCGCGCAGCGCGGCGGCGCTCTCCTCTGAGGCGCCATCGGCAATGGCCTTGCGATGGGCCTCCGCGATGGCGCGCAGCTCGCCCTTGTAGACGAACTCCTTGCCCGCGGGTCCCATGACGGCAATGCGCGACATGGGAAGCGCGAACACCATGTCGGCGCCCACGTAGTGGGAGTTGTAGCTCGCGTAGGCGCCGCCGAAGGCATTGCGGATGATGAGCGTGATGTTGGGCGTGCGCAGGTCGATGATGGAGTCGAGAAAGCGCCGTCCTTCGAGGATGATGCCCCGGCTCTCCTGATCCCGGCCCGGCAGGAAGCCCGTCGTGTCCTCGATGAAGATCAACGGGATGTTGTAGAGATTGCAGAAGCGGATGAAGCGCGTGCCCTTGCGCGCCGCGTCCACGTCGATCTGCCCCGAGGCCACGGCGGAGTTGTTGGCCACGAAGCCCACCGCGTGGCCGCCGATGCGGCCGAAGGCGGTGATGAGGTTGCGAGCTCGCAGAGGCTGCAGTTCGAAGTACTCGCCGTGGTCGCAGATCTGCTGGAGGTAGACGGTGATATCCAGGGGCGAGTTCATGCCCGCCGGGCTGTTGAAGGTGCGGCGGAAGAGCATGTCCTCCTCGAAGCCGAAGTGATCGAGGTCGTCGGAGGTCTCCCAAAAAGGCGCGCAGGAGCGGTTGTCGTCGGGCAGGTAGCCCAGCAGGCGAATGGCCGTGCGTAGGGAGCCCAGCTCGTCATCGGTGACCAGGTCGCACACGCCGTTGAGCCCGTGGACTCCGGGGCCGCCCAGGTCGTTGGCGCTGACTTCCTCGCCCAGCACGCTCTTCACGACGCCCGGCCCGGTGAGGCCGATGAAGGTGTCTTCGCACTGGATCATGAAAGAGCCCTGCCGCGGCAGGTAGGCGCCGCCGCCGGCGTTGTAGCCGAACATGAGGCTGATGCTGGGCACGATGCCGCTGATCCGGCGCAGGGCCGTGAAGGCCTCGCTGTAGCCGTCGAGGCCGCCGACGCCAGCGGGCACGAAGGCCCCGGCCGAATCGTTCATGCCGATGAGGGGAATGCCCTTCTCGGCGGCCATGTAGATGATGCGAGCGAGCTTGTCGCCGTTGGTGGCGTCCATGGAGCCGGCGCGCAGGGTGAAGTCGTGACCGTAGACCGCAACGTCACGATCGCCGATCTTCAGGATGCCGGTCACGATGGAGGCGCCGTCCAGCCTCGGGCCCCAGTTCTCCCACATGAAGTTCGGCTCGTCCTTGGTGAGCACCTTGAGGCGCTCGAACACCGTCATGCGGGACTTGGTGTGCTGCACCCGCACCCGGTCGAGGCCGCCGCCCTGGACCGGTCGCTTGCGCAGCTCGGCCCCCATGGCGAGGGCGTGGTCGTAGGGGTTCTCCTGCCGGCTGACCTCGGCTGCGGGATGGACCTCGGGTGGAGCGAGGGGGTTCTCGAGGATGTAGGCCGTTTCTGTCATGGCTCCCGTCGTCCCGATGGCCTCGCCGGATCCGGACCCGCCGCCCACCACGTGTGCACGGACCTCTACGGCTTCCACCGGCCTTTCAAGATCAATCAGACTGGGGTGGTCGAGGGGGCATCCCGGAACTCGCGCAACGAGCCAGTGCAGGAGTCGACCCGCTGTGGCGAGCGCCGCGCGCGCCACTGGGGAGCCGTGCAACGACCGTAAGTCTTGGTAGCACAAAACGAAGCGCGAGAGGGCGGGGGGAGAGTCCACAGAGCACGACCGCAGCATCGCGCCGACGGGGCCAAGCGGCGTCGCGACACCCGGCTACCGATCCGCTCGAGCCAGAATGCGGCCCCTCGGGGTCAAGGCTCGGGGGGCCAAGCTCGTGCTCAGCCGTGCACTCTCGCGCTGTACCTCCAACGCCCAAGCCAATCCCGGACCATGCGTGTGGTTTCGCGCCGGACAGCGCTGTTGCCGGTCCCCTTCAGCTCGCCCAGATGCCAGCCCCCGGGACCGGGCACGATGGAGAGGGTGGCGCGTTCCGGCTGCAGGACCCGGTAGATCGCGACACGACCGTCGAGGGCACGACTGCGGTAGCTGCGCACGCAGTTGCGCACTTCCCGGCCCTCGCGATCGAGATCGCCAATGCTACGCAGGGGCTCGATGCGTCCGGGAATACCCGGATAAGGCGGCGGCGGCAGGGCGTCGAAAGCCGAGGCCCGGCGCACGTCGCCGCGCAGTCGGGTGAGCTCGCCGCGAACGCTCCTCACGTGGTCCGCGGAGCGCAGGCGGGCCGGCAGCCGATAGCCGTCACGCCGGGCCTGCTCGAGGGAGATCAGGACCTCCTCGAGCCGGCCCGCGAGGCGCTGGCCACGGGCGGAATCGGAATCAAGGAGTACGAGCTGAACCTCGCGCTCCAGCGCTCGAAAGCGCTCCGGCGTGCGCGCCACCGCGAGCAGCGCCCGGGTGATGCGCGGCAGATGCGAGAGACGCGCCAGGGCGTCTTCGTCGCGGCACAGGCGCTGCAGCGCGAGCGCACTCGTCACGTCGAGCTCGGCCGGATGCAGCTTGCGCAGGACGCGCACGGCCCGCTTGCTTCCCGGGAACCCGAGCTGCTCGAGCAGGCGCCGTTGGCGCCACTGCACGACCTCGGCGGCCGGCGGAAGCGGCGTCCGAGGCACCAGAGCCGGCGCCAGGGTGAGCAGGACGGCCAGCGCGGGC
>JAFDEK010000109.1 GCA_019310385.1 Deltaproteobacteria bacterium
TGGCGGCTGGGCCTCGAGGACGGCGTGAACGGTGTTCCCAGGCGCTCGCCCGAGGAGCTGGCCCCCGTCCTGCGAGACCGCTGAGCGGATCCGCTTCGGTCGAAGCGCCCACGAAGGCTGTGCGCGACGTCATCCTTCGGATCGATCTCGAGGACCTCCTCCCTCGTCCTCCTTCTTGTTGCCCCACGGGGCAGGCTGGGGCGATCGCCCGACGGGACGGTCTCCGGAAGCGGCCGCACGCCCCCACCGCGAAGAGATGCAACTTTTTGCCGCAGTGACGCCCCGGAGGCGGTGACCTATATCTCGCATCCGGCGCAATGGGCGCTGAGCCCGTGCTTGGGGTCGAGGGACTGGTGACTCCGGTGTGGATCGCGGCCGCTTTCGAGCGGCTCGCCGGGTCCGACCACCTCCTCCCCCGAGCACCAGAGCGAACTCCAACGCGCTACTCCTTCCGGGCGTGCGAGACCACGCCAGGAAGGTTCCTTTTCGAGCCCGCAACGACGACGACAACAACGACAACAACGACGACGACGAAGGTGAGGCGATGAGTGCCAGCACTGCTTCCATCCCCGACTACAACTATCGGGTAGTCCGCCAGTTCGCCGTGATGACCGTGGTCTGGGGCATCGTGGGCATGGCGGTGGGCGTCCTCATCGCGGCCCAGCTCGCCTGGCCGGCGCTCAACTTCGACCTGCCCTGGCTCAGCTATGGCCGGCTGCGTCCGCTCCACACCAACGCGGTCATCTTCGCCTTCGGCGGCTCGGCCCTCATGGGCACCTCCTTCTACGTGGTGCAGCGCACCTGCCAGACCCGGCTCCTCTCGGACAAGCTGGCGGCCTTCGTGTTCTGGGGCTGGCAGCTCGTCATCCTCTCCGCCGTCATCACCCTGCCCCTCGGCATCACCGCCAGCAAGGAGTACGCCGAGCTCGAGTGGCCCATCGACATCCTCATCGCGGTCGTCTGGATCGCCTACGCGGTGGTCTACTTCGGCACCATCGCGCAGCGCCGCACCGCGCACATCTACGTGGCCAACTGGTTCTACGGCGGCTTCATCCTCGCCGTCGCGGTGCTGCACATCGTCAACAGCCTCGCGGTCCCCGTATCGCTCACCAAGTCCTACTCGATCTATCCCGGCGCCATCGACGCCATGGTGCAGTGGTGGTACGGGCACAACGCCGTTGGCTTCTTCCTCACCGCCGGCTTCCTGGGCATGATGTACTACTTCGTCCCCAAGCAGGCCGAGCGCCCGGTCTACTCCTACCGCCTCTCCATCGTGCACTTCTGGGCCCTGATCTCGGTCTACATGTGGGCCGGGCCCCACCACCTTCACTACACCGCCCTGCCCGACTGGGCCCAGTCCATCGGCATGGCGTTCTCGCTGATCCTGCTGGCGCCCTCCTGGGGCGGCATGATCAACGGCATCATGACCCTCTCGGGGGCGTGGCACAAGCTACGCGACGACCCGGTAATCCGCTTCATGGTCGTCTCCCTCTCCTTCTACGGCATGTCGACCTTCGAAGGTCCGATGATGTCCATCAAGACCGTGAACGCCCTCTCCCACTACACGGACTGGACCATCGGCCACGTTCACTCCGGCGCCCTCGGCTGGGTCGCGATGATGACCATCGGCTCCACCTACTCGATGCTGCCACGGCTCTACGGCGGCAAGCAGATGTGGAGCCTCACCCTCGTCAATCTGCACTTCTGGCTCGCCACCCTGGGCACTGTCTTCTACACGGCCTCCATGTGGATCGCGGGCGTGATGCAGGGCCTCATGTGGCGCGCCGTGAACGAGGACGGAACCCTGACCTACAGCTTCGTGCAGGCCCTCGATGCCACGTGGCCCTACTACGTGGGCCGCCTCTTCGGCGGAGCGATGTTCCTCAGCGGCATGTTCTTCATGGCGTACAACACCTACAAGACCGTGGTCGACGGCCCCGGCGATCGACAGCGCGGGTAGGGAGGTCGGATTCAATGCAGCACGACGTCGTAGAGAAGAACATCGGCCTCATGATCGTCCTGATCGTCGCAGTGATCAGCCTGGGCGGCCTCGCCGAGATCGTCCCCCTCTTCTTCCAGGCCAAGATCACCGAGCCCATCGCGGGGCTGATGCCCCTGAGCGCGCTGGAGCTCGAAGGACGGGACATCTATCAGCGCGAGGGCTGCGTGGGCTGCCACTCGCAGATGATCCGCCCCCTACGCGCCGAGACCGAGCGCTACGGCCACTACTCGGTGGCGGGTGAATCGGTCTACGAGCACCCCTTCCTCTGGGGCTCCAAGCGAACGGGGCCCGATCTGGCGAGAGTCGGCAAGCGCTACAGCGACGACTGGCACCGGGAGCACATGATCGATCCCCGCGCCGTGGTGCCGGAATCCAACATGCCCGGCTTCCCCTGGCTCGCCAGCACCGAGCTCGACGGCGCGTACACGGCGCGCAAGATGAAGGCCCTGCGCAGCGTCGGCGTGCCCTACACCGACGAAGACATCGCGGGCGCCCAGGCGGCCGTGGCCGGCAAGCTCGAGATCGACGCAATGGTGGCCTACCTGCAGCAGCTCGGCACGCACCTGAAAGCGAGGCGCTGAGTCATGGAAATGGGAGCGCTGCGCGGATACATCACACTGGCAACGATGCTCGCCTTCGTCGGCATCTGCTGGTGGGCATATCGTTCGGGCAACCGAGAGCGCTTCGAAGAGGACGCCCTGCTCCCCTTCGCGGACGAGGTCGACACCTCGCAAAGCACCTCTGGAGACAGCGACCGATGAGCACTTCCTGGAGCATCTACGTCATTGCCCTCGTCGCGGCCAACATCATCGGCTGTGTCTGGCTTCTCGTCGCGAACCGCAAGAGCAAGACCGGCGGCGAAGGGGAGTCGGTCGGCCACGAATTCGACGGCATCGAGGAGCTCAACACGCCCATGCCCGGCTGGTGGATCTGGATGTTCTGGATCACCATCGCCTTCGCCATCGCCTACCTGCTCGCCTTTCCCGGCCTGGGCAACTACGCGGGCTTCCTCGGCTGGACTTCCATCCAACAGTACGAGACCGAGATCGCGAGCGCCGACGCCCAGTACGGCCCCCTCTTCGCCGGCTTCTACGCCACGCCGGTCCCCGACCTGCTGGGCGACGACCAGGCGATCGAGATTGGAAGCCGGCTCTTCGCGAACAACTGCGCGATCTGCCACGGCTCCGACGCCCGCGGCGGCCGTCACTACCCCAACCTCACCGATGACGACTGGCTCTACGGCGGAACGCCCGAGATCATCGTGCAGACCGTCACCGATGGCCGCAACGGCGTCATGCCGCCCCTGGGAGCCGCTATCGGAGGCGAGCAGGGCGTGCGGGAGATGGCCCAGCACGTGCTCAGCCTGAGCGGCCGCAAGCACGACGCCGCCATGGCGGCCGTGGCAGCGCCGAAGTTCCAGACCCTCTGCGCGGTTTGCCACGGCCCCACGGGCACCGGCAACCAGGCCATGGGGGCGCCCAACCTGACCGACGACATCTGGCTCCACGGGGGACGCGTCGAGCACATCGAGGAGCAGATCACCCTCGGACGCAACAACCAGATGCCCGCCCACCGGGACATTCTCACACCAGAGAAGATCCACCTGGTTGCCCTCTACGTATACAGCCTTTCGAATTCGAAGCAGTAAACTCAGAGCGCTGAATTCGACTCGAAAACAGGAAAGGTCCGAGCACCTGTGTGTGGGGGGATGGGGGGCGCGCTCGGGAGCATGGGAATGTCCACCGCAGCAAGCACCAGCGAAGCGGGGCGATCGGCGCCAAAGCCGCCCGACCCCGCCCGGCAGCCCTCCGAGCCCCAGGAGACGCTCCTCTACGAGCGGCGCAAGAAGATCCACACGCTGTGGGTGAACGGCAAGTTCCAGTACCTGCGGCGCTTCACGCTCCTCGTGCTGGTACTGATCTTCTACGTGTTTCCCTGGCTGACCTGGGGCGACCACCCGGCGGTGTGGTTCAACCTCCCCGAGCGCAAGTTCGTCCTCCTCGGTGCCACCTTCTGGCCCCAGGAGTTCGTCTTCCTCTCCTGGCTCCTCATCATCGGGGCCTTCTCGCTCTTCTTCTTCACGGTCCTCGCCGGCCGGCTCTGGTGCGGCTACGCCTGCCCGCAGACCGTCTGGACCTACTGCTATGCGTGGATCGAGCACGTGATCGAGGGCGACCGGAACCAGCGCCTCAAGCTCGAGAAGATGCCCTGGAACTTCACCAAGCTGCGCAAGAAGGGACTGAAGTGGCTCCTGTGGGCGCTCTTCGCCTTCTCGATCTCGATCACCTTCGTGGGTTACTTCACGCCGATCCGGGAGCTGCTCCCCAAGATCGCCGCCTTCGACCTCGGCTCCTGGGAGCGCTTCTGGATTCTCTTCGCCGCGGGCATGAGCTACCTGCTCTCGGCCGCCCTGCGCGAGCAGGTCTGCTTCCACATGTGTCCCTACGCGCGCTTCCAGAGCGTGATGTTCGACCGGGACACCATGATCATCAGCTACGACGAAGATCGCGGCGAGCCCCGCGGCGCCCGTGGCCGCAAGGTCGAGGACGAAGGCAGCGGCGCCAACCTGGGCAGCTGCGTCAATTGCAATCTCTGCGTCCACGTCTGCCCGATGGGGATCGATATCCGCAACGGCCTCCAGTACCAGTGCATCGGATGCGCGGCCTGCGTGGACGTCTGCAACAGCGTGATGGACCGCATGGGCTACGAGCGCAACCTGGTCCGCTACAGCTCCGAGCACGAGGACCAGCACGAGAAGAGATCCGGGCTGCGACCGCGCCTGATCGGCTATGGCGCGATCCTCCTTGCCATGATGATCGCCTTCAGCTGGGGC
Source organism: Deltaproteobacteria bacterium (assembly GCA_019310385.1). Lineage (GTDB taxonomy): Bacteria > Myxococcota_A > UBA9160 > UBA9160 > UBA4427 > JAFDEK01. Next base: position 4,836 of record JAFDEK010000109.1, read on the forward strand.
GTGGGGACTCGCGTGCCCCTCGAGCTCGACATCATCCGCGACCGCAATCGACTCTATCGAGAGAACTGGGACGGCGCCGTCGAGAACGTCTACACCCTCAAGATCATGAATCGGGAGCAGCGGGATCGCAGCTACAACATCAGCGTCGCCGGCGTGATCCCCTTCGAGTACAGCGGGAAGGAGGTCGCCCGGGTGCCGGCCGGCACCCTGCTCTCCCTGCCGGTGCGCCTGGTGGCCGGCCCCGAAGAGCGGTACGACTCCAACATCCCCGTCACCTTCATCCTCGAGACCACCGACGAGCCCAGCTTCAAGGTCAGCCACGAGTCCCGCTTCCTCAGCCCGGCTCGCGGCGGCGGCGGCGGGCGCTAGGAAGACGCCATGAATCAGCATGAAGGGCAGCCCCCCGCCGAGTGGTATCGCCACTTCTGGCCCTGGTTCGTCATCACGTTGGTGATGAGCTCCGTGGTGGCGGGAGTCGCCAGCGTGATCATCGCCTTCTCGAACGCCGACTCCCTGGTACGCGACGATTGGTACAAGGACGGCAAGGCGATCAACCGGAGACTCGAGAAGGAGGAGAGGGCGGAGAAGCTACGACTCCTGGCCCGGGTCCTCGTGGACGACGTGACGGGCGAGGTCTCGGTGGCTCTCTCCGGGGAGTCGATCGGCGATCTCCAGCGCCTCGAGCTGGAGCTCAGCCATCCCACCCTCTCGCGCCTGGACCAGAAGATCGCCCTCGAGCGGCGCGAGCTGACGGGGCTCTTTCGCGGAGAGCTGCGCGCGGCTGCGCGCGGGCGCTGGTACGCGATCCTGACGCCCGGCGAGGCAGGGGAAGAGGGATCGCCCGATGGAAGCTGGCAGCTGACCCGGAGCGTCCAGCTGCCCTCGTCGGACGCCATCGTCTTCGGCTCTGGGCTCGGCTCTGGGCTCGGCGATGGGAGCTGAGCCACGACCCTTGCAGCCGAGAGCCCCGAAACGAGCTGCTTCCACTGCGACCTCCCGGTGCCTCGCGGAGTCGACTTCACGGTAGAGATCGCGGGCGCGAAGCGCCCCATGTGCTGCCCGGGCTGTCAGGCCGTGGCGGAGACCATCGTCGGACAAGGGCTGGGGGCGTACTACGAGCGCCGGGACGCCCCCGGCACGAGCCCCGCGGAGCGGATCCCCGAGAGCCTCGCCGAGCTGCGCATCTTCGACGATCCGCGGGTGCAGCAGGGCTTCGTGAGCGAGACCGGAGACAGCGAGGGCGACACCCGCCGCGCCAGCCTCGCCATCGAGGGCATCACCTGCGCGGCCTGCGCGTGGCTCATCGAGCGCAACCTGGGCCGACAGCCCGGCGTGCGCGAGGTGTCGGTCAACCTCACCAGCCACCGCGCGCAGCTCACCTGGGACGCCGCCCAGACGCCGCTCAGCGCGCTTCTGGAGTGTGTATCGGAGATCGGCTATCGGGCCCGCCCCTACGAGCCCGACCGCCAGGAGGCGCTCCTGCGCGGCGAGGAGCGACGTGCCCTGCGGCGCCTCGGCGTCGCGGGCCTGGGCATGATGCAGGTGATGACCTTCGCGGTGGCGCTCTACGCCGGCGCCCTCGAGGGCATGGAGGACCGTTACCGGGACTTCCTGCGCTGGGTGAGCCTGCTCGTCGCTACCCCGATCGTCCTCTACGCCGCCCGTCCCTTCTTCGCGGGCGCGGTGCGCGACCTGCGAGCCAGGCAGCCGGGAATGGACCTCCCGGTGGCGATCGCCATCGGGGCCGCCTATCTCGCCAGCGCCTGGGCAACGGTGATGCGCACGGGCGAGGTCTACTTCGACTCGGTCTGCATGTTCACCTTCTTTCTCGGCCTCGGGCGCTACCTCGAGATGCGCGTGCGCCACCGCTCCGACACCCAGGCGCGCCGGATGCTCTCCCGACTGCCCCAGACCGCTCGCCGCCTCGTCGGGGGTGAGGAGGAGATGGTGCCGACCCGGGCCCTCGAGACGGGCGACCTCGTCGTGGTGCGACCCGGCGAGACGATCCCCGCGGACGGAGTCGTGCGCGAGGGGGCGAGCTCGGTCAGCGAGGCGCTCCTCACCGGGGAGGACTTCCCCAGGACGCGTGGCGCCGGGGAGAGGGTGATCGGCGGCAGCCAGAACATCGAGAGTCCCATCGTGGTGGAGGTCACGCGAAGCGGCGCGAACAGCACCCTGGCGACGATCCTCGCCCTGCTCGACCGCGCCCAGGCGGAGAAGCCGCCGGTGGCCCGGCTTGCGGATCGCGTCGCCCACTACTTCGTCGCCGGCGTGCTCGTCATCGCGGCGGGCGTCGGCCTGGCGTGGTACTTCGTGGCGCCCGACCAGGCCTTCTGGGTCGTGCTCTCTCTGCTGGTGGTCACCTGCCCCTGCGCGCTCTCGCTCGCAACTCCGGCCGCGCTGGCGGCCGCCACCAATGGGCTCGCGGCGTCCGGGCTGCTCGTCACCCGGGGCCACACCCTCGAAGGCCTCGCCCGCGCGACCCACATGGTCTTCGACAAGACGGGAACCCTGACTCGGGGCGAGATTCGGCTTTCCGAGATCCGGCCTCTCCGGGCGCTTTCGCAGCAGGAGCTGCTCGCTGTGGCGAGCTGGCTCGAGCATCGCTCCGAGCATCCCATCGCGCGCGCGTTCGCTGTAGAGGGCGAGACGCCGGGCCAGGCGCTCAGCGCCGAGGCAACGTCACCCCATAGCCTCCCCGGCCACGGCGTCGAAGGAGAGCTCCGGGGAGTCCGCCACCGCCTCGGAGCGCCCGCCTGGGCGATCGAGCTCTGCCCCGATCTACCACCGCCGACGGTCCCAGGGCCCGAAGGGCGCTGGATCCTCCTGACCGATGATGCGGGCCCGCTGGCCTGGTTCGGCCTGCGCGACGAGCTACGCGCAGACGCTCCCGCCGTAGTGGAGGAACTGGGCGAGCTGGGCATCGAGGTCGAGCTCCTGAGCGGCGACGCCTCGCCCTCGGTCACGCGGCTCGCGGGCGAGCTGGGCATCGCCCACGCGATCGCGGGCGCCACTCCCGAACAGAAGGTCGAGCACGTGAGCCGCCTCCAGCGGGAAGGCGCCCTGGCGGTGATGGTGGGAGACGGCATCAACGACGCCCCGGTCCTCGCCCGGGCGCAGATCTCCATCGCCATGGGGGGAGGCAGCGACCTCGCGCGCATCAGCGCCGATGCGGTGCTGCTCGGCGACCACCTCGGCGTGCTCAGCGATGCGGTCCGCTTGGCGCGCAAGACGCGCCGAATCGTGCGTCAGAACCTCGCCTGGGCGCTGCTCTACAACGCCACCGTGCTCCCCCTCGCGGCCCTCGGCTACATTGCGCCCTACATGGCGGCCATCGGCATGTCGGCCAGCTCGCTGCTGGTCGTCGCCAACGCCCTGCGGCTCGGGGAGGTCCGCTCCCGATCATGAGCATCGTCTTCTTTTTGATTCCCCTCGGCCTGGTGCTCGTCGCCATCGCGGTGTGGGCCTTCCTCTGGGCCGTCAACCACGACCAGTTCGAAGACCTCGACAAAGCCGCTCACAGCATTCTCTTCGATGACGACGAGGCACCTGCCAAAGCGGTCGATCCGGCGCCCGACACCCAAGAGAGTCGAGACGACGAAGCATGAACGTCGAAGTCACCCAGACCAGCGCCTTCCTGCTGGGACTCTTCGGAGCCGTCCACTGCATTGGCATGTGCGGCGGAATCGTCGGCGCCCTCACCCAGACCGCACCGAATCGGGCCATCACCCACTCGGTCCTGACGCCGCCCCAGCTCGTCTATCCACTGGGCTACAGCCTCGGCCGCATCGCGAGCTACACGATCGCAGGAGCGCTGGCGGGCGCGCTGGGCTTCGCCCTCGCCCAGGGGGTCGGGCCGGCGGGCAGCAAGGCGATGCGCCTGCTCGCGGGCCTCTTCATGATCGCTGGCGGCAGCTATGTCGCGAATTGGTGGTTGGGAATGACGCGCTTCGAGGCTCTCGGCGCGCACTTGTGGCGCCACGTCTCGCCCTTGACCCGGCACTTCCAACCTGCGGACCAGGTCTGGAAGGTGCTGGTGCTGGGCGCGCTCTGGGGCTGGCTGCCCTGCGGCCTCGTCTACGCGGCCCTCGCCATGGCGGCGACCACGGGTACGGCGTCCGGCGGCGCGCTCTTCATGCTGAGCTTCGGCCTCGGCACCCTTCCGGCACTCGTCGCCACCGGCGCATTGGCGTCCACGCTCTCACGCTTCACCCGCAAGAGCGGCGCCCGCTGGGTCGCAGGGGGGCTCGTGGTGGCCTTCGGGGTGTGGACGATCATGGGCGTATTCCTCACGCCCCACACCCAGCATCACGGCCACGCGCCGCAGCAGCAGGAGTTGCAGGACGAGATGCCGCCAGGTTCCTCTCAGCCGGGAAGCGGCGCCCCACTCATATCCGGTGGGCCCATGTAGCGAATCCGCATGCGACGCTCGCCAAAGCGCCACTCGCCCTCTTCTACGACATACACGTCCTCGTAGGTTCCAAGCAGGAGTGTCCCCGCACCCTCGCCCATCTTCGTGAACTCGAGAGTGGGGAAGCGACCGATCCCGCGCTGGCCGGTCTCGTCGATTTCAATCGATCCCTCGCCGGCAAGTTGAAAGGCAAAGGGGATGTTGGCCATCAGGGTCTCCCAATAGGCAAGCACCGCCTCCCGTCCCTCTGCCGCGTTGCCCATCAATTCCCAGATCCCATTCTTGGACCAGGTCGCCGCCCATGCAGCAGAATCGCGGGTAAGCGTGGCCTGCGCGTAGCGCGACACGAGATTGCGAATCTGGGCTTCGGCGGATAGTGACATCGGGCTCTCCAGGATTCGATCAGAGAAGGAATCCGTGAAGCTAGCAGCTCGAGCCTTGTATCGAATCGAGTGGCTGCCGTGTCGAGAGCGGGATGAATCGCCCGACCGTACCCGGAGAACACAGCCGCCGGTTGTGGTCGGGGCACGAGGCATTACTCTCAATGCCTCGTGCCCGCGCAGCGGCGGGCATATTCCTCCGATTCTCCCAGCCCTCCCAATCATCCCAGTGAGGTCGAAAACCGATGCCCTTTGCCCCCCCGCCCCGTCTCTCGATCGAAGACGAGTATCGCCACTCCGCCCATCAGCAGTCGGGAGCCAGCCTCTACGGGGACACGCTCTGGGTGAGCGTCGTAGACCCGGAGGCACGGGTGCACGGTGTCATACACTTCCACCTCACCTGCAACGGCTTCGCGCGATTCGAGTCCCTCTTCGTGATCGACGGGGTGGTCCAGCTCTACGGCAACAAGATTCCACTCGACCAGAAGCCCGACCAGGGGCCGTGGTCGGACGGACGCCTCAGCTACTCCGTGATCGACCCCTGGAACCACATCAAGGTCACCCTCGATTGGGAGGCCTACTCCTTCGATCTCGATTTCAAGGGCCGATTCGCTCCCTTCGATTATGCGGATTGCCTGCCCAACGGCGACCCGCTGGCCAGGGCGGGCCCCCTCCACGGCGGGCACTACGAGCAGGCGATGAGCTGCATCGGCAGCTTCCAGATCCATCGCGGACCGCACGCAGGCGAAACCCGGCAGATCGACTGTTGGAGTCACCGGGATCACAGTTGGTCGGACCGCTTCGCGAAGGCACCGGATTGGCAGATTCAAGAGGCCCACATCGCCTCACACTACTGGCCCTCCATTCAGCTACCCGACCGCCACATCAATGTCTTCGGTAGCTATTTCGAGAACGACCTCCCGCCCGAGAAGAAGTCGATCGGCGGCTTCGTCTCCGACAAGAATGGATCACGGCCGCTGCTGAACGCGACCGCGGTATTGCCCGGCGACCGTACCCCTGCCTGCCGGACCGCGACGGAGTTCAGCTACTCCTTCACGCTGCCCGACGGCGAAGTCATCAACGTCCGATCGACGGATCACCATGGCACGATTCAACTCTGGCTGCGCGCCGAGAACGACCTCGAGAACCGCATGGACTGCTACGAGGCCTTCTGCAGCTACGAAGTGCTGGAGACCGGCGAGGTGGGTACGGGGACTTCCGAGTACAGCGTCATGCCGGTATGGCCACAGTGGAAGGCGTAGGGCAGAGCCCGATGTATTGAGAGCCACCCCAGGCGTATCCTCTGAACCTACGCCGCCGCGTGGAGGCACCTGAGTCGATGAAGCGCTGGGCCCTTCGCAGCCTGCTCGTACTCGCGACCCTGATCCTCCTCGCAGCAGGGATCAGCTACAGCTGGACCTACACGCCGATCGGGCGACTCGACTATGTGGCCGCGGTGATGGCGAAGGTCGCGTCCTGGCAGACGGGGCCGGCGGAGCTCACGCCCGAGACGAGGCGTGCCGCCAACGCCCAGGTCGAGCAGATGCTCTCCTTCGTCCCGGAGACGCCGCTCGCGCGGATCGAAGACCGCGCGCTTCCGGGCCCGGGCGGGCACGCCATCCCTGTTCGCATCTACTGGCCCGAGGCACCGGGTCCGCTGCCGCTCCCTCTCTACCTCGACATCCACGGCGGTGGGTGGTGGATGGGCAACGGCTTCCCCTTTCATGCGGTGACGACCGGGTTCGCCGCCGCCACGGGCGCGATCGTAGTCAGCGTGGACTACCGGCTCGCGCCGGAGCACCCCTTTCCCGCCGCGCTCGACGACTGCGCAGCCGTGCTGCGCTGGATGCACGCGAACGCGTCCGAGCTCGGGGGCGACCCCGAGCGAATCGCAATCGGCGGCGCGAGCGCGGGCGGCAACCTCGCCGCAGCCCTCGCGCTGCGAACGCGAGACGAAGGCGGCCCGCGCATCGCATTCCAATACCTCTTCGTGCCCGCCGTGGACTTGAGCGGACGAAGCCAGTGGCCCTCCTACCAGGAGGCTGGCGACGCCTACGTGCTCAAGACCTCGCAGGTCGAGAGCATGTTCGCGGCCTACGTGCCGGAGCCGGCCGAGCGTGCGAACCCCTACGTGAGTCCGCTGCTTGCTGACGACCTGAGCGGCCTCCCTCCTGCGCTCGTCGTGACGGCGCACTTCGACCCGCTCCGCGACGAGGGCGAGGCCTATGCGCACGCGCTCGAGGCGGCGGGGGTGGAGGTCAGGCTGCACCGCGAGCAGGGGCTGCATGGGTTGATGGGGTCCCCGGAGCGGGCGGGGCGGGTGCAGGCGATGGCGGCGGAGACGGTGCGGAGGGCGTTGGGGCAAGGAGTGGGCCGGGACGGGGGTTGATGCGGGGATCCTGGTGGCGCGGCTGAGACAGGTCCCTCCACCTTGCAGGCTAATGATCATTAGCCTATTCTGATTCGGCTCGCTCGAGGTGCCGCCCGCTGTCTAATACCAACCCGCACACCGCCGACCGCATCCTGGACGCCGCCGAAGAGCTCTTTGCCGCAAAGGGCTTCGAAGGCAGCTCCATGAGCGAGATCGCCGACCGGGTCGAGATCCGAACCCCCAGCCTCTACAAGCACTACGGAAGCAAGGAGAAGATCTACGAAGCGGTGCTCGAGCGCCTCTTCGAGCCCTTCTTCGCCGCCCTCGACCAGTTCGTCGACTCCGGCTGGTCGGCCCGGTCTGGCCGTGAGCAGATCGAGCAGATCATGCAGCACCTGGCGGATCATCCCAATCTCCCGCGCCTGATTCAGATGCAAGCCCTGGCCGGCGGAGACCAGCTCGAGAAGCTCCTGGACAAGCTCTACCGCCCCCTCTTTCGCAAGGCGAGGCGACTGATGCCCTCGGTCAGCGACGCGGGTGGCTGGTCTTCCGCAGAGCTTCGCCTGTTGATCATCGGGATCAACAACATGCTCATCGGCTACTTCACCATGGCGCCCATTCACCGGGAGGTACTCGGCAAGGACCCCCTGGCGCGATCCGCGATTCGCGAGCAGGCCGACTTCCTCAGCGCGGTGACCCGCAGGCTGTGGATGCAAGAGGAGACGCACGAAGCTCCCTGAACTGTCTCTCGAAGAAGCCACCGCCTTCGGGGTCTCAGGCCCTACGAGAAGGCTCGAGAAGAGAAGGAAGATTCTAGCGATGCCCGAACTACCCCAGCGCGATCTCGACCTCACCGCCAAGCAGCTCACCCCGTGGCTGCAGGAACACCTGCCCGGCGCCCGCAACCTGGAGGTCGTCGGCCTGGCCAAGCCTTCAGCAACGGGATTCTCGAACGACACACTCCTCTTCGACCTGCACTGGGACGAAGGAGGCAGGGCGAGAAAGGCGGGCTACGTGGTTCGCATCGAGCCCACGGGTCCAGGGGTCTTCCGCGAGTACGATCTCTCTCTGCAATACAACATCATGGACATCCTGGGCAGGAAGACCTCGATCCCGGTACCGGCGCTGCTGAGCATCGAAGACGATACGAGCGTGCTGGGCGCTGCGTTCTACGTGATGGAAAAGGTCGAGGGTCAGATCCCCCCCGACAATCCCTCCTATCACATGGAGGGCTGGTTCAAGGAAGCCCCGGAGGCGGAGCAGCAGAAGGTGTGGTGGAGCTGCCTGCACACCATGGTGGATATCCACAAGCTCGACTGGGCCGCCCTGGGAATGGGGTTCCTGGAGTGCAGCTCGCCCGGAGAGACCCCCCTCACGAAGCAGCTCAACTCGATCGCGAGCTACTACGACTGGGCGGCGCGCGGGATTCCCCATCCCACGATCGAGCCCGCCTTGCGCTGGCTCGTGGAGAACAAGCCAGACGAGCCCGAGACTCCGAGCATCGTCTGGGGCGATTCCCGCATCGGGAACATGATCTTTCGCCAGGGCGAATGCGTCGCGGTCCTGGACTGGGAGATGGCCGTCCTCGGCGACCCCGAGCAGGATCTTGCCTGGTGGCTCTTTCTCGACCGCCACCACAGCGAGGGGGTCGAAACGCCGCGGATTCCGGGGCTCCCTTCACGCAAGGAGACGGTGGCTCGCTATGAGGAGCGGATGGGGCGCAGCGTCGAGAACCTCGATTACTACGAAATCTTCGCGGCCACCCACTTCAGCATGTTGATGATGCGGATCGCCCAGCAACTGGTTCACTTTGGGTTCATGCCGACGGAGAATGGCCTGGCCTTCGAACGCAACAACACCGTGAGCCGCTTGTTGGCCAGGTTGATGGAACTCCCGGCCCCAGACTAGGGCCGGCAGTCGGCCTCCGGTCGAGAGCGACCGGATTTAGCGAGGACAATATCGTGGAAGCAGACCTGACCCGAAGAAGATTCCTTCAGGCGACCGCCGGTACGGCAGCCTTGTCGCTCTTCAATCTCTCCGCCTGCGGAAGAGGCGACAGCCCCGTGGACACGGACGGGGCCGCGACTCTCACGAAGGTCCACTATGGCGACCTCAAGGACATCTACGCGAAGAAATGGACCTGGGATCGTGTGGTCAAGGGGACTCACTTTGCCAACTGCGGCTATCAACGCTGTGCGTGGAACGTCTACGTCAAGGATGACATCGTCTGGCGCGAGGAGCAGGTCGCCAACTACGAGCAAGTCAACCCCGAGGTGCCGGACTTCAATCCCCGCGGTTGCCAGAAGGGAGGCTGCTTCAGCGACCGGATGTACGACCAATCGCGCCTCACCGCGCCGCTCAAGCGGACTGGCGAGCGCGGTGAAGGAAAGTGGAAGCGCATCAGCTGGGACCAGGCGCTCAGCGAGATCGCCGACCAATTCGTCGACACCATGATCTCGGAAGAGCACGGACCCGGCTCGATCTACTGGGACCTCGGCTCGTCGTCGAGCAACGGCTGTCACGGCCTGGGCCTGACGCGCAGCGCCCTTGCGCTCGACACCCCCATCCTCGAGAACACGACCGAGATGGGCGATCACATGCCCGGCGTGACCACGACCACCGGCAAGCTCTCATCCACCAGCTCCATGGACGACCTTCACTACAGCGACCTGATCCTGATCTGGGGTGGCAACCCGAACTACACCCACATCCCCAACGCACACTTCATCTACGAGGCCCGCTACAACGGTGCCTACGTGGTTACCATTGCGCCCGACTTCAACCCCTCTTCGATTCACGCCGACGAGTGGGTGCCAGTCAACATCGGCACCGATGCTGCGCTCGCACTCTCGATGGCCCAGGTCATCGTCGAGGAGAAGCTCTACAAGCCCGAGTTCATGGCCGAGCAGACGGACATGCCGCTGCTGGTGCGCCTCGACACCGAGGAATTCCTGCGCGAACGCGACATGAGCGCAGGGGGTGCGGAGGATGTGTTCTACGTGTTCGACGCCGCCAGGCAGAGGGTCGTCGAGGCCCCCAAGAGCAGCCTGGCTCTCGAGGGCATCGAGCCGGCGCTGGAGGGAGTCTTCGAGGTCGAGACCCGCGAAGGCACGGTGAAGGTCACTACGGTCTTCGAGCGCACCAAGGTGCAGCTCGAAGACTACAGGCCGGAGCAGACCGCCGGGATCACGGGCGTCGGTGCCACGAACGTGCGCAACCTGGCCAGACGCATCGCCAACGCGAGGGCGTGCTCGAACATCAGCCAGACCAACTTCTCGAAGTTCTACCACGGCATGGAGATGGAGCGGAGCATTCTGCTGGTGTTTGCGCTGGCGGGCCAGTTCGGCAGGCCGGGCGCGGGCTACAACGCGATTCCGATGCTCTCCCTTT
>JAFDEK010000110.1 GCA_019310385.1 Deltaproteobacteria bacterium
GAGCTCGGCGAGGTGACCCAGGTCTTCAAGGACTCGGAGGTGAATACCGCGGTGGAGAAGGCCCTCGACGGCGGCGAGGTCATCAACGTCTACACGCGCTCGAACTTCGGTATGGCCTTCCACGAGTTCTGGAAGAACCACCTGTCCGCAATCGACAACAAGACGACCGTGCTCATCCTGGGTGACGCCCGGAACAACTACAACGACGACCGCGCATGGTGCCTGCGGGATATTCACAACAAGGCGAAGAACGTGGTGTGGCTGAACCCCGAGAGCCCGAGCGCCTGGGGCTTCGGCGACAGCGTCATGAACCGCTACACGCCCCACTGCGACATCGTCGAGGAGGTCCGCAACCTCCGCCAACTCTCCCGCATAGTCGACCAGATCGTCCTCTAAACGGGTTAGAATGGTGGGGAGGACGCCATGGACCTGTTGGACTGGCTTGCGGCCCCGGGTATTCGGCTGGGCCCGCTGATCTCCGAGGGCTGGAGTGCGTATCGTGGAGCCTCCCAGTGGGAGGAGGTTCCCGGGGCGGAGCCCTCCTGGAAGCTCGCCCTCGGCGCGGTCCTCGATCGCAGCTTCACCGCCGTGACCAGCGTGCTCACCGGTGTGCCCACGCCCGAGGCGGTGCGGAAGCTCAACGGCGAGGCTGCGGCCCTGCGCGACTTCTTCGACGAGCGAGGCTGGATCCGGGAGCCGGCCGGATATTACCCGGCGCCGCCGCCCGTGGAGGAGTGGAGCAGCGCCGAGGAGAGCACCTGGTCGGGCAGCAGCCGCCAGCCCTACGAGCACGTCAGCTGGATCAGCGAATACCAACCCCATCCCGGGGAGCCCGGCGGAGAGCAGTGGCTCGCGCGGGAAGAGAACCGGATGTCCCACGCCTACGTGCTCGAGCACCCGGGCGGTCCGCGGCCCTGGTTGGTGTGCGTGCACGGCTTCGCCATGGGGACGCCGCTGATCAACTTCAATGGCTTCGCGGCGAAGCGGCTCCACGAGGACCTGGGCCTCAATCTCATTTTCCCCTGTCTCCCCCTGCACGGCCCGCGTGGCGGCGGAATGCTGAGCGGGATCGAGCTCATCGACACCGACTTCGTGAACCTGGTGCACGCCTTCGCCCACGCGGTGTGGGACATCCGGCGTACGCTCTCCTGGGTGCGCAAGCGCCAGCCGAAGGCGGTCGGCCTCTACGGCATCTCGCTGGGCGGCTACTTGAGCGCGCTGACCGCGTCGATCGACACCCAGCTCGACTGCGTGATCGCCTCCATACCCATGGTGGACCTCGCCTCCGCGGCCCACGACAACGAGCCCTGGATCTTTCGCACCTACGAGCGGGAGTTCGAGATCGACTGGGCCGCCTTCCGGGCGATCACCCGGGTCGTGTCGCCGCTCTCTCTCGAGCCCCGGGTCGCGCGCGAGCGGCGCTTCATCTGCGCGGGAACGGCCGACCGCGTCGTCCGTCCCAACCACGCCCGGGCGCTCTGGCGGCACTGGGAGCGGCCGGAGATCTACTGGTTCCCCAGCGGCCACGTGCTGGGAATGATGCACCCGAGCGTGCCCGACTTCGTCGAGCGCTGTGTGCGTTCGGCGGGCATGGCGTAGGGAATGGCGTAGCGCCGCGGCGGGAGTTCTTCCCCAGCGAGGCGCGTCAGTCGGGCCCGGGTGCCTGCGCGGCCCCCGCGGCTCGGCGCAGCTCCTCGAAGGAGCGCTCGAGGGCCTCCCCGAAGAAGTCGAGATCGGGAACCAGGTCGAAGTCGGCATTCAGCCCGAAGAAGAGCCGGCCGTCGTAGCTCATCACCGCGATGCCGAGCCCGTGGTCGTCGCGCAGCGGCACCTGCCCGTAGGTCTCGAGCAGCCGCGCACCCTCGAAGAAGAGGGGGACCTGGGTGCCGGGGGCGTTGATGACCGTCATGTTGACCGGCGTGTGGCTCTCGAGGGTGCGTGCCCCGAGCGAGAGCAGGCGGCTGCCGAACCAGGTCTCGCCGTCGAGCAGCATGCGCGCGGGCACGGCGCTGCGGCTGTCGGCCTGCTTGCGGGTCGCCTCGCGGACCTGCCGGAAGCGAGCCACCGGATCCTTCTCCCAGACCGGCAGCTCGATGATCCACTCCGTCATGCGCTCGCCCGAGCGGCCCGCGGCCAGCCCCACCGGCGTCCCGACCCGGAAGTCGACGGCAGAGGGGCTTACCAGGTGCTGCTCGAGGTAGCCGCGCAAGGCGCCGGCCACGGTGCTCAGGATCACATCGACCATCTTCCCCTGCAGGGCGCGCCGGATCGCACGAGCGTCGTCCAGGGAGACAGAGATGCCCTTGAAGCGCCTGTGGGGACCGATGAGCCCGTTCAGCGGCGTGTCCATCGCCGGGCGCAGCGTGTAGCCGAGTAGCTCGGCGGCGCTCGTCGCCTGCGCCCTCAGCTGTCGCGCCAGCTGGTCCGGGTCGGCTGCGAGCCGGCGCAGGCGCTCGAGGGCGCTCCGCGGCAGCCTCGCCTGCTGCAGCAGCTCCTCGACCATGAGTTCGCGAATCGAGGGTGGAGGTCGCGGAGTGAAGCTCCGGGCCTCGGGCTCGGATGTCTCCGGGTTCGTCGAGAGCAGCACCTCCAAGAGGTCGGCGCCCGCCTCGTCGATCATGCAGTGGTGGGTCTTCATCAGCAGCGCGAAGCGGCCGCCCTCCAGTCCCTCGAGCACCCAACATTCCCAGAGCGGGCGTGCGCGGTCCAGGCGCTGGGCCATGATGCGCGCTGCCATCTCCTCGAGCTGGGCAAAGCCGCCGGGCTTCGGCAGGCTCGTGTGGCGCAAGTGGTAGGCGAGGTTGAAGTTCCCGTCGTCGACCCAGACAGGGTGTTGCTCGAAGGGGATCCAGAGCAGCTCCTGGCGCAGGCGAGGCAGCCGGTGCAGGGCCGCCTCGATGGCGCGGCGGATCGCCGCCATATCGACCCCGCCGTCCTCGCGGGCCAGGGGCCCCGCCTCGAACACCTGGATCGAGGACGCGTGGGCGAAGGCGCGCGGGGTCTCGCTGGCCAAGTAGTTGGCGCTGCGATCGCTCAGTCGCTCGTAGTGGAACCGCGGCATCCCACTGCAGACTAGCCTACAGAAAACGCCCCGCCGGCTAGGCCGACGGGGCGTTTCTCAGGGGGAGAGGCGGTGGACTCGTTTATGGGGGGTGAGAGGTTGGACATTTCCGAAGAAATGGCCAATCCACCGCCACTCCAGAACCTGAAACCTGTAATTCCTTTTGTTAACGATCTCGCCGACTCGACTCAGTTTTCCTGCGGCGATTTCGCGGTGAACTCCGTTATGAATTCATTATGAAGCCGCGTTTGGTTTTGTCAATTGCAAAAGCCTATGTATCTGACGTATAACTGTAAAAATACTGCAAAAGCAAATAGATAGATAATATTTCGCGCATTCACTTTAGTCGTGGGTGCGGGCTTCGATGGCGAGGTGTTTCTTGGTGGAGGGGGTGCCATCGACTAGGCTCCGGCCCCGTTCCAGAGACCCCCTCCGAGGATTCCCCGTGGCCCCGTCCCGCAGCTTCGTCATCCGCACCTACGGGTGCCAGATGAACGTCCACGATTCCCAGAAGATCGAGAATCTGCTGCACCACGCCGGCTACACGGCGGCACCCAGCGAGGATGACGCCGACCTGCTGCTGATCAACACCTGCTCGATCCGAGACAAGGCGGAGAACCAGCTCTACAGCGATCTTGGCAGGCTCGGCGTCTGGAAGGCGGAGCGGCCCGGCCGCAGCGTAGGAGTCGGCGGCTGTGTGGCCCAACAAGTCGGGGATCGCGTGATGAAGCGCTTCCCCCAGGTGGATTTCGTCTTCGGAACCCACAACGTGCGCCTGGTCCCCGCCATGGCACACGCCGCGGAGCAGGGCGACCGCTCGGTGCGCGTCGACGAGAACCGCTCCCAGGCGCGCTTCGACTTGCCCGAGCGGCACCCCGCCTACGAGGGGCCCCAGGCCGGCCGAGCCTTCGTGACCGTGATGGAGGGCTGCGACATGTACTGCAGCTTCTGCATCGTGCCCCTGACCCGGGGCCGCGAAATCAGCCGCCCCGCCAGCGCGATCCTGCGGGAGGTCGAGGTCCTGGCGGAGCGCGGCGTCCGGGAGGTCACCCTCCTCGGCCAGACCGTGAACGCTTACGGGCGCCACGACCTGCGCCGGGGGGAGAGCGAGAGCGCAGGCACCGTGGCCTTCGCAGAGCTGCTGCGCCGGATCGACGCCATTCCCGGGATCGAGCGGATCCGCTACACGAGCCCGCATCCCCTCTTCTTCGACGATGCGCTGATCCGCGCCCACGGGGAGCTCGAGTCCCTCTGCCCCCATGTACACCTGCCCCTGCAGAGCGGCTCGAACGAGGTGCTCGAGCGGATGCGCCGGCGCTACACCCGCGAGCAGTTCCTCGACATCGTTCTGCGCCTGCGCGAGGCGCGCCCGGACATCGCGCTCACGAGCGACGTCATCGTCGCCTTCCCGGGCGAGAGCGAGAGCCAGTTCGCGGAGACCCTCGAGGTGGTCGACGAGGCGGGCTTCGTGGATAGCTTCAGCTTCAAATTCTCCCCGCGGCCCGGAACCGGGGCCGAGCAACTCGGCCAGGAGGGCCTGGGCGGCGAAGAGGCTCAGCGGCGCCTCGCACGCCTCCAGGAGCTGCAGCGCGGGCTCACCCTCACTCACCATCGCAGCAGGGTCGGAGCCGTTGTAGAAATACTGGTAGAGGGCGAGAGCCGCCGGGGGGGTGGCCAGCTCAGCGGCCGGGATCCCCACCACCGCCTGGTGAACGTCAATCTGGCGGCCGACGCCCAGCGCGGGGCAAGCCCCGCACCGCAGCCGGGCAGCGTATTGGCGCCGCGGCCGGGCAGCAAACTGGCGCCGCAGCCGGGCAGCAAACTGAAGGTGGTCCTCGTCGAGGCCACCCCGCACTCGCTGATCGGCGAGCTCGCCGCCCCGGAAATCTCCCTCTCTTCCCCGCCATCTCCCCTGAAGGGAAGCTCACGTCTCGCCGATGAGAGATCGCGGAATGTGGTCCTCGAGGGGCAGGCAGGGGATTTGCCCCTCGTATCCTGATCGCGTTCCGAACCAAGGCTGGGGGGCCGACAGATCTCCCGCCTCAGGTGAGGTTGGCGAATGGCCAAAGCGCGGGTTCTTGCAGTCGATGATCAGCGTTACTTCCGCGAGCTGATCGAGGGGCTTCTGAGCGAGGAGGGCTACGCGGTCCAGACCGCAGCGAGCGCCGAAGATGCCCTCCACCTGCTCGAGCGCGAGCCCTTCGACATCGTGGTGACCGACCTGGTCATGCCGGACATCGACGGCACCCAGCTCGTCGAGCAGATCAAGCAGCGGCTGCCCGAGCAGGAAATCGTCATGGTGACTGGCGTGGTCGACGTCCAGACCGCCGTTCAGTCCATGAAGCAGGGCGCCACGGACTACATCCTCAAGCCCTTCGGCCGCAAAGAACTCACGGATTCCCTCGAGAGGATTCTCCAGCGGCGGCGCCTGCGCGACGAGCACGCGCGGCTGATGGCCGAGAACCTCGAGTACATGGGTGTGCTCTCGCTCTACGAGCGGGCCATCGGGCTCTTCTCGACTCTGGCTCTGCAGCCCCTGGCCGATCGCCTGATCGAGAGCCTGTGTCTCGAGACTCGGGCCCAGGGCGGTGTGCTCTGGGTCGCCGAGGATCTGGGAGAGAGCCGGCTCGTCATGGTCGGCGCGCGGGGCCTCATCCGCGTCGAGGAGGAGTCCGAGGAGCTGGTGCTGGAACAGCTGGGCGAGGCCTTCGTGGAGCAGATCAACGAAGGGCGCAGCGTCGTCATGCCGCACCCCGGCGAAGGAAGCGGGCAGGGCGTCGCGCTCTACGTTCCCATCCGCTCCGGCAGCGGCCTGCTGGGCGTTGCGCGGCTCAGTGATCCTCTCGACGGCAGGCCCTTCGGCGATCACGCCCGGGCGGCCGCCGAGAAGTTCATCGGCTTCGGGACCAACGCCATCGTCAATGCCCTGCGCTTCCGCGCCCTCGAGCGGCGCTCCTTCCGCGATCCGACGACGCGCACCTACACCGACGCCTACTTCAGGGACGCCGTACGCAACGAGATCCAGAAGGCCAGCCGCTTCGGCCGGCCCTTCTCGGTCGTGCAGATCGTCACCGGTCCCCTGGGCGACCTGCGCCGGCGCGGCAGCGACAACCAGTTCACCCAATGGGTCGAAGAGCTGGTCGAGCACATCGGGGGAGCGTTGCGCGGCACCGATCTGCTCGCGTCGGAGAGCGAGAGCCGCTACCGGATTCTGCTCCCCGAGACCGACGCCGTCGGGGCCTCCGTGCTCAGTCAGCGCGTGCGCGACATCGTGACGGAGAGCGACCTGCTCGGCCGCCGCCAGGACGAGCGCATCGAGCTCATCATGGCCACGGCGAGCTACCCCGGCGACGGCACCCAGCTCGAATCTCTCGAGCGGGTGCTCGCCGAGCGTGTCGATGAGCACCGGGACAGCCTGCTGCGGAGCCTGGACCTGGCGGGGAATCCCTTCTCCCAGATGCTCGACGCCCTCGTTGCAGAGGGAGATGTGGGAGCGCTGGAGATGCCGGGGGAGATCGCGCGTTTCGTTATCGACGAGGTCGAGCGGCGTCCCCGTGACCGCGGGCTTCTCTTCGTATCGCCCGGCGCCCGCATGCAGCGGGTGGTGTGCGAGGGACTGGAGCGCCTGCGGGAAACGGAGACCCGAACGGAGATCATCCTGGTCGAGGAAGACCCGAACGTCGCCAGGCAGGCGGGTCCAGTCACCCGGGTGACGACCCGCCGGGCCGGCACCGCGCGCCCCTTCCTCGTCTACTACGGCGATGGTCCCGCCTACGCGATGGTGACCGGTGACGAGGCGAAGAAGGACGGGCTGTCCCTCTTTCACACATCGGACAGAGCGCTCGTGGAGCAGCTGGCCCTCCAGCTGCAGCGCGATCTCGGTCTGCCGCTGGGAGCGTCTACATGAGCGATCCGCAGACCGACACGCAGGTAGAGCTGCTCACCGAGTCGCCGAACGATCCAGCGGCGGCGATCGCCGACCAGGTCAGCCGCCTCGTACTGATCGCCCACGGGAACGCGGGGCGCGGGCAACGTATCGCGGTGGCTTGCCGCACCGCGGGGCTGCCCAGCGAGATGGTGCCCGACGGAGCGACCGCCATCGAGGTCGCCCTGGAGCGGCGCCCGTCGCTGGTGATCTGCGAGGCCGACCTGCCCCTGGTCGAGGGGGCGAAGCTGGCGGACATCCTGCGCGCCAATCCCCGAACCCGGGCCATCCGTTTCATCTTCCTGGGCGAGGACCCCGACGGGGCGAGTGGTGTGGGAGACGTGCAGCTGCCCGTCACGGCCAGCGACGAGGTCATCGTCGAGACCCTGGAAGCGGTGATCCGCAAGCAGGGACGCATCGAGGACGTGGACGCCGCGACCGAAGAGGGTCAGGCCGAGGGGAGGCTCGACCAGCTGCCCCTGGCGGATCTGTTGCAGCTCTTCAACCTCAATCAAAAGAGCGGGCAGCTCGAGCTGGTGCGCTCGGGCGAGGATCTGAGCGGGCTCGAGACCACGGGCGACCGGGGCACCCTGCTGATTCGCGACGGCGAGGTACTGCAGGCGGAGACGGGCCGCGTCGAAGGCGAGAAGGCTCTCTTCCGTCTGCTGGCCTGGCGCGACGGGCGATTCTGCTTCGCGCCCGGGCGCTGGGACGTGCCGCCCAAGATCATCGCTCCGACCCGTGCGCTGCTCGGCGAGGGCGTGCGGCAGCTCGCCGAGTGGGACCGTCTGGCGACGCAGCTGCCCCCTCTGGATTCCCAGGTGAAGCTCTGCGTGAAGAGCGCGCAGCTCCCCAGCATCGTCCACCCGCTGACCCAGGAGGTGCTCCTCCTGCTGGAGCACTACCCGCGGGTTGGTGACGTCGTGGACCACTGCTCCTTTCCCGACTATCAGGTCCTGCGCACCCTTCGCACCCTGGAAGAGCGGGAGATCGTCCGCATATCCCAGGCCCGCATCGAGCCGCCCGCGCCCGCCGCCCCAGCAGAGGGCCTCTTCGACGAGAGTCAGGTGCGCCGCCTGCGGGACTTCCTGCACGCCGCGAGCCCACGCGGGGGCCGGACCGTGCGCGGCAAGCTCCTGGTCGTGGCTTCGGAGCCCACTGCGATCTCCGACTTCGCGCGTCTGCTGAGCGCCACTCCCGACGTCGAGATCGACCCCGCCATGGCTCGCCAGGCGCCTTCGGGCGCGGTCATCACGCCGGTGGCGCGGGTTCGCAGCAACGACGAGGTCCAGATCGATCTGCTGCAGATTCCGTCCGCGGAGCGCTTCGCGCCCCTCTGGCCCCTGGCGGGGTACGGCGCGCTGGGGACGCTCTTCCTTCTCTCGGGTCCCGTCACCCAGGCTTCCCAGCAGCTGAAGGCGATCTCCGGGATTCTCGGGAAGCTGCCGCGGCAGCGCACGCTGCACGTGATGATGCTTCCCAAGGGTGAGCGCGTCGCCCCCGACGAGCTGCGTGAGAATCTCTCCCTGATCGACGAGGCATCGCTCTTCCTGCTGCCCCTCGAGAGCGGCAAGGAGCCGGCCGCTCTGCTCAGGAGCCTCTTCGCCAGAGTCGTCCCGTGAATCGCGCCGGGCACGAGGCTCTGGATCTCAAGGCCTTTGCGCTCCTGCAGGAGCTCACCGAGGAGGAGCGGGAAGCGCTCGCCGACCTCCTCGAGCCCTGCGTGGTCGGGCAAGGCGAGGCGATCTTCTGCGAGGGGGATGAGGCGGACGGCCTCGTGCTCATCGTCTCGGGCAGCGTCCGGCTGATCGGGGCCAGGGGCGACACAGAGGTGCGACTGCGGGGCGGCGAGCACCTCGGGGCCCTGTCCATCTTCGTGATCGGAGCCCGCGAGTCGAGCGCGACGGCGGAGAGTGAGTGTGATCTGCTGCTGCTCTCGCGCATGGCCTTCCGACGTCTCGCCGACGACGCGCCGCGCGCCGCCTGCCGCCTCGCGGAGGCGGTCATCGGCGACCTGGCGGGCCTGCTGCGCCGGGATCTCGATCGCATCGCTGGGCGACGTTCCGCGCGGGGCGCGTGATCCACGTCACCGCCCCCGGGCCGGTTGACCCCTACCATTCTCGGCCGTAGACTCTGCCGCCAAGCGGGAGCAGCGGAAGTACGATATCGCTGAGCTTTCCATGATCTTTTCACGATCGGCTGTTCCACGATTGGACGAACGATGATCGAGAGCCGAATACGAGAAGGCCTGACTTTCGACGACGTTCTCCTCGTGCCCGGCGAGTCCCAGATCCTGCCGGGCGACGCCGATCTCCGCACCCAGCTCACCCCCGAGATTTCCTTGAATACGCCGGTCGTCTCGGCCGCCATGGACACGGTGACCCAGAACGAGACCGCCATCGCCATGGCGCAGAACGGCGGCATCGGCATCGTGCACAAGAACATGCCTGTCGCCGCCCAGGCGGGCGAAGTCGACAAGGTCAAGCGTTCCGAGTCGGGCATGATCGTCGACCCGATCACCATGCGGCCCGAGCAGCGTATCTACGAGGCCCTCGAGGTGATGGCCCGCTACAACATCTCCGGCGTGCCCGTCATTCGCGAGGGCAAGGCCGTGGGGATCCTCACGAACCGGGATCTGCGCTTCACTCGGGATCCCAACGCCGAGATCTCGTCGGTGATGACCACGGAAGAGCTCGTCACGGTGCCCCCGGGCACCGACATGGAGACCGCCAAGGAGCTGCTCCACAAGTATCGGATCGAGAAGCTCCTCGTGGTGGACGGCGAGCGCAACCTGCGCGGGCTCATCACCATCAAGGACATCGAGAAGACCGAGCGCTACCCCAACGCCTGCAAGGACGGGCTCGGGCGCCTGCGCTGCGGCGCCGCCATCGGCGTGGGGCCGGACCGCCTGGAGCGCGCCCAGGCGCTGGTCGATGCCGGCGTCGACGTCATCGTGGTCGACACCGCCCATGGTCACTCGAATATGGTGCTCGAGGCCATCTGCGATCTGCGCGGCACCTTCCTCGAGCTCCCCATCATCGGGGGCAACGTGGCGACGGCCGAGGGCGCCGAGGCGCTCATCAAGGCCGGGGTCGCGGCAGTGAAGATCGGGGTGGGGCCGGGCTCCATTTGCACCACCCGGGTGATTGCGGGCGTCGGCGTGCCCCAGTTCACCGCCGTACAGGATGCGGCCCAGATGGCGAACCGGTCGGGCATCCCGGTCATCTCCGACGGGGGCATCAAGTACTCCGGGGACGTCGTCAAGGCGCTCGCGGCCGGAGCCTCGACGGTAATGATCGGCTCTCTGCTCGCGGGCACCGACGAATCACCGGGCGAGGTGGTGCTCTACCAGGGACGCTCCTACAAGGTCTACCGGGGGATGGGCTCCCTCGGCGCCATGGCCCAGGGCAGTCGCGACCGCTACTTCCAGTCCGACGTGGAGCAGAACGAGCTCGTGCCCGAGGGCATCGAGGGACGGGTGCCCTACCGGGGCAGTCTCTCGAGCAACCTTCATCAGCTCTATGGCGGACTGCGCGCGGGCATGGGGTACTGCGGCGCGGCGGATCTCGGCGAGCTACGCAGCAAGGCGCGCTTCGTCCGCATCACCTCGGCGGGGCTTCAGGAGAGTCACGTCCACGACGTGATCGTCACCAAGGAAGCCCCGAACTACAGGATCGACTGAGGCATTGGGCGACCCGCACAGCGACCCTCACAGCGACCGCATCCTGATCCTGGACTTCGGCTCCCAGTTCACCCAGCTCATCGCCCGGCGCATCCGCGAGCAGCACGTGTTCTGCGAGATCCATCCCGCCAGCATGACCTTCGACGAGATCGAGGCCTGGCGGCCTTCGGGGATCGTGCTCTCGGGTGGCCCTTCGAGTGTCCTCGAAGAGGGCTCCCCGGACGTGGATCCCGCGGTCTTCGAGCTCGACCTGCCCATCCTCGGAATCTGCTACGGCCTGCAGCTCATGGTGCACCGCCTCGGCGGCCGGGTGGAGAGCGCCGACGATCACGAATACGGCCGGGCCCACCTCCACATCGACGTCGAGGGAGACCGACTCTTTGCCGGCCTGCCCGTGGGCCGGGAGCAGGTGGTCTGGATGAGCCACGGCGACCGGGTGCTCGAGCTGCCTCCGGGCTTCGAGGTCGTCGCGCGCAGCGAGAACTCTCCCTTCGCGGCCGTGCGTCACCAGGAGCGCCCGATCTGGGGCGTGCAGTTCCACCCCGAGGTGGTCCACACCGAAGGGGGCGCGGTCCTGCTCGAGAACTTCGTGCACAAGATCTGCGGCTGCGCGGCGAGCTGGACCATGGAGGCCTTCATCGACTCCACCGTCGAGGGCATTCGCGCCCAGGTGGGCGACGGCATGGTGGTGTGCGGGCTCTCGGGCGGCGTCGACTCCTCGGTGGCGGCGGCCCTGGTGCACCGGGCGGTGGGCGATCAGCTCACCTGCATCTTCGTCGACCACGGCATGATGCGCGAGAACGAGGCCCACGAGGTCGAGGCGCTCTTTCGCGAGATGCTCGGCCTGCACCTCGTCAGCGTCGACGCCTCCGAGCGCTTCCTCTCCGCGCTGAAGGGCGTCGAGGACCCGGAGCAGAAGCGGCGCATCATCGGCGCGCTCTTCATCGAGGTCTTCGAGGAGGAGGCGGAGAAGCTGGGCGAGGTGAACTACCTCGTGCAGGGCACCCTCTATCCCGACGTCATCGAGAGCGTCTCGGTGAAGGGGGCCTCGATGACGATCAAGACCCACCACAACGTGGGTGGCTTGCCCGAGGACATGCGCCTCGAGCTCGTGGAGCCCCTGCGCGAGCTCTTCAAGGACGAGGTGCGCGAGGTGGGGCGCAGCCTCGGCCTGCCCGAGCGGGCCGTCGGGCGCCATCCCTTCCCGGGGCCCGGCCTCGGCATCCGCATCATGGGCGAGGTCACGGCCGAGCGCCTCACTCCCCTGCGCCAGGCCGACGCCATCCTCATCGAGGAGATTCGCCGGGCGGGGCTCTACGACTCCATCTGGCAGGCCCTGGTGGTCTTCCTCCCCGTCCACAGCGTCGGGGTCATGGGCGACGCGCGCACCTACGACAACGTGGTGGCCCTGCGCTGCGTCACCTCCGTCGATGCCATGACGGCGGACTTCGTCCACTTCCCCTGGGAGGTGCTGGCGAAGATCTCCAATCGCATCATCAACGAGGTCAAGGGAATCAATCGGGTGGTCTACGACGTCTCGTCCAAGCCGCCCGCGACGATCGAGTGGGAGTAGCGGGCGCGTGCCGAAGCCTTTCGTTCACCTGCACCTGCATACGCAATACTCGCTGCTCGACGGCGCCATCAAGCACAACCCCCTCTTCGAGCGCGCCAAGGCGCTCAACATGCCGGCCGTGGCCCAGACCGACCACGGCAACCTCTTCGGCACGGTGGAGTTCTACGAGAAAGCCCGGGCCAACGGCGTCAAGCCCATCATCGGCTGCGAGGTCTACTTCGCCGGCGGCTCGCGCTTCGACCGCGAGCGCAAGGAAAAGACAGCGGACGGCTTCGACGCCATCAATCACCTGCTGCTCCTCGCCATGGACGACACCGGCTACGCGAACCTCATGTATCTGGTCTCGAAGGCCTATCTCGAGGGCTTCTATTACAAGCCGCGCATCGACATGGACCTTCTGCGCAAGCGCCACGAGGGGCTGATCGCCACCTCGGGCTGCTTGTCGTCGCCCGTGCCCCGGGCCATCGTCCAGGGCGAGCTCGAACGGGGCTGGAGGGTGGCCGAGGATTTCCGGGAGCTCTTCGGCGACCGCTACTACCTCGAGCTCCAGCGACACGGCATCGGGGACCAGGACGTCGTGAACGCCGAGCTCATCAAGATGTCGTCGGACCTGCGCATTCCCCTCGTGGCCACCAACGATGCCCACTACCTCGAGGCCCACGACCACGACCATCACGACGCGCTGCTCTGCATCGGCACCGCGGCGAACCTCTCCGACGAGAAGCGCTTCCGCTTCGACGGCCACGGCTTCTATGTGAAGGACGGCGACGAGATGCGGGAGGTCTTCCACGACCACCCCTCGGCCGTGGAGAACACCCTCGAGATCGCCGAGCGCTGCAACGCCGAAATTCCCATGGGCACCTACCACATGCCGGACTACCAGGTGCCGGCCGGCAAGAGTCTGGACGAGGTCATGGAAGAGCAGGCGTGGCTGGGCTTGCGGGGTAAGCTCGGCATGGCGCCCGACGAGCCCTTCGAGAGCGAGGTCCGGCAGACCTACGCCGATCGCTTGAACCACGAGCTCGGTGTCATCAAGCAGATGGGCTTCCCGGGCTACTTCCTCATCGTGGCCGACTTCATCAACTACGCCAAGACCAACGGCATCCCGGTGGGGCCGGGGCGGGGGAGCTCCGCGGGCAGCCTGGTCGCCTACGGGATGAACATCACCGACGTCGATCCCATCGAGTACGACATCATCTTCGAGCGCTTCCTGAACCCCGAGCGCATCTCCATGCCGGATATCGACGTCGACTTCTGCATGCGCGGCCGGGAGCAGGTGATCCGCTACGTGGCGGAGAAGTACGACGGCCCGCGGCCCGAGGGCGAGGAGCTCGACGGGCGCTTCGACCAGATGAAGGTGGCGCAGATCGTCACCTTCGGGACTCTGCAGGCCAAGGCCGCCATCCGCGACGTGGGGCGGGTGCTGGGCATGTCCTTCGGCGAGGTCGACCGCATCGCCAAGCTCGTGCCCGAGGTGCTGGGCATCAATCTCGACGAGGCCATCGAGCAGTCGCCCGAGCTGCGCACCCGCATGGACTCGGACTCCCAGATCGCCCAGCTCATCGAGACCGCGCGCCGCCTCGAGGGGCTGACCCGCCACGCCTCCAAGCACGCCGCCGGGGTCGTCATCGGCACCCAGCCCCTCATCGAGATGGTGCCGCTCTACAAGGACCCCAAGTCCGGCGACGTCATGTCCCAGTACAACATGAACTGCGTCGAGCAGGTGGGGCTGATCAAGTTCGACTTTCTCGGCCTCAAGACCCTCACCCTCATCTCCGACGCCCAGCGCATGATCCGCAACAAGCCCGGCTTCGAGGACTTCGACGCAAACGCGATCCCCCTCGACGACACGGCCACCTACGACATGCTCTGCTCCGGCGACACCGAGGGCGTGTTCCAGGTGGAGTCCTCGGGGATGACCGAGCTGGTGATCAAGCTCCAGCCCCGGGCCTTCAAGGAGGTGATCCCCCTCGTCGCCCTCTACCGCCCCGGACCCCTGCAGTCGGGCATGGTGGACGACTACGTCAAGCGCAAGAGCGGAGCGACGAAGACCGCCTACCTCCACCCCAGCATCGAGGATCTCACCGAAGAGACCCTCGGCGTCATCGTCTACCAGGACCAGGTGCTGCAGATCGCCCAGCGGATGGCGGGCTACAGCCTGGGGGAAGCGGACCTGCTGCGCCGCGCCATGGGGAAGAAGAAGGCCGAGGTCATGCAGGAGCAGCGGGCTCGCTTCGTCGACGGCTGCGTGAAGAACGACATCGACGCGAAGGAGGCGGGCCACGTCTTCGACCTCATCGTCGAGTTCGCCGGCTATGGCTTCCCCAAGGCCCACTCCACCGCCTACGCGTTGATCACCTATCAGACCGCCTACCTCAAGGCGAACCATCGAGCGGAATACCTCGCGGCCCTGCTCACCATCGAGTCGGTGAACCACGACAGGCTCTCCCGCTACATCGCCCACGTGCGCGAGAACGGGATCGAGATCCTGCCGCCGGACGTCAACGAGTCCGACCGGGACTTCGGAGTCGTGGAGGGTGCGATCCGCTTCGGCTTCTCGGGCATCAAGAACGTCGGGGCCGGGGCCATCGAGAACATCCTCGCGGCGCGCAACGCCGACGAGGGCAGCTTCAAGAGCCTCTTCGACTTTGCCGGGCGGGTCGACGGGCGCAGGGTGAACCGGCGGGTCGTGGAGGCCCTGGTGCGCTGCGGCACCTTCGACTCCCTCCACGAGAACCGGGCCGCGGTCTGGAGCACCCTGGATGTCGCCCTCGAGCGGGCGGCCGCCGAGCAGCGCGATCGCGCCATCGGCCAGGAGAACCTTTTCGGCGGGCTGACGGACGCCGAAGCGATCAGCGAGCCGGCCCTCGCCGACGTCGCGCCCTGGACGGACCGCGAGCGACTCGCCCACGAGAAGGAGCTGCTGGGCTTCTACGTGACCGGCCATCCCCTCGGCGAGGTGGCGCCCATGCTGGCCCGCTTCACCGACTGCACGGCGGCGACCACCGAGGGCCGGGCAGGGCGCGAGGTTCGCATCGGTG
>JAFDEK010000189.1 GCA_019310385.1 Deltaproteobacteria bacterium
TCGCTGGTCGGCGCGGTCGGGCTCGAGCCCACCCTGGCCGCCATCCGGGCCGGCCGCGACATCGCCCTGGCGAACAAAGAAGTGATGGTGATGGCCGGGGCTCTCGTACTGCGCGAGGCCAAGGCCCACGGTGCCGCGCTCCTGCCCGTCGACAGCGAGCACAGCGCCATCTTTCAGGCGCTCGAGGGGAGCCGGCGCGAGGACGTTTCGCGGCTCATCCTGACCTGCTCGGGGGGGCCCTTTCGCGAGTGGTCGGCGGGGCGTATCGCCCAGGCGAGCGTCGAAGAAGCCCTCAAACACCCGAATTGGAGCATGGGGGCGAAGATCACCATCGATTCGGCGAGCCTCATGAACAAGGGCCTCGAGGTCATCGAGGCGCGTTGGCTCTTCGATATCGAGCCCGAGCGCATCGACGTGGTCATCCATCCCCAGTCGATCATCCATTCGCTGGTGGAGTACAAGGACACCTCGGTGCTGGCCCAGCTGGGTCTGCCCGATATGCGGGTTCCCATCGCGGTGGCGATCGCCCACCCGGAGCGTGTGGCGCTCGACCTTCCGCGCCTCGATCTCGCGGCCCTGGGACGCATGGACTTCGAGGAGCCGGACCGCAAGCGCTTCCCTTGTCTGGATCTCGCCTACGCGGCCTTGGACGGGAGCGAGGCCGGGCCGGCGGTGCTCAACGCCGCCAACGAGGTCGCGGTGGCGGCCTTCCTGGCGGGCCGAATCGCATTTCCAGCAATCGCGTCCACCAATGCCGCGGTACTGGAGGAGCACCTCGCCGAGGGGGCGGGTAGCATCGTGACGAGTCTCGAGGAAGTGCGCGCCGTGGACGCCTGGGCGAGGCGACGTGCACAGGAAAGACTCGGGTTCGAGGAGAGCGCTGGGGCATGAGCTTGTTCAACTACCTCTACGCCGTGATTCCCATGCTTGGGATTCTCATCTTCGTCCACGAACTCGGTCATTTCGTGGCGGCGAAGCTGTGTGGCGTGCGGGTTCTGAAGTTCTCCCTCGGCTTCGGCTCGCCGATCGGGATCGGGAACCTGCGTCTGCGCTGGGTGCGCGGCGGCACCGAGTATGTGGTCGCCTGGTTCCCCCTCGGTGGCTACGTGAAGATGCTCGGGGAGCAGATGGCGGG
Source organism: Deltaproteobacteria bacterium (assembly GCA_019310385.1). Lineage (GTDB taxonomy): Bacteria > Myxococcota_A > UBA9160 > UBA9160 > UBA4427 > JAFDEK01. Next base: position 1,136 of record JAFDEK010000189.1, read on the forward strand.
TGTGCAGGGCGAGGAGGAGGACGCGGTCGAGGACGCTGCCCCCGACGAGTACCTCAACGCCAAGCCCACCTGGCAGAAGCTATTCATCACCTTTGCGGGCCCGGCCATGAACCTGCTGCTGCCCGTCGCGGCCTTCGTCATCGTCCTGGGCGTAGGCCTGCCTCAGCGTTCTCCCGTGGTCGGAATGGTGGAGGCAGGCTCACCGGCGCGCTCGGTGGGCCTCGAGGCCGGCGACACCCTGCTCGCAGTGGACGGTGTCGCGCTGGAGACCTGGGACGAATTCGAGCGGACCGTGCGCGCCAGCGGAGGCGAGGCGCTCGAGCTGCGCTACGCGCGCGAGGGCGTCGATGCGAGCGTCGAGCTGCCGGTCACGAGCCGCAAGGGCCTCGACGAGTTCGGCTCGGCGGCCGAGGTCGGCTGGGTGGGGCTGGGACACCGGCGCTTGCCGGCACTGCTCGGGGTGCCGGAGGCGGACGCCATTGCGGCGGCAGCCGGGCTGCGATCCGGCGATCGCGTGATGCGCGTGGGCGCGGACGGTGCGGAGGTGGAGGACTGGGAGTCGCTGCGCCGCCTCTACGCTGCGGCCGGCTCCGAGGAGGTCTTGTTCGGAATCGAGCGGCGCATGGGCGAAGAGACCGAGAACCTCGATCTGCGAGTTCCCGCCCTCGGCGATCTCGCAGCACTGGGCGTGATTCCGGCGACGATTCTGGTCCACGACGTCAATCCCGAGCTTCCCGCGGCGGCGGCGGGGCTCGAGAGCGGCGACCTGATTCTGGCCGTCGAAGGCAAACCCGTGGGCAGCTTTGCGTCTTTCGCAGAGACGGTGCGGGCGAGCGGCGGGAGCCCCCTCGCGATCACCTACGCGCGGGACGGAGCGACCCACACCGTCGAGATCGCACCCAAAGAAACCACCGTGCCGGGTCCCTACGAGATCGAGGGGATGGACCAGAAGGTCTACCTCATCGGAATCACCCAGCTGCTCGCCACCCTGCCGGGCAGCCTGTACGTCGAGAAGATCGTCAATCCCCTCGTTTCCATCCCCAAGGCGGCGGAGATGACGGTGGACGAGACGGCTCGCTTCTTGCGCGGGCTCAGTCGCTTCGCCTCGGGCGAGCTGGGGAGCGACCAGCTCGCCGGCCCCATCGGGATCGCCGAGATCGCGCGCAAGTCCCTTGATCTGGGCTGGCAGCACTACCTCGGCACCATGATTCTCATCAGCATCAACCTCGGCATCCTGAATCTGCTTCCGATTCCGATCCTCGACGGCGGGCAGGCGCTGATCTTCGCGGTGGAAGGCATCAAGCGTTCGCCCATCTCCGTACGCAGCCGCGAGCTGGTGCAGCAGATGGGCCTCACCCTGATCATCATGCTCATGGGCCTGGCCTTCTGGAACGACCTTTCGCGGCACTGGAGCTCGTTCGTGGAGTGGCTGCGCAGCACGGGGCTCTAGCTCTTGGCTTCGGAATCTCTGCTCCTGGCCCTGTGCTCGGCCACCCGTACGGCGAGCGTGGCGCTGCTGCGCGGCGGTGATGTCCTGGCCGAAGGGGCCGAGGACGCGGGCCGACACCAGGCGGAGTGCCTGCTGCCGCTCGTGGACGCGGTGCTGGGGCAGGGCGGCTGCGCTCTGTCGGAGGTACAGGGCTTTGCTCTCGCCATCGGCCCTGGCTCCTTCACGAGCCTGCGGGTGGGCCTCGCGACGGTGAAGGGCCTGGCTTTCGGAGCGGACACGCCGGTTGCCGCAGTCTCCGCCCTGCGTGCCGTTGCCGCGGGCACGGGAGCGGGCCGCGATCCCCTGATTCCCATCGTCGCGACCCTCGACGCGAAGCGCGAGGAGGTCTACGCGGCGGCCTTTGCCAGCAGCGAGGCGCTGTGGCGGCCCCGGGCTGATGTGCTCGGGGAGAGCGTCTACACCGTGGAGGAGTTGGCCGAACAGCTTCCCGAGCGCTGTCTCGTTGCAGGGGAGGGCGTTGCGCTCCTCGGCGAGAGACTGCGTGCGCTGCGGGGGCCGGGCATCGAGCTCGTAGCGGAGGATTCGGGGGAGCCCAGGGCCGCCGTCGTGGGTCACCTCGGCGCCGACATGCTCGCGGCGGGCGAGGGGCGAACGGCCGCTGAGCTGGTGCCGCGCTACGTTCGTCGGGCCGAGGCGGAGGTGACGCGCACGGCCCGGCGCTTCGAGGATGCCGGCTGAACCCGTGGCGGTGGACGAGCCTCTGGGGCTCCCAGCGGCCTCGTGTTTTGACACTTTTCGAAAACTTTCGTAACCTCGCGGGGTTAGCGCGACCCCGCGACCAGCCTCTGTGTCTGTCTCACTGCTCGCGGAAGCCGATTCCGGGGCCCCGGGGCGGTTCGCGCTCCCATTGTCAGCACAAGCCTCTCGCCGCAGGGCGGGGAGAGTGGAGACTGGAGAAGAAGCACCCATGGCACTGAATATCTACTACGACAAGGACGCCGACCTGGGCCGGCTCGCGGGGAAGACCGTCGCGGTGATCGGTTATGGGAGCCAGGGCCACGCTCACGCCCAGAATCTCCACGCCTCGGGAGTCAAGGTGGTCGTCGGGCTCCGTAAGGATTCTGCGAGCTGGGCAAAGGCGGAGGGCGCCGGTCTCGAGGTCGCGACCGTGGCTGACGCAGCACGCCGGGCCGAAGTCATCATGCTGACCCTGCCCGACGAGCTGGCCGCTGACGTCTATCGCGAGGAGGTCGCGCCGAACATCGAGGCCGGCAACTACATCGCGGTGGCGCACGGCTTCAACATCCACTTCCAGGCCATCCAGGTGCCCGAGGACGTGAACGTCTTCATGGTCGCGCCCAAGGGGCCTGGCCACACCGTGCGAGATCACTTCGAGCAGGGTCGCGGCTTGCCCTGCCTGGTAGCGGTCCACCAGGATCCCACCGGCGACACTCTGCAGATGGCCCTGGCCTATGCCAGCGGCGTCGGGGGCGGCCGCGCGGGCATCATCGAGACCACCTTCAAGGAGGAGACCGAGACGGATCTCTTCGGTGAGCAGGCGGTGCTCTGCGGCGGCCTCACCTCGCTGATGAAGGCGGGCTACGAAACCCTGGTCGAGGCGGGCTACGCCCCCGAGATGGCCTACTTCGAGTGCATCCACGAGGTGAAGCTGATCGTCGATCTCATCTACCAGGATGGCGTCGCGAACATGCGTTACTCGGTGTCGAACACCGCCGAGTACGGCGACTTCGTGAGTGGCCCGCGAGTCATCGATGCCGGTGTGAAGGAGCGCATGAAGGAAGTCCTCGCGGACATCCAGTCGGGAGAGTTCGCCAAGCGCTTCATCCTGGACAACAAGAGCGGCGGCGTTTCCTTCAACGCCATGCGACGGCAGGCGGCGGAGCATCCCATGGAAGAGGTTGGGGCCAGGCTGCGTGGCCTGATGCCCTGGCTCAAGGAAGGACGACTGGTCGACCGATCCAAGAACTGAGCCGGGATGTAGGAGAGGGCGAGGCGGTGGATCAGGATCCGATCGTGGCGGAAGCGGGAGAGCCCGGGGGCCCGAAACGCGGCCGGCGCCGGCGTCGGCGTCGACGTAGCAGGCGCCCGGGGCGACGCTTTCCGCGCCGTGGCAACACGGCGGCGCTGCTGCCCCACGTGCTCACCACGATCAACCTTGCCGCCGGCTTCTATGCCATCGTCAAGGCGAGCACCGGCGATCCCGAGCGCGCCTCCTGGGCGATCCTGGTGGCGGGGAT
>JAFDEK010000027.1 GCA_019310385.1 Deltaproteobacteria bacterium
GCTCACGCCCATCGGACCGCGGTCGAGTACGTGGGTGTAGATCATCGTCGTCTTTAGGTCCTTGTGGCCCAGAAGGGTCCGCACGGTCCGGATGTCGGCGCCGTCCTCGAGGAGATGCGTCGCGAACGAGTGTCGGAAGGTGTGGGGGAGACACCCGCTTGGTCAGCTGCGCCCTGGCCGCGGCTCTTCGAATGGCACGCTGGGTGCCGGTCTCATGGACGTGGTGCCGATCCGCATCGTGGAGTGATCTCGTGCGCTCGAGATGGGCGAGCGGTGGCTCGCGCATCGAGGACAGAAGCACGGTGGCCCGATCCCTGCGGCCCTTCGCCTCGCGGACGAGGATTTGATGGCGATCGGGGGGCGATCGGGGTCGAGGTCGTGGACGCGCAGGCGGAGGCACTCGAGTAGCCGGAGGCCTGATCCGTAGAGGAGACTCGCGATGATGGCCTGTACGCCGTCGAGCTTTCCGAGGACGGCTCGAACCTCTTCTCGGGTCAGCACGACCGGTAGCGCTTGATCCAACGTGCTTCGTCACGGTTCTTCGATCTCCCGGGACCGGGAGCCCCCAAAGCGTACAGCTCTCCGCCTCCCAAGGCGCTGTGTACGAGCGGTTACGGCAGCACGGTCCCGCGGGTCGCCCAATGGGTGCGCGACCCAGGGGCCGGGAGACGAGCCATGGCGACGGGCGCCATCACTGACCCGCGGGTCGCCCGACGGGTGCGCGACCCAGGGGCCGGGAGAGGAGCCATCCCGGCGGGCGCCATCACTGACCCGCGGGTCTACCAATGGGTGCATGACCCACGCGCTGGGCAAGCGACATGGTCTCGGCGAAGCGACGGCGCAACCCTGCGGGTCTCCAAACGTGTGCGCAGCCATTGAACGCGAGATTCAAACGCGAGAGTCAAATGCGATCGAAGAGCGCCAGGGTCTCGATCTGGTCCGTGTGGGGGAAGAGCGCCCAGGCCTCGAGGGCCGCGAGCGCGAGGTGTCCCGACTCGAGCAGCCGGCGGCTCTGGGCGAGGAGGGCCGGCAGACCGCAGCTCACGTAGACGAGACGCCGGGGCGGCCTTTCGGCGAGAACCTCGAGGAGAGGCGGGTCGAGCCCCTTGCGCGGCGGGTCGGCGATCACCACGTCGGCGCCGCTGCACGCGGCGTGGAGATCGGCGTCTGCTCCTGCGTCGCCCGCATGGATACGGGCGCGCCTCCGCTCGGCGTCCGGGCGCCGGGCGAGAGAGAGCTCGAGGCCCCGCAGCGAGTCCCCTCCGCGCTCGTTGAAGTGCAGCGCCCCGCAACGACCCAGCAGCTGGAGCCCCATGGCGCCGCAACCCGCGTAGAGCTCGACCACTGTTGCAGCGTCGGGTACCCAGCTCGAAACCCGGGCCGCCATGTGGTCGGCGAGGTCGAGGTTCGCCTGGCCGAAGGCGCCGGGCGGAAAGAAGACTTCCACCCCGCCGATCACTTCGCGCACCGCTTCGGCGCCCCCGAGGCGCTCCCAGTGCGGACCGAGGATGGTATTGCCGCGCCCGGTGTTCCCGTTCCACCAGAGGCTGTGAAGCTCGGCGCCGAGCTCGCGCCGGATGACCTCCGCCGCCGGGCGGCAGGCCTCGGGATCTTCGCCGTTGGCGACGAGGACCAGCTGGGCGCTCTGGCTGCTTCGCTCGACGACGATCTGCACGTAGCGCAGCACGCCGCGGTGGGGCGCCTCGGCGTAGGGGGCCGTGTCGGTCTCGCGCAGGGCCTGCTTCACCACCGCCGCGACACGGTTGACCAGGGGGTGATGGACAAGACACCGGGGAATGTCGGTGATGCGGTGACTGCCCTCCTGGAAGATCCCGATCTTGGGCGAGCGCGCCCGGCCGCGCACGGCGAGGCGAGCGCGATGGCGATAGGCGAGGGGGGCGCCCTCGATGACGGCGGGCGGAGCCTCGAGACCCGCTTCCCGCGCCAGCTCCGCCAGGGCCGCGTAGGCCCCCGGCTCGACACCACCCGCGCCCCAACGCGGGCAGCCGGGACACGGCGGCCGGTGGGGGCAATCGAGCGCGGGCGCGCGCCGGGTGGGGGATCCCATGGATGAGGTTCTCGCACGGCCGGCGGCGCAGCGCAAAGGCGGGGCGCTAAGCTGTCGTTTTCCCTGGCTTCAGCCCCGACCGGGAGGCCCCCATGGCGTGGTACACCGGCGACACCACCTACGACACCATCTTGCTCGTCGCCTTCGCGTACGCGGCGCTGGTCGCCATCGGTGCGCCCCTGGGCAAGGCCTCCTACGGCGTCTTCGCATCCCAGAAGATGAAGCTCAACCTCCAGCCCCAGCTCGGCTGGTTCCTGATGGAGGTTCCCGCGACCCTGAGCTTCCTCTTCTTCTACTTCCAGGGGGAGAACCGCTGGCAGCCGGTCCCCCTCTTCTTCCTCTTCGTGTGGACGGTCCACTACGCGAACCGGGGCTTCGTCTTCCCGCTCCTCATGCGGGTGCCCAAGGGCGCGAAGAGCGACTTCCACCTCTCGGTGGTGGTGCTGGGCTGGGGCGTCACCGCACTGCACGGCTATCTCAATGCGACCTTCATCTCCCAGCTCTCCGATCAATACACGACGGCGTGGTTCACGGACCCCCGCTTCCTGGTGGGCATCGTGATCTACTACTTCGGCTTCACCCAGAATGTCTACTCCGAGTCGATCATCCGCAATCTGCGCAGCAAGGAGGAGGCCGCGCGAGGCGACAACGTCTTTCGCATCCCGCGCAAGGGCCTCTTCCGCTGGATTTCCAGCGCGACCTACGCCACCGAGATCCTCTCGTGGATCGGCTTCGCGGTCGCGACCTGGTCCCTGGGCGCCGTCTTCGTGCTGGCCATCACGGCGGCCAATCTGATCCCCCGCTCCTTCCAGATGCACCGCTGGTATCAAGAGCAGTTCCCCGACTACCCGAAAGAGCGCAAGGCCCTGATCCCCTTCGTGCTCTAGGAGCCCGGCCTATCGCCCCAGCTTCAGGTGGACGATCCCCGCGAAGCTCGCGTAGATGGGGTCGCCGCTGGGGAGAATCTGCAGGGCCAGCATGATGGGATTGAAGCGCTCGCTCTTGCCGAGACGGTAGAGGCGCTTGGTTGCGCCGCTGTCCCAGTCCAGGACCTCCATCGCCCACTCGCCGTTCTTGACTCCGACGACGTGCAGCTGCCGGTTCATCGTCGCCACCACGGGCGTGCTGTTGGGGCTCGAGACGTCGGGCCGGATCCAGCCCACCTCGAAGCTCCGGGCGTCGCGGTTCCACTGGAACTTCTGCACGCCGTAGGGCGTGAGGACCGGATCCTTCATCTTGAGCTGCACCGGCATACGCATGGCCTCGTGGGTCTTGACCTGGTTGTTGGCCAGCACCGCGCCGTACTCGAAGACCGTGGCGGAGTTCTCCGAGTAGGAGTTGCTGAGCTTCGGGTCGCCGAAGTTCACGGGCAGCATGCCGGCGATGCGGCGATCGTCCGCGCCCGGAAGCGGCTTCCAGTCGGCGGGGATCTCGTCGCGCCAGAGCAGCATCAGGTTGTTCACGTTCTCGGCGTCGGCGACCACGACGAACTGGTCCTCGTCCTGCTCGCTTCCCATGAGGGCCGGCGTCGTACCCGTGCCGCGCTCGGCGCGCAGGCTCGCGTCCAGGTCGCCGATGGCGTAGGGCAGCACCCAGGCGCCGTCCTGCTCGCGATCGCTGATACCCTGGCCGGTCCAGATCAGCTTGTGCATGCGCTTGTTGCCCGCGACGTAGATGGCGCCCGCGTCGTCGATCGCAATGCTGTTCCAGATCTGCTCACCCTCGAGCGTGTGGTAATAGCCCGCGCTGAGATCGGGCTCGATGGCGATCACGGTGCCGTCGATGGTGACCGTGACGAGACGGCCGTCGGGCGTGATGTTGATGCCGATCATGATGACCAGGGGCATCTTCAGGCCCAGCTGCAGCTTCAGCTTCTCGAAGACGAACTCGCCCGCCTTCACGATGCCCGACTCGGGGTTCCCCGGCTCGGCATCGGTGTAGGCGATGATCCGGTTCTTGCTGCCGACGTAGAGATAGCCCGCGTCGTTCACCAGGGCGTAGTAGGCCCGGAGCCCCTCGAGCTGGTAGTCCATCCAGCGGCCCGCCAGCTCCTCATAGTGCTCCGCGGCGACCTCGCTGGTGTCCAGCCAGGTGGCGTCCAGCTCCTCCACGACCGCCTTCATCTCTTCATCGCTGCGGCGGGGGAACTTCTTCATCTCGAGGGGCAGCTCGGCGAGCTTCACGAGCCGGTTGTTCTCGTCGAGCTCGAGCTTCATGATGCGGTCCACCTGGGGCACCCAGAAGACCGTCCGGCCACTCGGATAGGTGTAGTCGAGGATCCCGCCCGCGATGGGAGAGGACCAGAGGAGATCGACCGCGTCGGCTGGAACCCGACCGGAAGGCGCCTCGGGGCCCTTCAAGGGCAGCGCGTCGGTCTGCCAGGTGTTGCAGTGGATGATGGGGCAGGTGCTCCGGGCGAGGGTGACCCCGTCGCCGAGGGGAGCTTGGATGGGTTGGCTGCGTTCGCAGCCGGCTCCGGCCGACAACGCGGCGACCAAGCCAGCGAGCGCCAGGAAGCGACAAAGGGGGAAACGCGGGCAGGTCATGGAATGCTCCTTCCTTGGGGCAGGGCAGGATCGCGGCACCGGGCTCCCTCGACCATCCCCACGCGAGCTGATAGCCTAACGCGATCCATCCACCGGAGGGACACGTATGGCCCCGCGAATTGCCTTGCTGACCTGCCTGCTCCTGCTCGTCGCCGCCCCCGACGCACGAGCCCAGGGCGGCAGGGCCGCGCCCGACTACGCCCGCTCGGGCTGGTACACCGGCGCCGGCTTCAGCGTAGGCTTCGAGGCCTTCTCGGGCATCAAGGAGATCGAGCAGGCCCTCGGCTACAACGTCACGGTCGGCAACGCCTTCGGGATCAACGCTCGGGCGGGCTACCGCATCTTGCCCTGGCTCGCTGTCGAGGGCCAGTTCGAGTGGCTCAGCAGCTTCGGCTACACCGTCGAGAATGTCCTGCTGCCGGGCGAAACGGATCCCCGAGACGTCACGCTGCAGCAGGTCGAGGACTACACCCTCACCGTCAATGCCAAGGCCTACCCGCTGACGGGGCGGGTCCAGCCCTTCGGGCTCATCGGCCTCGGCGGTATGCTGGCCAAGAACACCAGGAACCCCCAACTGATCTCTGGCAAGAAGACCGTGGACCTGGGCGGCTTCGTGGCCCGCTTCGGAGGCGGCGTCGACTACTACCTCGACGAGTCCTGGATCCTGACCGCGGACATCTCCTACCTGGTCACGACCGGAAACGTCGAGGACACGAACCGCACCTCCCTCGGCATCGGCTTCCAGTACCGCTTCTAACTTCCGACATTCGACTGCCTTCCGTCATGCGACTGCCTTCCGTCATGCGACTGCCTTCCGTCATGCGACTGCGAGACGAAATGGACCTGGACGGCGTGATCGGCCTGGGCGTGGCCGGCAACTTCACCGGCCACCTCGAGCAGGCCGGCGAAGCGGCCGACTTCGAGGGCGTGGAGGTGCGCGACGCGAAGGCGCCCAAGGGCGTCTTTCCCTTCTATATTCCCCGCGGAGGCGACCATTTCCTCCACTGCTTCCCGCTCTCCACGGATCGGATCAGGCTGCCCGGCGCCCGGGACGATCTCCAGATGGAGCCCGAGATCGCGCTGCTCTGCGATCTGGAATACGACGGCGGCGAGCTGGTACGCGTGGCGCCCCGGTTCTTCGGCGCCTATAACGACTGCTCGATCCGCCGGCCCGGCGCGCACAAGATCAGCGAGAAGAAGAACTGGGGCCCCGCCTCCAAGGGGATCGCCGCGACCCTGCTTCCCATCGACCGCTTCGAGCCGGGAGGCGTCCTCGATCACTTCCGCCTGGCCTCCTTTCTCCTGCGCCGGGGCGAGCTGCACGCTTACGGGGTGGACAGCGCGGTCACGGGCTACAGCTACTTCCACGGCCATTTGCTGGATTGGCTGGTCGAGCGCATCGGCGCCCAGGCGGACGAGGGGCCCCTCGAGTCCATCGCGGACTGGCTCGCGAGCGCGGGACATCCGAAGCAAGCCCTCATCAGCATCGGTGCGACGCGCTACACGGACTACGGTGAGAGCCACTTCCTGGAGACCGGCGATTCATCGATCGTGGTCGCCTACGACCTGCGCCGCTACGACGAGGAGGCGATCCGCCAACGGGTCCTGGGCGACGACGACGCGGAGGCGCCCGGCCTCTCGCTGCTGCGCCAGCGCGTGGGGTGAGGCCGGGACAGCCGGTTTTCGGCACTTCGAAGCCCATTGCTTGCCGAATTCACGCTGCGGCATCCCCGCCCGGCCGCGCAGGGAGCCCCGAGAGCGACTAGACTCGACCTTCGACCTTCGACCTTCGACCCCAGGCCCCAGACCCTCGACCTCAGACCCCAGGAGGACCCGCTTGCTCGAATCGCTGCGCCAGCTGCTCCATATCCAAGAGCTCGATTCGAAGGTCCGGGGGATCGATTCGGAGCTCGGCGAGCTTCCCGGTCGGCGCGAGGCAATCGCGCGCGAAATCGTCCAGGCGGGAGAGGCCGTGGCCGCCGCGAGCGAGCTGCTGGAGACCGAGGAGCGGGACGAGCGGCGCCTCGAGGGCGAGATGCGCGATCAGGAGGCGCTCCAGGAGCGCCTCAACGGCCAGAGCTCCCAGATCCAGTCCGCCCAGGCCTACGAGGCGCTGCAGCACGAGATCCAGCACGCCAGCGAGGCCGGCTCGCGCTTCGAGACCGAGGCGCTCGAGCTCATGGAGGCCATCGACGAAGCGCGGACGCGACTCGCCGATACCCAGGAGCGCCTCGCCGATCTCGAGAAGAGCGAACCCGCCCAGCTCGAACAGATCGCAGGCGAGGAGGAGGCGTTCTCCTCCGAGCGCTCGCAGTTGCTCGAGGCCCGCGCTCAGGATTGCGGAGGGATCGAGCCCAAGATGCTCGCCGATTACGAGCGCGTCGCCGATTTCCGCCAGCCCGCCGTCGTCGCCCTCACCGAGAAGTCCTGTCCCGCCTGCCGCATCGCGGTGCCGGCCCAGCGTGTGCGAGAGATCGCCCAGGCGGATGCGATCCACACCTGCTCGAACTGCCAGAGGCTCCTGATCTCGGCTCGCGCCCTCGACGGAGGCGACTGAGCCGGCACAGCGCGACCCAGATCCTGCGATCGAGGAGGTTGTGTGGTGGATTCAACACGCTCAAAGATACCTCTGCCTATGCCCACCGCTCTTCCGGCTGCAGACGGGTCTCGGCCGAGCGAAGAAAGTTGAGGCCTCGATCGGCTTCCCGGTGACTTTAGGCTTTGAATCTCCGCCGATACCTCTTATGGTAAGGCCCGATTTTTTGAATTGATCGACTTATCCAATTGACCCAATCCATAGGAAGACGTCGTCGGCCGACGAGATCGGCAGGTGGGGGGGGAAGCGCGTTGACTACGACCAAGCTCGTGACTCTGGCGGTAGTCAGCATCTTCGCGACCGGCATGGCGGCCGGGGTCGCTGGCGCCGACCCGCAGCTGGAACGCGGCCGCAAGCTCTACGGACTGTGCACCCAGTGTCATGGTGAGCAGGGACTCGGCGACCAGCGCTTCCTGGCGCCCGCCATCGCGGGCTTGGAGCTGTGGTACGTCCAGCGCGAGCTCGAGTACTTCCGCAGCGGCGTCCGCGGCACCCACTTCGACGATATCGCGGGCATGCGCATGCGCCCCATGGCGCTGACCCTGCGCTCCCAGGAGGATGTCGCGGCCGTCGCCGCCTACGTGGCGAGCATGCCGCCCACGAAGCCTCCCAGCACGCTGAGCGGCGGCAACGCCGCCAAGGGGCAGGTCTTCTACGACCAGGTCTGCAAGACCTGCCACGGCCCCGACGGCGCCGGGATCCAGGCGCAGAACGGCCCGGACATCAATCACGGCAGCGACTGGTATCAGAAGAAGCAGATCGAGAATTTCAAAGCCGGCGTGCGGGGAGCGAACCCCAAGGACGTTACGGGCATGCTGATGCGCCCCATGGCGATGACGCTGGTCGACGAGCAGGCCATTCTCGACGTGATCGCCTACATCAACACCCTGTCGCCCACCGCGGCGCAGCAGGCGAAGTAGCAAGGAGGAAAGGGTGGGCAAGGAATTTCCCCCGGACGAGCTCGCTGGACGAGCCTTCATCGTCACGATCGTCGGCGTCGCCTTGTTCGTCGCGGCGGTCTTCATTTTCGTGATCTGAGTGCTGTCGGAGGCGCGAGGCACATGATCGAAAGCTACGTAGCGGCTGCATCGACCTACGCGAGGGACATCGACGCCCTCATCATCCTGATCGCGGTCCTGGTGGGCTTCTGGCTCATCCTCTGCGAGGCCGTCCTGGTCGGCTTCGTGGTGAAGTTCCGCGCGAAGCCCGGGGTACCCTCCCAGTACATCACCGGCGAGGAAAAGAGCCAGAAGCGCTGGATCACGATTCCCCACATCCTGGTGCTGATCTGCGACGTCTTCATCATCGTGGGCGCGGTGCGGATCTGGCACGACGTCAAGCAGGATCTGCCACCCGCCCACTCGACCATCCGCATAGTGAGCCAGCAGTGGGCCTGGAGCTTCGTGCACCCGGGACCGGACGGGAAGCTCGACACGCCGGACGACATCAAGACCGTGGACGAGCTCCACGTGGCCGTGGGCAAGGTCTACCACTTCGAGCTCGAAGCCCGTGACGTGATCCACAGCTTCTCGGTGCCCGTCTTCCGGCTGAAGCAGGACGCCATCCCGGGCCGCACCATCACCGGCTGGTTCGAGCCCTCCCAGACCGGCGTCCATGACATCCAGTGCGCCGAGATCTGCGGGATCGGCCACGGCGTAATGGCGGCCAGGATTCACATCGAATCCTCCGAGCGGCACGCGCAATGGCTCCACGAGAACGCTCCGACACACGACCCGGACGCCACCCGCCCCCTCCTGACGGCCCAGCTGGCCGGCGGCAACTGAGAGGCAGCATGTCTGATTCCGCGGAGACACTCGTGCAGGACGATAAGAACGGGCACCACGGCGACGCCCACGGCCACCACGAGAGCCACGGCTGGCGCAGCATCGCCTTCTCGACCGATCACAAGGTGATCGCCATGCAGTACCTGTTCACGGGCATGTTCATGGCGCTGATCGGCGGCTTCATGGCCTACGTGTTCCGCATGCAGCTCGCATTCCCGGGCATGGAGGTGCCCGCCTACGGCATCGTCTCATCGGCGCAGTACAACTCCCTCGTGACCAATCACGGCACCATCATGATCTTCTGGGTCGCCATGCCGGTGCTGATCGCCGCCTTCGGGAACTACCTGATCCCGCTCATGATCGGCTGCGACGACATGGTGTTCCCGAAGATCAACCGGCTCTCGTACCAGATCTTCCTGCTGAGTGCGATCGTGCTCATCGCCTCCTTCTTCGTCCAGGGAGGCGGCTTCGGCGGTGCCTGGACCTCCTACCCGCCGCTCTCCGCCAAGGCGGAGTACAGCACCACCCCATTGGGCTCGAGCTTATGGCTGGTCGCGGTGGCCCTGGAGTTCGTCGCCTTCCTGCTCGGCGGCATCAACTTCATCACCACCGCGATGAACTCTCGCGCCCCGGGCATGAAGATGTACGACATCCCGATCGTGATCTGGACGATCGTGATCGCCAGCATCCTCTTCATGGCTTCGGTCGGCCCCCTGATTGCGGGCGCCGTCATGCTCTTCATGGACCAGCAGGTGGGCACCGCCTTCTTCGACCCGGAGAAGGGTGGAGATCCGATCCTCTGGCAACACCTCTTCTGGTTCTTCGGCCACCCGGAGGTCTACGTCGTGCTGCTCCCCGCCATGGGAGTCACGGCCGACATCATGGCGGTGTTCGCGCGCAAGAAGCTCTTCGCCTACAAGACCATCCTCTACACGATCTTCGCCACCGGCGTGCTGAGCTTCTTCGTCTGGGCCCACCACCAGTTCGTCGCGGGCATCGACCCCCGCATGGCGCACATCTTCACCATCACGACGCTGCTCATCTCGGTGCCCATCGCGGAGATGTGCTTCGTCTACATCGCAACCCTCTACGGGGGATCGATCACCCTCACGACCCCGATGCTGTGGGCCCTCGCCTTCCTCGCCGAGTTCCTCATCGGTGGCGTGACGGGCATCTTCCTCGGCGCGAGCGGGTCGGACATCTACCTCCACGACACCTACTTCGTCCTCGCCCACTTCCACTACACCTTCTTCCCCATCGCGATCATCGGCGTGTTCGCCGGCGTGACCTTCTGGTTCCCGAAGATGTTCGGCCGCATGATGAACGACACCCTGGGCAAGATCCACTTCTGGGGCACCGTCATCCCCTTCAACATGATCTTCATCCCGCTCTTCCTCCTGGGTATCGGGGGGCAGCACCGGCGCATCTACAACTACGAGCACTTCCCGGACCTGGCGGGCTCGGGCATGCAGGACCTGCGGGTGTTCGCGACGATTTCGCTCGTCATCATGATCGGCTTCCAGCTGATCTTCTTCTACAACTTCTTCAACAGCCTGCGGCGCGGCAAGAAGGCTGAAAAGAACCCCTGGCGCTCCAACACCCTCGAGTGGACCACCGCCTCGCCCCCGCCTCACGGCAACTGGCCGGTGGAGGAGCTGCCGGAGGTGTATCGGGGCCCCTACGAGTACGGCGTTCCGGGTCGCGAAGAGGACTACTGGCCGCAGAACGTTCCTGGCTGAGAGCGGAAGCACTCTGACCTGTCGGGGGCCCAGCGAGGGCCCTCGGAGGCCAACGGAGAGAGCTGAATGAGACCCATTGCAACGACACGCAGCGCCACGGGCATCCCCACCGGCCGGCTCGCCGTCTGGTGGGTGTTGGCGTCGGAGATCGTCCTCTTCGGCGGCCTGCTCGGCTCCTACATCATGCACCGCCTCGCCCACGGCGCCTGGTCCGAGCAGGCGGCGCATACGAACACCGCTGCCGGGGCGGTCAACACCCTCGTCCTGCTCACCTCGAGCCTGACCGCGGTCCTGGCCCACAAGGCGGCCGACGAGGGGGACTGCGAGAAGTCATTCCGCTTCCTCTGGGCCACCATCGCCGGGGCCTGCACCTTCCTGGTCATCAAGGGCTTCGAGTGGACCCACGAGATCCAGATGGGCTACACGATCACCTCCAACACCTTCTGGTCCTTCTACTACACCGCCGCTGGCCTCCACGCCATGCACGTGATCGCCGGTGCGGTCATCATGGCCATCATCTCCCGCGACGTCAGGCAGGGAAGGGAGCTGCAGCGCGTCGAGCTGGCCGGGATCTACTGGCACTTCGTCGACGTCGTGTGGATCTTCCTCTTCCCGCTCCTGTACATCGCAAAGTAGGAGGACCGCCAAGTGTCCGACTCCGAGCACACTCACCACGGCACTCATCATGGCAACTACATCAAGATCTGGGCGATTCTCGTCGTGCTGCTCCTCGTCAGCGTGGCGGGGCCGATGCTCGAAATCCAGGCCGTGACGCTGTTCACGGCCTTCGGGATCGCGCTCATCAAGGCCTACCTGGTGGCCAAGAACTTCATGCACCTGAACGTCGAGCGGCGCTACGTGGTCTACATACTTTGCACCGCCCTCGGCTTCATGATGCTCTTCTTCGCCGGCACGGCGCCTGACGTCATGCAGCACTCGGGCACCAACTGGACCAAGCCGGATTGGGTCGCCGCGGCCATCGCGGACGGGGCGGCACCGCCTTCCGGCCACGGTGGCGACCATCATTAGCGCTCGTGGCCGCCACTAGCGCTCGAGACCACGCAGGAGTCCGTCCCATGAGCGGACAGAATGTGATCCCGCTCCAGACGAATCGACGTACGCGAAGCGCGGTCGTCGAAGACGGCACCATCGGCATGCTCGCCTTCGTGTTCGTCGAGGCGATGATGTTCGCCGGCCTGATGAGCGCTTTCGTGATCGCCCGGGCGACGGCAGGCGGCGCCTGGCCGCCTGCGGGGCAGCCGCGGCTTCCCTTCGAAGAGACGGCGATCAACACCGTGGCTCTGCTGGCCAGCGGTGCCGTGGTCTTCCTGGCCTCTCGCACGTGGGAGAAGCAGGGGACCCGGACGGGCCCCCTCCTGCTGGCCGCCATCGGGCTGGGCGCCTTCTTCGTGTTCTTTCAGGGCATCGAGTGGATCGCCCTGATCCGCCAGGGACTGACGCTCACCTCGAGCCAACACGGCAGCTTCTTCTACCTCATCGTGGGCATGCACGGCGCCCACGCGCTCGGTGCGCTGGTCTTCATGGGCGTCGCCTGGCTACGCCTGCAGCAGGGCACCCTGAGCAACAGTGCCTTCTCGGCGGCCCGCGTTCTCTGGTATTTCGTAGTGGCGGTCTGGCCCGTCCTCTACTTCACCCTCTATCTCTGAGGACTCTGAGGAATGAGAGGAATGGGAGGAACCTGGATGATCGAGAGCCGCATCCCGATCCGAAGAGCAGCGTGGAGCCTGGCCTCCGCTGCCCTCCTGGTGCTCCTACCCGCGATCTCCCAGGCCTGCTCGGTGTGCATGGGCGGCGCAGAGGAGGAGGTGCGGAAGGCCTTCATCGTCACTACGGCCTTCCTCAGCGCGTGCCCGCTGCTCATGGTCGGAGCTCTGGTTTGGTGGCTGCGGAGGACGCTGAAGGCCGCAGCCGCGGCGAACGACGCGATCCTCCCTGACGGCTCGCCCACGAGCGCCTCGGCGCTGCCCGCGACCCCGTCCCGCGGAGTCGTCTGACCCCCGGCCCAGCTCAGAGCGGGCCATCAGGCCTGGGGCCGCTGCTGCCCCCTCGCACGCAGACGGCGCAGCCAGCCGTTGGCCGCGTTCAGGCGGCGCTCGAGCTGGCCCGCGGTGGCCTCGGTAACTCGACGGATCCCTGCCAGGCGGTTGAGCTCGCCGTTGACGCTCGCATAATCACTACCCGTCAGCTGGGCCAGGACACGCGCACGCTCGGTATTGAGCGAGCGCAGGGTCTTCTTGCGCTGGCGGATCGAGCTCCCGGCCGGCGCTCCCGACCGAGCCAGTTCCCCGGGCGCGGACTGCGGACCCGCGGGCGCGGGGAGCGGCACGAAGTCGCGATCCTCCGTCCCACCGCCTCCCGCTTCGAGGGCGAAGGCCGCCTCGAGGGCCTCGCTCTCCTCGTCATCCCAGGGCGACTCTTCGGCGGGCTCGCTCGTATCGTGGGCCACGGCGGAGATCGGCGCGAAGAGCCCGAGCTGCTCTTCCGCCGCGTCGCGACCGCTCTCCTCCCGCTCCTCGTCGCCCCACTCCGCGCCGGCATCCGGTTTGGGTTTCAGGCTGTGGCGGCGCTGCTTGCGAACGTCGAAGGCCCATCCGCGCAGGCGGGGATCGTCGGGAATGAACATGTAGGCGTTCTGGCGCCCGAGCTCGGGAACCCAGCGCACCAGTCGTCCCACCGCCTGGCGAAAGAAGAGATCGGTGGTGGTGTTGGTCGCGAAGACGCCCACGCGCAGGCGCGGGATGTCGACCCCCTCGGAGACCATGCGCACCGCCACGATCCAGGGGTCCGACGAGACCGCGTACTCGGAGATGCGGCGCGAGGCGGACGGGTCATCCGAGGTCACCACGCTAGCGCGGACACCGAGGCGCTCGCGCAGGCTGCGGCCAATGGCGCGGGCGTGATCCTGATCCATCGCGATGGCGAGAGCGCCGGCCCGGGGGTCGTCCTTGCGCAGCTTTCGCAGCTGCTCGTGGGCGCGCTCGAGGACTGCGGGCAGCCACTCTCCCTCGCTGGACAGCGCGGTACGCAGACGCTGACCGGTGCGCCCCGGATCCAGCACATCGTCGAAGGTGTGGGAGTGGAGCTCGCCGTCCCGCGCGCGCCACTCCATCTCGCCTCCCACACGCGGGAAGTACACCGGGCGAACCACCCGCCGATCCCTCAACGCCTCCCCATAGCCGTACTCGAAGTCGGGCTTCGCCTCGTCGCCCGCGTACTCGACGAAGGGGATGGTGCTGTCATCGGAGCGGAAGGGCGTGCCCGAAAGGGAGAGCCTGCAGCGCGCCTCCTCGAAGGCAAGGCGCAGGGCGTCACCCCAGGCGCGCGCGTCTCCTGCGTGATGGATCTCGTCGAAGACCGCGAAGGAATTGCGGGTCAGGGAGCGCAGGGTGCGCGGCGAGGACGCGACCTGCTGGTAGGTAACCGCCACACCGTGGACGTCGCCGGGCAACTCGCCTTCCCGGGTGCTCCACTCGGGCTCGAGATGGAGACCGAAGTCCTCGGCCGCGTTGGCCCACTGCAGCTTGAGGTGCCGGGTGGGGGCCACCACCACGAGCCGCAGGGCCCGGCGCGTCAACAGCGCCCGTCGTGCCGCCGTGAGGGCGAACGTCGTTTTGCCCGCACCGGGCGTCGCGACCGCGAGGAAGTCCCGCTGGCCCTTGGCTTCGAGCTGGGCGAGTGCCGCGCGCTGCCATGCGCGTAGGGATCCCCCGGAAGCCATGTGGCTCCTTCCTCCACTCCAAGGGGCGCCTCGCAGAGCGAGGACGCATTCATGATCGAGCCCCGGTGCAGAGATGTCGCCGCACGGCAGGTCGGCGAAGCATCGCGGGGTGCTTGCGGGTCGAAGCCTAGCGTGAACGGGACCGGGAAGCGAGGCGAAGCCGCTTTGCGGATGGGCCGCGGATCGTACAGAATCTCCCTGGAGGAAACGCAATGATTCGACGCTTCAGCTGGATTGTAATCTGCGGGCTCGCGCTCACCCTCGGCGGCTGCAAGAGCATGGAGAGCTCGAGCAAGAAGGTGCTCTACCAGAGCTCCCAGAGCCCTGCGTCCGAGTTGAGCGTGATCACCGTCGCAACCGCGCTGGACGTGAAGCACGTGAACGAACAGAAGTTCTACACCTTCCTCGAGAGGAGCGGCGACAAGGAGCTGAGGCTCGCCCCCGGTGTGAATCGCATCGTGGTGCGCTTCGTCGAATCCTACGGAGACGAAGAAGAAGGCACGGAGATCCTGCGCTCGGGCGATCAGCCCGTCGAGCTCGACCTCGCGAAGGGAAGCCGCTACCGCCTCGAAACCCGGACGCCCTCCGACCGCCAAGCGGCCGAGCGCTACGTGAACGGACTCATCGAGCTGTGGCTCGTCGACCAGCAGAGCGGCGAGCGCATCGACCTGCGAGGACCTCGGCGGAAGCGGCGAGCCGCGGATGGCCGGGACCGGCGCCGCGGCGGCTGCGACGGCATCAACTGCCACGACATCAACCGCCAAGACAGCAACCGCCAAGACGACGGCGGCGGCCAGCTCGAATGGTGAGAAGAGCCTGGTGCTCGAGGAGCTCGAACGTTGGTGGGCTCGCGCAGATGAGCAGGATCGCGCGGCCTTTCACGAGCAGATCTGTCCCGCGAGTCCCTGAAGCGGCGGCCAGGCTCCTGACTCAGAGCGCCTTCTGCTCGAGCAGAACGAAGAGCTCTTCCCCGGAGTCCGGACGCTGGCGCAGCGCCTCGCGCAGATCCGCGAGGAGCGTCGACAGCTCGTAGAGGTCGCCCTCCATTCCCGCGCAGCCGGGATCCCGCTGCCAGCGCTCCGCGAGGCCATCGATCTCCGTATCGTCCAGCTCTGCGATACGCCGGGAGAGCGCGGGATCGAAGGACCAGACCGGAAACGAGCGGCAGGTCGCGTCCCGCAACGGCGCCACGAGCGTCTTCCCCTCGCCGCAGAGCAGCTTCCCGAGCGCAGTCAGGGCGCCGGGATCGGGGATGCGGAGTGCCTCGGCCGCCGGCTCGTCGGGGATGTCGTCCCAAGCACTGACGCTCATGGCCGCGGGTCGCTGGGCTGTGAAGAAGGTCGCGTCCATCTTTCTCTCCTGTCCTGTGCTCAGTCGCTCTTCGGCTCACCGGACCGGGAGTGCCCGGACGCGCCTGCTGCGCCGGACCGCTATGCTCCCTTCTCGTGGCCAGGCACGGAGAGTCCCGCACATGATCGACGAAGCGCACCTGCGCCGCCTCCAGCTCTGGGAGCGTCCCCTCGGCCAGCGCATGGTCGCCGCCCTCTTCCTCTTGCCGAACTACAGCCTGCCGCCACGGACCCGAGTCGTCCTCGAGGGCGTCGAGAACATCCCCCGCGACCGCAGCGTGATCTTCGCACTCAACCACACGGACCGCTATAACTACTGGCCCTTCCAGTGGGGGATGTGGCACCGCGGCGACCTGCCCTTCACGACCACCTGGGTCAAGGGCAAGTACTACGAGAACAAGTACCTCGGCTGGTTCTTCGACCAGTGCAACAACATCCCCCTGCCGAGCCGCGGCTATCTCATCCTGCAGGACGCCCTGGCCCTGCTCGGTCGCAAGCTGGCAGACGACGAGTACCGCGTGCTGCGCGACCTGGTCGACGGCCAGGTGGAGCAGGAGGCGGCGAGTGCGCACTCGGGCGATCTCCGCCGGCTCGTCGGCGAGGGCCGCCGCGACTTCCGGCCGGACGCCGAGAGCTACGCCGAGTTCATGCACCGCTGGAACGACCGGCTCATGGGGCTGGTGGAGCGGCGCACCCTCGAAGCCCTCTTCGAGAAGCGCAACAACCTGATCGTGTTTCCACAGGGCACTCGCTCCCTCCGCTTGCTTCCGGGCAAGCCGGGCCTCGCCCAGTTCGCGCTGCGCCACGAGATCCCGGTGGTGCCCGTGGGCAGCATGGGAAGCGAGGATGCCTACCCGGGCGCGAGTCCCTGGGCCGGGGGGGCCACCTGCCGTTACCGGATCGGCCGGGCTCTCACGGCGGACGACGCCTTCGCGGATTGCCGCATCCACGAGCCCTATACGCCCTTTACCCGCGCCGCCGAGGCCCATGGCAAGTGCTTCGACCTCGCCATGGAACGGGTCACCACGGCCATCGACGCACTCCTCGACGATCCCTACAAAATGGCCGGCAGAGCGGAAGACGACTCCCGTCCCCGCGCAGATCGCCTCATCTGAGCCTCGACAACTGAGCCTCGACACCTGAGCCTCGACAAACAAGCGAAGCGACCAACCCAGGGAGAGCCACCGTGATCAAGGGATATGCGGGCCGGGTGCTCGAGGTCGACCTCAGCGCGGGCCACTTCGCCTTCCAGCCCCTCGACGAGGAGATTGCCCGCCTCTACATCGGAGGCAAGGGCTACGGCACCCGCCTGCTCTACGACTCCACCGAGCCAGGCATCGACCCGCTGGGTCCCGCGAACCCGCTCATCTTCGCCACCGGCCCGCTGAACGGCTCGGTGGCGCCCCAATCCAATCGCTTCGCAGTCGTGTGCAAGAGCCCCCTCACCGGAGGCATCGGCAACGCGACCTGCGGCGGCTCCTTCGCCCTCGGCCTGAAGAAGGCGGGCATCGACATCCTCGTCGTCAAGGGACGAGCCCAGCGGCCGACTCGCCTCGAGATCGACGGCGATGCAGGGGAGGTGCAGTTCCTCGACGCCGGCGAGCTCTGGGGCATGGGCACCTACGAGACCCAGGAGCGGCTCGGCAAGCAGGGTCGGGAGCACGCCGTCATCGGACCCGCCGGCGAGAACCAGGTGCTCTATGCGGGCATCGTCTCCAACGAGCGCATCGCGGGTCGTACCGGCGTAGGCGCCGTGATGGGCTCGAAGCTCCTCAAGGCGGTCAGCGTCAAGGGCTCGCGCAAGCTCGACATGGAGGATCCGGAAAAGTTCAAGGAGTACACCAAGCAAGTGCGAGGGATGTTCAAGGAACATCCCGTGCTCGGCGGATCCCTCAAGCGCTTCGGCACCGGGGGCATCCTCAACACCACCAACGCGCGCAACATCCTCCCCACCCGGAACTTCCAGCGCGGCCACTTCGACGACGCCATGAACATCTCGGGCGAGTACATGGAGGACCACGGGCTGGTGGGCGTGAAGTCGAGCTGCATCCACTGCCCGGTCACCTGCGGACGCGACGTCGAGCTCCCCGGCCGTGGCCGGGTCAAAGGGCCCGAATACGAGACCCTGGCCCTGCTGGGCTCCAACCTCGAGATCGGCGACCTCGAGCGGGTGAACGAGTGGAACTACCTGGCCGACGATTTCGGCATGGACACCATCAGCCTGGGCGCGAGCCTGAGCTTCGCCATGGAGCTGCAGGAGCGCGGTCTCTTCCGAGCCGGCCTCTCCTTCGGCGACCCGGACGGCGTCTCGGAGATGATCCGCGACATCGCCCACCGACACGGCACCGGTAACGAGCTCGCCGACGGCACCCGGCGCATGAGCGAGAAGTACGGCGGCCGGGAGTTCGCCATGCACGTCAAGGGGCTGGAGCTCTCGGCCTACGATCCCCGGGGCTCCTTCGCCCAGGGTGTCGAGTACGCGACCACCAATCGCGGCGGCTGCCACGTCCAGGGCGCGAGCATGTACATGGAGTCCGTCGGCCCCCTTACCATCAACCCCCAGAGCCTGCGCCTCAAGGCCGACATCCCGGTGGTGCAGCAGAACCTCGCCTGCGCGATCAACTCCATGGTGCTCTGCATCTTCACCACCTACGGCATCATGCCCAAGCTGGTCCACGACATGGATCCGAACTCCCTGCGCTACCGGGCCCTCGCCACCGCGTTCGAGCACAGTGGACCCCTCTTCCGCACGGTAATGGGCCTCAAGAGCAAGCCCATGTTCTGGTTCGAGAAGTGGCTCAGCTTCATCACCGGAACGAACTTCTCGGGCGGCCACCTGCAGGAGACCGGGGCGCGCATCTTCAATCTCGAGCGGATGTACAATCTGCGCGAAGGGCTCAGCGGGGAGAGCGACACCCTGCCGCCGCGCATGCTGAACGAGCCCATCTTCGATCACATGGATTCCGGCCACCCGCTCGGGGAGCTGCTGCCTCGCTACTACCGGATCCGCGGCTGGGACGCCGAGGGCGTCCCTCTTCCCGCCACCCTGGAGAAGCTTCGGGTGCGCGTCTGACTGACGGGAAGTCGAGGCAGGGCAAGAAAGAGCAAGAACAAGAAAGAGCAAGAAAGAGGAGGGCAGCCCCCAATGAGCATCACCGTGCAGCTCACCTATGAGATGAGCAAGGCCCTGGGCGTGCAGCGCATCGAGCTCGAATCCGCCGAGAGCGTCGCCGACGTGGTGGAGCAGGCCCGCGGGCGCTTCCAGGGGAGCGGGGCCGACTTCGCAAAGCTCACCCGGGTGGCCGCGATCGCGGTGAACGGGGTGCTGATCAACTACCGGAAGGGAATGAAGACCCGCCTCGCGGACGGAGACTCGGTCGCCTTTCTCAAGGCAGCCGCCGGCGGCTGAAGGAAGACCCCACGAGAGGCGGGGGAGAGGGCGAAGGCTGTGCGGCTTGGAAGCGCGTTGATCTGCAGTGTGGCGGTAGCGCTTCTCGCTTGTGGCGGCGACGAGCCCTCCCGGGCCGAGCCCGAGATCGAAACCGTCCTCCTCATCAGTATCGACAGCCTCCGGGCGGATCGGCTCGGGGCCTACGGGCACTCGGCACCGACCAGTCCGACCTTCGACCGCCTCGCGGCGGAGGGCCTGCTCTTCACTCGCGCCTACAGCACGACCTCCTGGACCCTGCCTTCCCACGCCGCCATGCTGAGCGGCCTGGATGACTACGCCCACGGCGCCTACGAGGCACTCAGCCCCATCTCAGGCGGCGTCATGACCCTACCGCTGCGCCTCGCAAAGGTGGGCATCAAGAGCACCGGCTTCTTCGCGGGGCCCTTCCTCCACCCCTCCTATGGATTCGCGCGCGGCTTCGAGCAGTACATCGACGCTACGAGCTACGGGTGGAAGGCCAGGGGAGGGATCGGCAAGTACGTCCCCCACACCGCATCGCACCAGGACGTTACGAATCCCATCGTGCTGGAGAAGGTAGCGGCCTGGCTAGACGACGAGGCGGCAGCCGGACCCGATACCCGCCGGCGATCCTTCGTCTTCATTCACCTCTGGGACGTCCACTACGACTACATCCCGCCGCCGGAGTACGTGAAGATCTTCGATCCCGACTACGAGGGAACCCTGGACGGCAGAGGCGTCCTCGAAAACCCGCGCATCCAGCCCGGGATGCCGGCGCGCGACCTGCAGCATCTGCTCGCCCTCTACGATGCCGAGATCCGCTACACGGACGACACCGTTGCCCGCCTGCTCGAGCTCTTCGACGCCCGCGGCATGCTGGAAACGAGCGCGATCATCATCACCTCGGACCACGGCGAGGAGTTCTTCGACCACGGCCGCTTCGGCCACGGGCTCACCTTGAACGAGGAGGTGCTGCGGGTTCCAATGATCGTCTGGCTCGCCGGCAGGCGCCCCGCCCGCTCTACCACGGATCGGGTCGTGAGCCACATCGACATCGTCCCGACGGTCTGCGAGCTCTTCGCGGTCGATTGCCGGTACGACGGACTCGGCGACTCGTTGCTCCCCGACTACCTGGAAGAGAGTCCTATGGCGAGCAGAGGGGACGCGCTCGCGGAGATCACGAATCCTCTCTTCGATCTGGACCTCACCGCACGGGTCGACTCCGAAGGAACGCTCCTCAGCGAGAATCGGTCAGGACAGCTGACCTATGGACCCTTCCGAGGGCCGGGCGCTCCGGAGGGGTCGTTCAGCGTGAACGGGAAGAAGCTCGCCCGCTACCCCGAGGCCGTCCGCGAAGCCGTGCTCGGGATCCGAGAACGCAGCACCAACGCGCGAGAGCAGGGGGCGAGGATCCGCGGCGCTGAAGAGCCCGGCGACCAGCCGATCGACCCGGACACACTCGAGCAGCTCGAGGCGCTCGGCTACCTCGATGGAAAGGAGCGTGGGAGCGAGGGTGGGCCCGACGCGACGGACTCCGCGCCTGGCGCACTCCGGTGAGCGCTTCTCCTACGATCTCGCTGGCGCAGTGCGGATCTGGAGGTCGCGCGTGGTGAGCACGGACACGAGCGCTCGAGTCGAAAGCGGCAGCCGCTGCTTCTGGATCTCGATCGCGCTGCTCACGGTCTTCGCTGTGGCGCTCCGCGTCCTCTACCTGAACTACTTCGGCGAGCGCCTTCCCGCGATGTGCGACGCCACTGCGTACCGCCACATGGGGAGACTTCTCGCCCGGGGCCATGGTTACGTGAGCTGGACCGCTTTGCTCTTCCAGGGCCAGTCGATCCCGAGCGCATCCTATCCCCCACTCTACCCCGCGCTGCTCGCGCTGATCCGCCTCGTTGGGCTCGAGTCCGCGGAAGGGCAGCGACTCGCGGTCGCGGCCCTGGGAGCCGCCAACGTACCGATCCTCGCGCTGGTCGGTCGGCGGCTTGCGGGACCGATCGCGGGCGGGGTAGCCGCGGCGCTCACGGCCATGTCCCCCGCCCTGATCGAGATCGACGGCGCCTTCATGACCGAGGGCCTCTACCTGACCCTCGTCTCTCTCGCCCTGCTCGCGACCTTGTACGCGGAGGCACGCCCGAGCTGGCGCTCGTGGGGGATCGTCGGAGCCCTGCTCGGTTTCGCGACGCTCACTCGTTCCGAGGGCGTGATTCTGCTGGGATTGGTCATCCTTCCCATCGCCTGGGTTCAGGGGCGGGGCCGGCGTCTCGGCCGACGGGTCATGCCCCTGCTGGCCGCCGGATTCGGGTTGACGCTCGTGGTCGCGCCGTGGACGATCCGTAATGCGGTCCAGATCGGAGCCTTCATTCCAGTTGCGCAGAGCCACAAGGGCGTACTCGTCGGCGCCAACTGCGACCTCGCCTATCGGTCAAAGACCGAGATCGGCGGCTGGATCGTCCCCTGTGTGACGGCCGTCGGCGTGAAGGGAATGAGCGAAGCAGAGAGCTTCGAAAGGTACCGCGCGGTGGGGATGAAGTACGCCCTCGATCACCCCCAGGACTGGCCGCGGGTGGTCGCGGCTCGCGTCCTGCGAACCTGGGGTCTCTTCCGCCCGGGAAAGTGGTTCGGGCTGGGCCCCAATGAGATCCGGAGCTTCGACTTCGCGAAGCGAACGATGTGGACCGGTTGGCTGCTGATCGTCATCGCCCCGATCGGACTCGCGCTGGTCGCCCGCAAGAACCTCGTCCACGTGTGGCTGCTCCTCGCCCCGATCCTCACTGTGACCCTGACGACGGCGATCGCCTACGGGAATCCGCGCTTCCGAGCAGCCGCCGAGCCTTCCTTGATCCTGCTCGCGGCCATCGCCTGCGCGGCGTTGTGGCAGGCCATCCACAACCCCTTGCGATGGCGGCCCCTCGCCTGGCTCGTCGGGGCCCTGCTCCTGCCACTCCTCATCGTCCCAGCGGATGCGCTTGGGCAGGTAGAGCTTGGCGATCGGCCCAACATCGTGCTCATCATCGGCGACGATCACGGCTACCCCTACGCGGGCTTCATGGGAAACGAGATCGTCAGCACACCTCACCTCGACCGCCTCGCAGAGCAGGGGACGCTCTTCGAAGCCGGCTACAACACGGCCAGCACCTGCCGCCCCTCCATGATGTCGCTCCTCACCGGCTTTGCACCGCTCCAGCTGCGTCCGCGCGAACGACAGCGTTTCAGTCGATCATCGGTCCTGAATCTCCAGACCCTGCCCTCGCTTCTCAGCCTTCGCGGCTACCGCAGCTTTCAGGCGGGAAAACACTGGGCGGGGAGCTACCTCGATGCCGGCTTCAGCGAAGGGACCAAGGTCAACGCGACAGCGCAGGAATCGGTCCGGGAGAGTGCCGGCGGCAAGGAGAGCCTCGAGGTGGGTCGCTCGACCATGAAGCCGATCCTGGATTTCCTGGACCGCAACAGCGGTGACCCCTTCTTGCTCTGGTTCTCCCCCTTTCTGCCCCATTTGCCCCTGGACGCCGATCCCGAGTACATCAAGAGCCGATACGGCGGCAAAGAGCTCAGCGTGACCGCTCGCAAGTACTACGCAAACGTCTCGCGTCTCGATGACGCGGTCGGGACCCTCGTCGCCCGGCTCAACGAGCTCGAGCTGCGCGAGAAGACGCTCATCGTCTATCTATCCGACAACGGCTGGCGAGCCGACCCCGACGTCGAGCTCCCCTTCGCGCTGCGCAAGTCCATTGGAGGCCTCCGGGGCAAGGCGACCATGGCCGAGCTCGGCTTCCGCACTCCCATCATATTCAACTGGCCGGGCCACGTGCCCGCGGGCCGGCGGCGCAGCGAGCCGGTCTCGACCCTGGATCTCTTTCCAACCCTCCTCGAGTATGCGGGTCTCGTGGCGCCTGCGAGCCGGATCGGCAGGAGCCTTCGCAGCTCCATCGAAACGGGCGCGCCTCCCCGGCGCAAGGTCGTGATCGGTCACCAGGAGGAGAGATACGTGCTTCCGGTGGCCAAGGGCTTCGGAGACGAGGCGGACTACCAAGAGGCCTACTTCCTGCGATCCGCGCAGTTCCACTACGTCTGGTATTCCGGAAGCAAGAGAGACGACCTCTTCGATATCGTGGCGGATCCCGATGAAGAGCGTGACATCGCCGCCGAGCAGCCCGAGCGCGTCAAGCGCTACCGCGAACAGATCATGTACTGGCGGCGGCGGGTCGAGCGCGACCCTGCCGCGCGTCGAGAGCGCCGGGAGGCCGGGAACCCCGCCCGATAGCGCCCTGGGCCTAACCGAGCGAAGTGTTCGAGCGAGGCGGGCCGCGCAGGATCGCACGGATCTCCGCGAAGACCCGCGGCCGAAAGAGCAGCTCGACGTGACCCAGCTCGTCGAAGCGGATCGTCTCACCGAAGGGGCAGCTCGCCGCCTCAGTGGGCTGCACGAGAACGTCGCGCCCGGCAACGATGGAACTCACCTGCAGGCCTTGCGGAGCCGGCAAGCCGTTTAGATGGCGGATGAAGGGGCTCTCGGGAAGCAGCTGTCGGACCAGGGCCGAAGGCACGAAGTTCGCGGCGTGGGTGCCCCGATGGGGCGTGCCCAGGGTGATGAGCCGGTCCACCCGGCGAGCGCCCCCCAGCTGCTGGAGATAGAAGCGCGCCACCAGGCCACCCATGGAGTGGGCGACCATGTCGATGCGGCCGCCGCGAACCTTGGCGTCGAGCTCGCGCTTGAGGCGCAGTGCCAGGGCCTCGACGGAGCCCGCACTGCGGTAGTTGAGGGCGAGCTGACGTTGGTGGCCCCGGGATCGCAAGAATGCCTGTAGGGGCAAGAAGCCGGCACGGTTGGCCGCGAGGCCGTGGACGAAGACCAGGGTGCGCTGATCCCGCTTGCGCTCGGGCGAGTGGCCGTCTCCGCTCAAGCCAAAGGGCACGAGAAGCCCGTGGGCGAGAAGGGAGAGGCTCTCCCGAAGGATCGTTCGGCGAACCTCTCCCGGGTCGTAATCGCTCAGCACCGCACTTCCTCCTCGACCTCGGACCGGCTGGCTTCACTTGCTCTTGGTTTTGGAGGCCTTCTTGTTGGAGGCCGTGGCGCTGGAGGCTTTGGTGCTGGAGGCTTTGGCGCTGGAGGCCTTCCTGTGTTCGCTGGCCTCCTCGAGGATGTCGCCCGCGAGCTTCGCCACCGAGTGGTTGACATCACGAATGACGTCGTAGATGGCGCCGATCGAAGCGTCCGTGATCTGCTTCACATCGCTCGTGGTCTTCTCGAAGAGACCGAGCTGCTCGAGCATCGTAATGGGCAGCTCCGCAACCGAGCGGTGGATCTCCTCCGCCGTGGTCGCTCCCTTGTTCACCGCCTCCTCCACGAGCTCCGTCAGGGCCCTGTCTTCACTCATCGTCGTTCTCCTCGTTTTGGGCGGCGGCTCAGCAGCTCCTTCGAGCTCCCGTCTTCCACTCAGCCGCCGCTTCATCATCAGTCGAGAATGTAATACGACCGATGACATCCAGGCGCAAGTCGACCGAGCCCAATTTGTCGAAAAACTTCGTATAGGTGACCTGAGTGAACTTATAGCGATCGAATTTGATAGTAAGTGAACGTGTTCTCGTTTATTTCGGGTTCCGATCGAAGAATCGTGTACTACAATGTCTTCCATGACCGAGCAGGAGAGCAGCTCCGATCCTCCCCGGCCGCCTCGCAAGGATCGGCTCATCCAGACCCGCGTTCCGCGGGACCTCGAGGCCACTCTCAAAGAGGAGGCGCGCCGGCGGCGGCTCACCGTCTCCCACCTCATCCGCAACGTGCTCGAGGACGCCTTCGAGCTGGTCGACGGCGTGGTGGCCGACGTGGACCAGATCGTCACCGACTCCGTCAGCCTGGCGAAGAACGTGAGCCGCAACGCCCGGCGACTGGCGTCGAGCGCCCGCGTGCCGGAGACGCCCGCCTCCCAGCCGACGAGCGACCTCTCCGACATCTCCGACATCTCACACGTCTACGCGTGGAACGAGGTGGTGCTCCACCAGTCGGCGAGCTGCTCGAGCTGCGGTACGCAGATCGAGCGGGGCGAGCGCGGCTTTGCGGGGATGAGCGACACGCCGGAGCGGCCCCGCGCGTGGCTCTGCCCCGCGTGCTGCGAGGCGCTCTGAGAAGAAGTGGCCGCGTCAGCGACCCGCGTCGCGCAGACCCGCCTGCACGAGCTGATCGAGGGCCGAGAGGAAGCGCGAGCGGTCCCGTTGTGACAGGGCGCGCGGGCCGCCCGTGGCACCGCCCGCCTCGCGCAGCTGGGACTTGAGCTCCCGGGTCGCGAGGGCGTCGCCGATGGAGTCCTCGCTGAAGGGGCGCCCGTCGCTGCCCAGGACCCGGGCGCCCACCTCCAGGCAGCGCGCCGCGAGCGGGATATCGGCGGTGACGGTCACGTCCCCGGCATGCACGTGCTCGGCGATCCAGTCGTCGGCCACGTCGGCGCCCTGCCCCACCACGACCATCTCGACGCCCGAGTCCCGCGGCACCCGCATGGGCGAGTTCGCCACGAGGAAGACCCGCAGCCCGTGGCGTGCGGCCACCTGGTAGACCTCCTCCTTCACCGGGCAGGCGTCGGCGTCCACGTAGATGTCGATCACCCGCGGCTCCTGACCCGCATGCGGCGCCTCACGGGCATGCGGCGCCTCACCCGCATGCGGCGCCTCGCGGGCATGCGGCGCCGCACGGGCATCAGGCCAGAGCCGACAGCGGCTCGCCCTCGAAGAGGCGGCGCGGATTGTCGACCAGCAGCTGATCGATCTGCTCATCGTCGATGCCCTGCTCCTTCAGCATGGGGACGATGCGCCGGCTGAAATGGCTCGGATTCCAGGTCTCCGCGAGCGCTGCTGTGACCTCCGGTGGGAAGGGCTGCCCGAGCCAACACCAGACCGAGTCGTGGGAGACCACCACCCGGTCCCCGGCGCCGGCCTCGACCAGGGCGATGAGGGATGCAACCCGGGCCGCGTCCGGCTGCAGCGCCTCGAGGCCGAAACGATCGAAGCCCAGATAGGAGCCGCCGCGTGCGATGCCCATGTGGTAATCGTGATCCGCGCTGCCGCAGGAATGGCCGATGACGACGCGGTGGGGGGCAACGCCGTGCTCGCCGAGGACCTTCTGCTGCACGTCGCCCACGCTGCCCCCGTCGGTGTGGGTGGTGATGGGAGCGCCGGTCGCGACGGCGGCCCTGGCGGCCGCCTCGAAGATGCCGCGCTCGTAGTCGCTCATCCCGTCCAGCCCGGTGGCGACCTTGATGATCCCCGCACGAATGCCCGTCTCCCCGATCCCCTCTTCGAGCTCGCGAACGAAGAGCTCCGTCATGGCTTCGACCTGGGGGCCGAAGTTCGAGCGGAAGTGCCAGTAGGGAACGCCACCCTCGGCCTCCTTGTAGAGGCCCGTGGCGCAGATGATCTGGAAGCCCGTCTTCTGGGCCACCTTGGCCATGAACTCCACGTCCCGGCCGAGATCGTTGGGGCAGGGATCGAGCATGCTGGTGAAGCCGAGGGACTTGATCTCCTCAATGCGATCGACACAGATCGCGAAGCGCTCGGCCGCGTTGGCGCCGGCGCGCAGGGTGTCGGATTGCCACCCCGGATAGCCCACCATGAGATGCTCGTGCATCAAGGTGCGGCCCAGCGCATCCGTCGTGATGCTGCCGGTAACGGTCTGGATCGAGACCTTCGCCATGGCGACGCCCTCCCGCCCCGGATCCTACCACGGCTGCGCGGCGCCCATCGGGCTATGCTGGCGCCATGGTAGAGCTCATCGAGGAAGAGACCGCCGAGCTGGCGGCGGACCTGCAATCCCTGCGTGACGAACTCGGCGCGCTGCTCGAGCTGAGCGAGGAGAGCGCCCGGCCGGTGGACCTCGACCAGCCCATCGGACGCCTCTCGCGGGTCGACGCCATGCAGCAGCAGAGCATGGCCAAGGCCACCCGGGAGGGGCACCGCCTTCGCCTCGATCAGGTGAAGCTCGCCCTCGCAGCCCTGGCCGAGGACGAGTACGGGCTCTGCCGGCACTGCGAGGAGCCCATCGGATTCAAGCGCCTCAAGGCGCGGCCGGAGACGCCCCTATGCGTTGCCTGCCAGGGCCGCATGGAGCTGAAGCACGGCGGCTGAATCCGCGGAAGGCACCGCGGGCATCGCTGCTCTCTGGACTATCATTGCTGCGCCCCCCAGCACGACCCAGGAGCCCCACTTGCTTCGAATCGCGCTCGCCCTCGCCCTCGTGCTGGCCGGCGCCGCCCCCGGGCTTCCCGCCCGGAGCGCGGAGACGGCACCGGTCGAAGCCCCTCCCGACAGCGACTCGGAGGCACCCGCGGATCCGCAGGCCCCCGGCGCGACGAGCGAGCCCGAGGCGGACTCGGAGGGCCGGCTGACACCGGTACTGAGCCGCTTCGGCATACGCCTCTACGGGCGCATCAACCTCGACATGTCCTACGACACGGACAAGATCGATACCGGGAACTTCGCGCGCTGGGTCGAGACGCCGGACGAGGTCGAGAAGGGCGATGACCAGTTCAACGTCTCTGCAAACGCGAGCCGCCTCGGCGTCGCGGTCGAGGGCCCGGGCAGCGAGAGCATCGAGAGCGACGCGTTGGTGGAGATCGA
Source organism: Deltaproteobacteria bacterium (assembly GCA_019310385.1). Taxonomy (GTDB): domain Bacteria; phylum Myxococcota_A; class UBA9160; order UBA9160; family UBA4427; genus JAFDEK01. The sequence goes on from JAFDEK010000027.1 coordinate 27,838, forward strand.
CTTCTACGGCGGCGGCGGCGAGAACACCCCGAAACCCCGTCTGAGGCAGGCCTATGCGGCAGTCCACTGGCTCGGGCCCGAGATCAGCGTCCTCTTCGGGCAAACCTGGGACGTGATCCACCCCCTGCTTCCCGACCAGCTCAACTTCGTCGCCGGCTGGTGGTCGGGCAACATCGGCTTCCGGCGCCCCCAGCTCCGGGGCAGCAAGGCCTTCGCACTCGGGGGCAGCCGCAGGCTGATGCTCGATCTCGCCATCGCGCGCACCATCGGCGATCCCATCTTCACCCAGGACGTCGGCGCCGACGCGGGGATCCCCACGCTTCAGATGCACCTCGGCTACGAGTTCCTCGGACTCGCCGGCCAGGCCACGAGCATCGGACTTTCGGGACACGCGGGCGAGCAGGAGTGCGACAGCCTCGCCAAGGATTTTCTCACCTGGTCCGCCGGGACGGACCTCAGCATCCCCTTGAGTCGTGAACTCCGCCTGGAGGGAGAGGCGTGGACCGGGCAAGCGGTGTGCACCTATCTGGGCGGCATCGGCCAGGGCATCAACACCAACCTGCGCCGGGCAATACGGGCCACCGGCGGCTGGGCCGCGCTGAAGTACGACCTCTCTTCGAAGTGGCGCTTCAACCTGGGCGGCGGGGTCGACGATCCGTGGGATCGAGACCTGAGCCCGGGGATGCGCTCGCGCAACTTCTCGGTCTTCACCAACGCGAAACGCTACTTCTTCAAGCGGGCCTTCTCGGTTGGGCTCGAGCTGATGTACATGCACACCGACTTCATCGAACGCGCCACGGGAACCGCCTTTCGCGTCCAGGGCCAGGGGCGCTTCGATTTTTGAGCGCCTGCGGCGCTAGAAAGCGCCCGCGGCGCCCGATAGAGCCTGCGGCGCTTCGCGAACCGAAGTCAGCTACCCGCCATCTGCTGCTGGAACTGGCCCATGTCGAAGTAATCGCGCCAGGCGGTGATCTTGCCGCCGTCGAGCTCGAAGGTCCCCATCACGGGGATCGCGACCCAACGCTCGCCGATCAGGAAGCGGTCGGTGCGCTCGGTGAGAACGACTCCCTCGCTCGACTCGGCGATGTTGTGGATCGTGAAATCCACCTGATTCGACATCTCGACGAAGCCCTTGAGCACGGCGAGGATGGCCTCGGTACCGACCGCGGGCTCCATGGGGATGTTGTGGTAGAAGCAGTCGGGCGCGATGTACGACATGATCTGATCCAGGTCCACGGCGTTCCAGGCGTTGATGAAGTCCGTGATGGTGGCACTGTTGTCGCTGTTATCGCTGTCGTCGCTCACGATGGTCTCCTCCGGCGGACGAGGCCGTCTGCTCGATGTCGGCTGCCGCAGCGACCAGCATAGAGCATTCGCAGGGGATCGGAGCGGGTACCCAAGAATGCCGCTGAGAAAGCCCGCGAGCAAAGTTGGGCAGGCCTCGGCCGCACGGGCTGAGGGGAGAGGAATCGCCATGCAGTCCCTCGTGATCGGCGGAACCGGCCCCACCGGCCACTTCATCGTGAACGGCCTGCGCGAGCGCGGCCACCGGGTCACGATCCTCCACCGAGGCCAGCACGAGGTCGCCGAGATCCCCGACGACGTCGAGCACATCCACACCGATCCCTGGTCCGAAGACGCACTGCACGAGGCCCTCGGAGCGCGCACCTTCGACGTCTGCATCGCGAGCTACGGACGCTTGCGGCGCATCGCCGCCCGCATGCGCGGCCGCTGCGGGCAGTTCGTCTCCGTCGGGGGAGTGCCGGCCTACCGGGGCTTCATGAATCCGACTCTGCTGCAGCCGGCCGGGCTTCCCGTTCCCACCGCCGAGGACTCACCCCTCGTGGCGAAGGAGGCGGAGGATTCCAAGGGCTGGCGCATCGTGCGCACCGAGGAGGCCGTGTTCGCCGAGCAGCCCGACGCGACCCACTTCCGCTATCCCTACCTCTACGGACCCTATCAGCTGGTCCCGCGCGAGTGGTGCATCGTGCGCCGCATCCTCGACGGCCGCCGCCGCATCATCCTCCCCGACGGCGGACTCACCCTCCACAGCTTCGGCTATGCGGGCAACGTCGCCCACGCGGTCCTGTTGGCGGTGGACCACCCCGAGGCCGCCGCCGGGCAGATCTACAACTGCGCCGACGCGGAAGTGCTGAGCCTGCGGCAGGTCGTGGAGGTGGTGGCTGGCGCCCTCGATCAGCCGCTGGAGATCGTCTCCATGCCCTGGGCGCTGGCGCTCCCGGCGCGTCCCCTGGTCATGCAGCCTCTCCCCACTCACCGGGTGCTGGATCTCTCCAAGATCCGGACCCAGCTGGGCTATCGCGACCCTTTTCCGCCGCGGGAGGCCCTGGCCAAGACCGCGCACTGGCTCGCCGCCAATCGCCCCGCGGCCGGCGGCGTGGAGGAGACCGTGCTCCAGGATCCCTTCGACTACCCGGCCGAAGACCGCCTGATCGAAGCCTGGCAGTCGGCTCTGGGCGCCATTGCCGATCCGCGCTTCGAGCAGGAGCCGGGCTACGGCCTCGCCTACAGCGGCCCGGGCGGGCGCGAGCGCTCCTCGGAAGGCTTCGACTAGAGCAGCGCCGGCGAGGCGCGGCCGGCTCGTGGAGTGCCTATCATGGACGCTCCACGGCGCCGGACGCCGGCGCTCGATCAACCGATGGCGCGTGAGCAAGCAGGAGACCGACATGCCGGGACCCATGCACGGGATCAAGATCGTGGACCTCTCCATCGCCCTCGCCGGCCCCTGGGCCGGTGGCATCCTGGCCGACCAGGGGGCGTCGGTAATCAAGGTCGAGACACCGGGCATCGGCGACCTGGTGCGCTGGATCGGCGTCTCCCAGGGCGGCATCAGCGCCGTGATTCAGATGTGCAATCGCGGCAAGCGCTCCATCGCGGTGAATTTGCGTGAAGAGGAAGGGCGGCAGATCGTCCGGCGGCTGGCCCGCGAGGCCGACGTCTTTCTGCAGAACTTCCGGCCGGGCGTGATCGAACGCCTGGGCCTCAGCTACGAGACCCTGCGCGAAGAGAACCCCAACCTCATCTACGCCTCGATCAGCGGGTTCGGCGCCACGGGACCCTACCGCGACAAGAGCGCTTACGACCCCGTCGTGCAGGCCTACGCGGGTCTGTGCGACACGGAGTCGGACCTCGAGAACGAGGAGCCCCGGCTCCTCAACCAGACCCCGGCAGACAAGGTCACCGCTCTCACCGCCGCCCAGGCGATCTCGGCCGCCCTCTTCGCCCGCGAGCGCGGCGCGGGCGGCCAGCACATCGAGATTCCCATGCTCGAGGCCGTGGTCAACTTCATGTGGGCCGACGCCGCCGGCAACGAGATCCTGCGCGACGCGGATCACAACCAGCCCTCGAGCTTTGCCCGGGGCCAGAAGCTGTGGCGCTACAAGGACGGCTACGCGGTGGCAGCGCCGGTATCCGACGCCGATTTCCAGGCCATCTGCGAGGCCCACGGCGTCGACGGCTACGACGACCCCGATGTTGCCACGATGATGGCCCGGCGCGTCAATCGCGACGCCGTGCAGGTCGTCCTCGATCGCGTCATGGAGGCGGCGGCTGGGATGAGCGTCGACGACGCCATCGGGCGCATGGAGGCCGGCAAGGCGCCCTGCGGCAAGGTGCTCAGCACGGCCGAGCTCCACGCGGATCCCCACGTGCAGGCCAGGGGCATCCTGGTCGACTCCGAGCACCCGGTCGCCGGACGACTGCGACAGCCCCGGCCGCCGATCCACTTCGAGAAGACCCCGTCCGCCATCGGCGACCCGGCGCCGACCCTGGGCCAGCACACCGACGAACTGCTGCGCGAGCTGGGCCTCAGCGACGACATCGCGCGACTGCGGGAGGCGGGGATCGTCGCCTGAGCGGGGGGTCGCCCGCTCGTCCCCGCCCTCTCACGGTTGGTGTAAAGTCGCCGCTCGTCAGCTGATTCGATCGAGCAAGGAGAGCCCCCATGGCCATCATCGAGCCCGTCCCCTCCGACGGGCCGCGACGCCGCCTGCGTGTCCTGAACCCCGCCACCCTCGAGCCCCTCGGCGAGTTCGACTGCGCAAACGCCGAGGACGTGCACGCCGCCGTGGAGCGGGCCCGCAAGGCCCAGACCGAGTGGGCCGCGCTCTCCTTCGAGCAGCGCGCCCGCTACATGTGGCGGCTCCTCGACATCTTCGTCGAACGCCAGGACGAGGTGATCGATGCGGTGATGCGGGAGACGGGCAAGCCCCGCACCGAGGCCATCGGCATGGAGGTCTTCACCTGCTGCGACGCCATCACCTACTACGCGAAGAACGCCGGCAAGTTCCTCGCGCCGGAGAAGCGGCGCATCCACGGGCTCATGGGCTTCGCGAAGAAGCTGCGCCTGGTCTATCGACCTCTGGGCGTGGTGGGTCTCGTGACGCCCTGGAACGGGCCCATCGTGATGGCGGTGAATCCCACTGTGCAGGCCCTGATGGCGGGCAACGCGGTGGTGCACAAGCCCTCCGAGGTCACGCCCTTCTCGGCGCAGCTCTTCGAGCGCTTCCTCCAGGACGCCGGCCTGCCCGCCAACCTCTATCAGGTCATCCAGGGCGATGGCGAGGCCGGGGCCGCCCTGGTCGAGGCCGGGGTCGACAAGGTCGCCTTCACGGGGAGCGTCGCCACGGGGCGCAAGGTCGCCGAGGCCTGCGGGCGCAACCTCATCCCCTGCACGCTGGAGCTGGGCGGCAAGGACGCCATGCTGGTGTGCGCCGACGCGGACCTCGACCGGGCCGCCCAGGGCGCCGTGCTCGGCTCCTGCATGAACACGGGCCACTACTGCTGCGGCACCGAGCGCATCTATGTCGTCGACGAGGTCTACGACGAGTTCCTCGGCAAGGTCGTCGAGCAGGCCAGGGAGCTGCGCCAGGGCGCCGAGGGCGAGTTCGACGTGGGCGCCATCTTCTGGGACAAGCAGCTCGACATCATCGAGCGCCACATGGAGGACGCCCGGGCCAAGGGCGCCAAGGTGCTGGTGGGCGGCCGGCGCAACCCCGAGCTCGAGGGGCTCTTCTACGAGCCCACCGTGGTGGTGAACGTGAGCCACGAGATGCAGCTCATGACCGAGGAGACCTTCGGACCCATCGCGGCCATCATGAAGGTGAAGGACGAAGAGGAGGCCATCCGCCTGGCCAACGACTCGGACTATGGGCTCAGTGGCAACGTCTGGACGACCGACACCGAGAAGGGCTTCCGCATCGCCCAGCGCATCGAGACCGGCGGTGTGTGCGTGAACGACATGACCCTCACCTACGGGATTCCCGAGGCGCCCTTCGGCGGGCGCAAGGCGAGCGGCGTCGGCCAGATCAACGGTGCCCACGGTATCCGGGGCTACTGCCACGCCCAGCCCATCATCGCCGACCGCAAGGGGAAGGGCGACATCCAGGGCGGCTACCCCTACACGCGCAAGAGCGAGGAGGGAATGCAGAGGCTCATCCGCATCCTCTGGGGCAAGACCCCCATCGGTCGCTGGCTCAGCTAACAAGCACCCAGTTGAGCCTCACTTCGGCTGGTTGAGCTTCTGGTAGAGCCGCAGGGTCTCGTCCGAGACGCCGGCCTGCCGCGCCTCTTCCACCAGCGCGGGCATGGCCTTCTGGCGCGCCGCGTAGTGCTCTTCGGTCTCGCGATAGCGCGCTGCCAGGCCGGGATCGACCTTGTCGGGCGTGCCTGCCGCGTGGAGCGCGCGGGCATACTCGAGGCTGGCCTCCTCGTAGATGTAGCGGGCTTCGAGGAGCTGCTGTCGCGCACCGCCCAGCCGTTCCAGCCACACCGGACCCACCGAGGGCTTGATCATCTCGCCCTCGGAGAGGGTTCCGTCCGAGATCGTCGAGCGCGTCTGGCCGCCCGCGATCGCGGCGGGCGGCCCGCTCACCGCGACGCCGCTCTGTTCCATCACCTCTGCGCCGCTGTGCCCGTGGCCCTTGCCCAGCCGCACGAGGTCCATGGCGACGATTCCCTTGGTCTTGGGATCGAGACGCTTCTGGTCGTAGCGCCCGCCGACGCGAATGCGCTCGTCCAGCTCGGGAGTGCCGTGCTCGCGGGTCATGTACTCGGGGATGTAGACGATCATCTCGCCGGTGTCGTCGCGCACGGTGAAGAAGCGACTGCTCCGCTTGCGCTCCACGTCGCCTTCGATGACGAAGTAGTCACCCCGCTGGACGCCGCGCTCGAGCGCCTTCTCGATGGTCCAGACGCTGCCCGAGAGGTCGTCCTCCCACGCCAACGCGACCCCGCCGCCGAGCGCCACGCACAGCACCACGAACAGCGCCAGCACGCCCAACAAGAGCCGATTCCCCATCGCCATTGGATCCTCCTCCCCGTGCCGCATCTCTGTGAGAGACCGGCATCTCTGCGAGAGATCGGCATCGGCGACCCGCAGCTTGAGCGGGGAAGGCCCCGGAATCGGTTCTTGTTGGGCGAACGCGGCGCCTCAGCGCAGAATGCCGCGCAGGAGCTTCTTGGCGGCCTCGCCCTCCTGGCCGCCGAGCTTCTCGTCGATCAAGAGCTCGGCGCCGTAGCGGGCCACGACCTTCCCCACCACCGCGGTGTAGCGGTTCATCACCGCCTTGCCGATCTGGTCCGGCGACGCGCCCTTGCTCCCGCCCAGGTTGGTCATCTCCAGCGGCGGCAGCTCGAGCTGCTGGACGTCTCCTCCCATCGCCGCCGTGTCGGCCGCGACCTTCCCCTCTTCGAAGGTGAAGCGGGTGACGGACAGCAGCGGCCCCGCCGGGCCGGCAGCGCCGCCACCATCGCCGTCACCGCCACCCGAGGAGCCGCCCTGGTAGCGCGCCACGTTGCGCTTGATGGCTTCGATGTTGGAGTCGCCCTTGGCGTCGAGCTCGAAGTGCACCAGGGGCGCACGGATCACGATCTCGTCCACGACCACGGGCTCTCCGGTGAGCGAGCCCGGGTCGATGTCGAGGGTGATCTCGCCGAGGCTGAAGGCATCGCTGCTGCTGAAGCCCTTGGGATTGGCGATGCGCAGACCACGGATGGTGCCCCGGCCCGAGGCGAGCTGGATCCTCACCGAGGAGACCCGGACCCGGCTCCCCGTGATCTCGCTTCCGTAGCTCTCGATGCCGGACTTCACGAGGGAATCGAGAGAGGTGATCAGGTAGTAGACGCCGCCCCCCACGGCGAGAAAGAGCGCGACAACGACGATGGCAATGACGGGTCCTAGCTTCATCTCGATTCTCCATTCTTCGTACGGCGGTTCACCCCAGTTGTAGCGATCCTGGCGCTCCCGATTCAAGGACCGCCAAGGGCGCTGCCGCGAGGCGCTGGCCGGGGGCGCGGCCATGGGGGATGATGAGGCTCGCCACGCGGGAGGACAACATGCCGGAAGAGCAACTTCGCAGGGCGCTGTCCCTCTCGCCCGGGGCGGTTGCGGCCGCAGTCTGCGCCATTGCGCTGGTGGCCTGCTCTCTCTTCCTCTTGGCCGGCCGGCCGGCCGGCACCGAGCTCGACTATTCCGGCCCCGTCGCGGACTGGCCCGAGTATGGCGGCGACAAGGCGGGGAGCCGCTACTCGCCGCTCGACCAGATCACGCCCCAGAACGTCGGCGATCTCGAGGTCGCGTGGACCTACCACACGGGCGACGTGGACGACGGCGCAGAGACGCTGCGCGGCACCGCGTTCCAGAATACGCCCATCGTGGTGGGCGACACCCTCTACGTCTGCTCCCCGCGCGACAAGGTGATCGCCCTCGACGCCGAGAGCGGCGCAGAGCGCTGGGTCTACGACCCGCACGTCGACACCAACGGAATGTACATCGTCACCTGCCGCGGCGTGTCCCACTGGCGCGACCCGCGGGCGCCAGAGGGCAGCGCGTGCCGCGAGCGCATCTTCCTGGGGACCCTCGACGCGCGCCTCATCGCCCTGGACGCCGAGACCGGCCGCCCCTGTTCGGACTTCGGCCGGAGCGGCAGCGTGGATCTCTCCGCGGGTATCGGCGACCGCCTGCCGGGCGAGTACGGCGTGACCTCGCCGCCGGCCATCATCGGCGATCTCGTGGTGACCGGAACCGTGGTCCTGGACAACATCCGCGTCGATGCGCCCGGGGGCGTCGTACGCGCCTACGACGCCCGCAGCGGCGCCCTGCGCTGGGCCTGGGACCCCATCCCGCCCGGTCAGGACTTCATCGAGAGCAGGGACCCGGCGGGCGCGCCGCTGCTCTACCGCCGCGGCACCGCGAACGCCTGGTCGATCCTCGCAGTGGATCCCGAGCTCGAGCTCGTCTACGTGCCGACGGGCAACACGGCACCCGACTACTGGGGCGGCGTGCGCGGGGAGCTCGACCACTACTCCAGCTCGGTGGTGGCCCTCGACGCCGGCACGGGCAAGGTGGTGTGGAGCTTCCAGACGGTGCACCACGACGTATGGGATTACGACGTCCCCGCCCAGCCCGCGCTCTTCGACTTCCCGGGCCCCGCCGGTCCCGTTCCCGCCCTCGTCCAGGCGACGAAGATGGGGCTCCTCTTCTTCCTGCACCGCGACAGCGGAGAGCCCATCTTCCCGGTCGAAGAGCGCGCCGTGCCCGGAGGCGGCGCTGAGGGCGAGACTCTCTCTCCCACCCAGCCCTTCCCCCTGCGCCCGCCTCCCCTCCACCCCCACCGCTTCGGCCCGGAGGACGCCTGGGGGCTCACGCCCTGGGACCGCGGTCGCTGTCGCGAAAAGATCGCGTCCCTGGACTCCGAGGGGATCTTCACGCCCCCGAGTGTGCGGGGCTGGATCCAGTTCCCGGGCTACTTCGGCGGTACCAACTGGGGGAGCGTGGCCATCGACCCGGGACGCGGGATTCTCGTCACGAACACATCGAGAGTGGCGACCGAGCTGCGCCTGATTCCCCGGGCCGAGTACGACGCCACCATGGCGCGGGTCAGCGAAACAGGCGAGCCGCCGCCGGCCTGGGAGCCCCAGCTGGGAACACCCTTCGCCATGACACGCAGCTTCCTGCTCTCACCGTGGGGCTTCCCGTGCAGCCCACCACCCTGGGGCACCCTGGTCGGCGTCGACATCGCGACGGGGACGATCCGTTGGGAGGTACCTCTGGGCACGACCGAGGACCTCGCGCCGCTGCCCATCGGTATCGGTTACGGCGTCCCCAACCAGGGGGGACCCATCACGACGGCCAGCGGCCTCGCCTTCATCGCGGCTACCATGGACGATTATCTGCGCGCCTTCGATACGAAGACCGGCGAAGAGCTGTGGAAGGGCCGCCTGCCCGCGGGCGGCCAGGCGACGCCGCTGACCTACCGGGTGCGCGGGGATGGGCGACAGTTCGTCGTGATCGCCGCGGGCGGCCACAGCCTCATGGGAACGAGGCTCGGCGATGCCGTGGTAGCCTTCGCGTTGCCCGTGGAAGAGCAAGAGGAGTGAGAGGAATGAGTGGAGTGAGTGATGAGCAGGAATAGCCCCATGCGCCGGCGCGCTCCCATCGCCCTGGGCCTCGTCCTCTTTGCCGGCCTGTGTCTGGCGCCGGCGGGCAACTACATCGAACCCTCGGACGTTGACACCTCGGTGCGCCTGGGCCAGGCCCCCAAGGTCTCCCGACTGCGCAACATGTGGCTCGCTGGACAGCCGGCGGCGGCGGACTTCGAGGCGGCGAAGAAGGAGGGCGTTACGACGGTCATCAACCTTCGCCCGCCCGGAGAGATGCACTGGGACGAGCGGGCGACCGTCGAGGGGCTCGGCATGACCTACTACAACCTGCCCGTCGCAGGCGGCCAGCCCTTTTCGAGAGCCACCTTCGACATGCTCGACGTGATCGTGGCCAGCAAGTCCGAGGAGCCGATCCTCATCCACTGCTCCTCGTCGAACCGCGTGGGCGCCTGGCTCGCGACCCACCTGGTGCGGGAGAAGGGCATGACGATCGAATCCTCGCTGCTGGTCGGCCGCCGGGCGGGCATGACGAAGAAGCCCCTCGAGGCCCGGGTGCGCGAGTTCCTGCTGAATCCGGCGCCCTAGAGGATGCTGAGTGGGGTGCCGAGCAGGATGCCGAAGAACCCCTCGCGGCGTCAGCTCGCGTCCTGCTTGCGGCCCCGGTCCTGCACCGCAGCGCGCCCGGCCGCGATGGATTCGGCCGTGATGGCCTTCGCGGACTCGATGCCCGCCCTGGCCTCGTGCTTCATGGCAGCCTCGAAGGGCATCCCGTAGCCCTCGTCGATGAGGCGCTTGTAGCCCTCGACCATGTGCGCCGGGCACGACGCCATGTCAACCGCCAGGGCGCGGGCAGCGGGCAGCAGCTGGTCGGGCTCGACCACGCGGTTCACCAGGCCCCAGGCCTCGGCCTGGCGTGCCTCGATGTAGTTCCCCGTGAGCGAGATCTCCTTGGCCCGGGCGATGCCGATCAACCGTGACAGTCGCTGGCTCAGCCCCCAGCCGGGCAGGATGCCCACCCGGGCGTGGGTGTCGGCGAACTTCGCCTCGCTCGAGGCGATGAGCAGGTCGCACCCCAGGGCGAGCTCGAAGCCCCCCGTGATCGCGTGGCCGTTGACGGCGCCGATGACCGGACCCCGGAAGGCCCCGATGGCCTGCATCATGTCGCCGCGCACGGATTCGGTGCCGACCTCCGGAGCGCCGGAGCCCAACTCCTTGAGATCCAGTCCCGCGCAGAAGGCCCGCCCCGCTCCGGTCACGATCGCGACCCGGACCTCGTCGTCGTCCTGCAGCTCCTGAAAGGCCAGCGTGATGGCGTTGCGCAGCGCGGCGGAGAGCGCGTTCATCGACTTGGGGCGATTGAGGGTGAGGGTCGCGATCCCCTCGGATTTCTCGACGAGCAGTACGCTCTCGGACATGGCTCTCGGGCTCCCTTGGATAGGCTGAAGAGGCCCAGCTTATCCGATCATGGGCCCGAGGGACTGCTGACCCGCGGGGGCATCAAGGCTTCGGGGGCGCCTCGACCCGTTGCTTCGGCGGCTTGCCGATGAAGCGCTCGACGATCTCGAAGATCACGACGTCGGGGCGCTCGCGCTCGACGAGCTGGGGGTCCATGCTGCGCTCCCAGACATAGAGGATCCGCTCGAAGCTCTCGGAGAGATAGGGGATGAGGGCGTTCGCGAAGGAATCGCGAATCATCAGCGCGCGCGGGAGCGACGGATCCCGCGTCCCCATGTCCAGGGGAAGCTGCTTGCGGGTCCGCTCCGCGTAGACGGCCCGCTGCTCCGGCTCGATCGCGGCCCTCGGCCGCAGTGGGTGCAGGAAGAGGTAACGCTCACCCAGCACCTCATCGAGGCCCACCATCCGAGCCAGCCCCATGCCGGGGCCGTCGAGCTCCTCGTAACGAACTGGGATCGGGGCGCCTGGCGCCAGATGCGGAAGCGGCTCGGCCAGCGCAGCCAGGATCTCGCGATAGGCCGCGTAGGCGCCCACGTCGTTCCAATGGGTGTCGGTCTTGTGATAGATGCGTGCCTGCCCCTTGGCCGCCTCGAGTACAGCGCGCAGATCCAGAACGGGTAGATCGCTCGTGTCGGCCAGGAAGCGGGTCAGCTGGGAGAGCTGGGATTCGTCGGAAACCCGGGGCAGCGAGTCCGGCATGAACTCGGGGTAGATGGTGTGCTTGTTGGGGACGAAGACCACCAGGAAGGCAATGTCCCGCTCGGCGAGCCAATCGCGCCATTCGAGCAGCACCTGCCTCCAGCGCTGAAGCTCGGGCCGGGTGAAGCGCGCGATGCCACGGTACTGGGCGATCGGTGCGTCGTCAGCGAGAAAGAGCCAGCCCTCCTTGCCGACGACGAGGCGATCGCTCGGCGAAGCACCCAGCCAGCGGATTTCGAGGTATCCGTAGCTGCGGATCAGGATGTCGCGCAGGCCCATGTGGTCGTCGTAGTAGGCCTCCATCGCCGCGGGAAGCGCCTGCCAGTCCCCCGGCTCTGCGCCCAGGCGCGGCAGCGGCGCCAGCTCGCGCTTCTCGCTCTCGGAGATCTCCGCATCGCGCCCGGCCAGGCTACCGATCAGGGGAAGCCACAGCAGGATGAAGAAGGCCGCGACCGTCCAGACGTCGACCCGGCTCATGAAGGTGAGGCGTGACATCTCCGCGCCTCCTCAGAAGCGGAAGTAGATGAAGGGGTTATGGGTGCCTGCAGCCAGCGACATCGCAGAGCCCAGCAGCACCCCATTCAAGAACGCAAAGCGGCCCCAGCCATAGCCGAGCTCGAGCGCACGCGACCACTCCCCGCGCCCTGCGAGCCGCCGCTTCAGATGGGCGATCCACGGCGTGGCGCCGAGAAGCCCCAGCAGCAGAACGAGCACCAGCTCCCTGTCGAGATAGAGCGCGAGGGGATGCGCTGCTCCCGCCGCGGAGCCCATTCCCAACATGGCGCGCAGATACGAGAGCGCCGCGGGCATGCTCTCTGCCCGAAAGAACACCCAGGCGCCGAGCACCACGAGCCAGAGATAGATGCGGCCCAGCAGTGCAGGGGCTCGGGCGAGGAGCCGCTCGCCACCGGCCCGCTCGAACACCATGCAGCCGCCGTGGATCATCCCCCAGACGACGAAGTTCCAGGAGGCGCCGTGCCAGAGGCCGCAGAGCAGGAACACGGTCACCAGGTTCCTGTAGGTGCGCAGAGGGGTGCCCCTTCCCCCGCCCATGGGGATGTAGAGGTAGTCACGAAAGAAGGTCGCGAGGGAGATGTGCCAGCGCCGCCAGAACTCACGCACGGAGCTGGCCACGTAGGGGTGCCGAAAATTCTCGGGGAAACGAAAACCGAAGATGCGGCCGAGGCCGATGGCCATGTCGGAGTAACCCGAGAAGTCGAAGTAGATCTGCAGCGCATAGCAGAGCACACCCAGCCAGGCCACGGGCGTCTGTAGCTGCGCAGGGCCGAGGGCGAATATCGAGTCGGCGGGCAGCGCGAGGGTGTTGGCGATGAGCACCTTCTTGCCGAGGCCGATGATGAAGCGGCGCACCCCCCAGGCCACGTCGTCGAGGCGCGAGACCCGCTCTCGCAGCTGATCCGCAACTTCGCGATAGCGCACGATGGGCCCGGCGATGAGCTGGGGAAATAGGGCGATGTAGAGCGCCACCTGCAGGGGGTTGCGCTGCACCGGTGCGTCCCGCCGGTAGACGTCCACCACGTAGGTGATGCTCTGGAAGACGAAGAAGGACACGCCGATGGGGAGATGGATCGGTGCCAGCTCGATGGGCGCGAAGCCCAGCGACCGGGTGAGGGGATCCAGGTTCTCGACCAGGAAATTCGCGTACTTGAATACGCCGAGGACAGCGAGGTTGAGCGCCACCGCCGCGGCCAGGGCGAGGCGCGCGCCGGCCGCACCCCGGGCCCCTTCGATCCACAGACCGAAGAGATGGTTGATCGCGATGGTGAAGAGGAGCACCGCGACGTAGACCGTCTCCCCCCACGCGTAGAAGACGAGGCTCGCAATCAGGAGCAGGAGGTTGCGGGCGCGGGTGTCCCGCAGCAGGAAGTAGGCGGTCAGGACCAGCGGAAGAAAGGCGAAGAGGAAGACCGTCGAGCTGAACAGCATGCTCCGCTGATCCCTCCGGCCGCGGCGATTCGGCTCTAGCGATTCGGCCCCGGCGATCCGGTCCCGGCGAAGTGCTCGTTGGCAGTTCGCGTTGCCAGAGCCCCCTTTTACCACACGGCGCCGGGCGCTGGCAATCGAATCGGCCGCGCTAGACTGCGGCAGCGCCCATAGGAGCCCACCGTGAACCAAGCCGATCTCTGTCGCCACGACCGCCCGCGTCGCCGCCGCCCCGGGCGCCGCCTGGGCAGGGCCATCTCACTCTGCCTGGCCCTGCTCCTGCTGCCCGCTCCGTGCCTGGCCAGCTCCTTCTTCGACGGCTTCAAGGACCCGACCGACGGACAGTTCGACACCAGCGACTGGCTGCTGAGCAAGCGGGGTTTCCTGCCGGTCCCAATCATCATTACCGAGCCGGCCATCGGCTACGGCGGCGGACTCGCGCTGCTCTTCTTCCACAAGAGCAAGCACGACAAGGAGAAGGAGGAGAGCGACGAGCTCCTCGGCATGCCGCCCAGCGTCTCGGCCGTCTTCGGCGCGGGCACCGAGAACGGCACCTGGATGGCGGGCGGCGGCCACTTCGGCTCGTGGAAGGAGGACCGGATCCGCTACACGGGCGGCGCCGGCTACGCGTCCATGAACCTGACCTTCTACGCCGCCGACGTCCCGATCGACTTCAACATCGAGGGTGCCCTCGTCAGCGCGAAGTTCGAGTTCCGCATCCCGGACACCGACCTTTTTCTGGGTGTCAGCTACGACTTCACGAACATCGACGCCACCCGGAAGCCCGGGCCCGACTTCCTACCCGACACCTTCGATGACTCCATCGGCGGCCTGGGCCTGTCCGCCCACTGGGACAGCCGGGACACCATCTTCACCACTAGCAAGGGGCAAGACCTCACCCTGAGCGCCGTCTTCAATGCACCGGCCTTCGGCGGCAGTACCATGTGGCAGAATCTCGGGTGGACGCTCCACTCCTACCATCCGGTTCACGAGCGCGTCGTGGTGAGCCTGCGCCTCGATGGAAACTCGACCTGGGGCGAAGTGCCCTTCTACGCCCGCCCCTTCGTGGAGCTGCGCGGGATTCCGGCCTTGCGCTACCAGGGCGACGCCGCCGGCGAGGGAGAGATCGACCTTCGCGTTCGGGTCTGGAAGCGCTGGAGCCTGGTCGGCTTCTTCGGTGCGGGCTGGACGACCAACTCGCTCTCGGGCGACAACGGCCCCTTCCCGGCCGGAGGCGGCGGCTTCCGCTACCTGCTCGCCCGCAAGCTCGGCATGCAGGTGGGCGTGGACGTCGCGCGCGGACCGGAGGATACGGCCTTCTACATCCAGGTGGGCAGCGCGTGGTAGTCGGCTGCGGGGGCCGATGAGGCGCCCGCGGCCGCGAGTTCGAGGTGGAAGATGACGACCAAGGCTCCTCCTTCGCAGCCGGCCGCGCATGTCGAGACGGATGAGACTGGCCGAGCCCTCCGATCCCCCCCGGATCTGGGCACCGGCCAGCATCGTTCCGCGCTCGTCAATGTCACCAACGTCTGCAACCTCTCCTGCAAGCACTGCTTCGTGTTCCGAGACGAGAACCCGAAGGATGCCCGGGACAAGATCGACGACGTCACGCTGCTGCATCAGCTACGTGTGCTGCGCGATCGCCATGGCATCGAGTTCATGTTGTTCATGGGCGGCGAGCCGATGATCCGCCGGGATGTCGTCCTCGAGGGAATGAAGCTCTTTCCCATGAGCGCCATCGTCACCAACGGCACCTACGGCATCCCTTCCGTACCCGGGCGCATCGTTACCGTCTCGCTGGATGGCCCGGAAGCTCCCAACGACGCGATCCGCGGCGAGGGGGTCTTCCAGAAGGTGAAGGAGGCGATCCACGCTCGCGACCCGGACGACGGCACAGTCGTCCTGATCCAGATGGCGGTGACGCACGCGAACGAGAGTGGTCTGGAGGAGTTCGTCGAGGCGGTCCGGGATTGGCCCATCGACGGATTGACCTTCACCTTCTACGTACCCACTCGCGACGATCGGACGGACCTCGTCTGGAAGGACCTGCGGGAGCGCGACCCCGTGGTCGAGCGCTTGATCGCACTCAAGCGAAGCCACCCTGGCCTCATCAAGTCGAACATCGGCGCACTCGAGCTCATGCTGTCGGACGTCGCGCTCCGCTATACCGGGGAGCGAG
The DNA here is from genome assembly GCA_019310385.1 of Deltaproteobacteria bacterium. Classification (GTDB taxonomy): domain Bacteria; phylum Myxococcota_A; class UBA9160; order UBA9160; family UBA4427; genus JAFDEK01. The sequence goes on from JAFDEK010000027.1 coordinate 43,517, forward strand.
GCGAGCCCTGCCGGGTTCGCAACACGCTTCCGCTCTTCATCGGCAGAGGAGGCGAGTTCGAGAGGCCCTTCTGCTGCTACGGCAACGACGTCGACTGCGCACGATGCGGCGCCTACGGGGTCTTCAACACGGCGTACCACCAGATGCAGGACAGGCGCGAGCCAATGCTGCAGGGCTGACCCGCGAGCTCGATCGACACAGGGCCTGTAGCGGGCTTGTACATCCGAGACGAGGACCCTACGCTCTGATGAGTGGGGGGCAGACACGAGATGCCCATGCGACACACTCTCCTCGTCGTCGTCGCGGTGCACGCTCTGGCGTGCGCCGGAACGCTCATCGCGCCTCGCGTCCGGGTGGAGATGCCCGCCGAGGCAGTGCAGGTTCTCGAGGGCTATCACACCTGGGGATGGCTACCCGGCGCGGAGCCGGCGGATTCGACTGCGGCTGCACTCCATGCCGCGATCACGGAGCAGATCGAGGACTCCCTTGGCTCTCGCGGATTCGAACACACGACCGGCCTGGCCGACTTCTACGTCACCTACCGCTTCTCGCTCCGGAGCCGCACAGCGGCGCAAGGCGCGTCTGGCGCTCCCGTGATCGTGTCAACCCAGAGCTATCAGCCCTCCTTCGTGATCGAGAGCACCGCGACGCCGGTCCCGAGCTCCGAGGATTTACGGCTCAGAATCGTGGCGGCCGCGCCGGACGGACGCGTGCTGTGGAAGGCTCGGTCGACCCGTCGGGTCCATCAATGGCGTGACCGCAGCCTCGAGGCTTTCGTCGCGACGCTCTTCTCCCAGTTTCCCGCGCGAGTCCCTCACGAGCACCCAGGCGACCCCGCACCCGGGTCTCCGCCGGGAACCGATACCGATCTCGCACGGCATTGAGCGAGGCTCGAAGCGTCGTGATCTTGATTACCACTGCGTGATTCCTCGAAGCAGCGGTCGGCGGTTGGCGCTAGCTGGTGGCCGTCGTGAGGCCCAGGTCCACGGGCAAGCGCTCCGCTCCGCGGATCGGCCCCGAGTGGATCCGGGGGATCTCGTCGCAGGTCAGCCGGTAGTCGGGAATCCGCGCCAGGATCTCCTCGAAGGCGATGCGCGCCTCGAGGCGTGCGAGGCCCGAGCCCAGGCAGAAGTGCTTGCCGAACCCGAAGGCGAGGTGGTCGTTCGGGGCACGGCCAATGTCCAGGCGGTCCGGATCCGGGAAGTGCCGCTCGTCGCGGTTCGCCGAGGCGAAGAGGAGCAACACCGTCTCGTCCGCGGGAATCTTGCGCCCGTGCAGCTCGACTTCGGCCGTGGTGGTGCGCGCCAGGCCCTGCACGGGTGAGTCGTAGCGGAGGAACTCCTCCACGGCCTGAGGGATCATCGCCGGCGACTCGATCAGCTGCCGGCGCACGTCTGGGTGTCGGTCCAACAGCACCAGCGTATTGCTGAGCAGGTTCGTGGTGGTCTCGTGGCCGGCGACCAGGAGCAGGAAGCCAAAGCCGATCAGCTCCTGGGTGGTGAGACTGCGGCCGTCGACCTGTGCGGCCAGCAGGCGGCTCAGCAGGTCGTCCTGGGGCGCCTTGCGCCGCTCCTCGAGGATGTCCGCGAAGTACATCGCCAGCTCGACGGCCGGGCCCTCGGTGGCGCCGGGATGGATGCCGTCGGGCTTCGCCGGATCGAATTGGGCGACCGCGTCCGACCAGATCTTGAAGCGATGCCGGTCGTCGGGCGGCACGCCGAGGAGCTCGGCGATCACGATCGTGGGCAGGGGATTGGTCAGGTGTTCGACCAGGTCCGTCCCGTTGCTCTCGCACATCTCGTCGAGTAGTCCGCGCGTGATCTCGCGGATCTTCGGCTCGAGAGCCGCCATGCGACGGGGCGAGAACGCGCCACTCACCAGGCCGCGCAGCTGGGTGTGCTCGGGGCCGTCCATCATGATCAGGAGCGGAACGCTCTGGACGGCGACGTCATTCTGGGGCAGGCCGACCGCGATGCCCTTGGAGGAGATGAAGAGGTCCGGGTTGCGCAGGGCGGCGGCGACGTCGTCGTAGCGCGAGAGCGTCCAGAAGCGCATCGACTCTTCGTAGTGGGCCGGATGCTCGTCGCGCAGCTGCCGATAGACGGGGTAGGGGTCGCGATGCAGCTCGGGGTCGTAGGGGTCGAAGTGCATATCGCCTCCTGGTGGTGTCGCGATCGGGTTCAGTCCGAGCCCGGGGCGGGCTCCTGGATGATATGGCTCTCCGAAGGCGTGCGCCTGGGTGCCAGTCGTCGGGCGGCCGAGAACGCGGTGTCTCTCGCAACCTGCTAGCCTGGGAAGATCGGCGGGGATGCGCGGCCGCCAGGGAGATCACCGATGCAATGTGAGCCCCGGCGTGCCCAGGCCCACCTCCTCCTCATTCCCGCCCTGCTCCTGTCGGGTCTGCTCTCGGGCTGCTCGAGCGTCTCGGTCAGCAGCGACTACGACCCCCAGGTCGACTTCTCGCCCTATCGCAGCTTCAGCTGGCTCCCGCGGCCGGACGACAACCAGTCCCAGGCCCAGAGCCCGCTGCTCCACCAGCGGATCATGGCGGCCATCGAGACACAGCTCGGAGAGCGCGGCTACGTGCGGTCGGACGCGGGGAGCCCCGATTTCCTGGTCGGATATCACCTGCGCGTCGAAAACAAGCTCGATGTGCAAACCATCAATCGCTCCTACGGCTACGGCTACGGGGGCTACGGACGCTGGGGCTATCCGGCTGGGGGAGTCTCGGAAACCCGGGTCACCGAGTACGCAGAGGGAACCTTCATCCTCGACATCGTCGACGGCTCGAGCAACGAGCTGGCCTGGCGAGGCTCCGCCCAGGGGCGACTCAGGGATAGAAAGACTCCCGCGGAGCGGGAGAAGGCGGTCAACGAGACCGTCGCCGCGGTCCTGAAGAAGTTTCCGCCGCAGCCCTCGGAGTAGACCACCCCGCTCCAGCGATCGTGGCCCGGCGATGGGCGACGGAGGCGAGCCCATCTCGCGCGGAACATGATCACACCGCTTCGCATTACGCTACTCGCGCTGCTCGCAGTTTGCACCGCGCCCCGCGCCGGGGCGGACGCCATCATGCGCAGCCAGGCGATGTTCGCCTCGACCATCGCCGAGTACTTCGTCGAGCAGGACCGGGTTCGCCTCGAGCTCGAGATCGGGCTGAGCGACCTCGACGCCTTTCGCAACCTGCTGCCGGATGACCTTCACGAGAAGCTCGGCCACGCACCCCGTCCCCTGAGCGAGCGCCTGGCGGAGTTCTTCGAGGAGAACCTCGTCATCGCAACGGAAGACGGGACGCCCCTCCCCGGTCGTCCGCTCGCAATCGAGAGCCGCACGCGAGTGCGCCGGGACGAGATCTCGGGTGAGCCGCTCCGGGCGGAGGGCGAGGAGGAAGATACCGTGCTCTTCGTGGAGCTCGAGTACCTGCTGCCCGAGGCGGCGCCGGTCCTCGACATCCGCGGCCTGCGCAGTGGAGCCCGGGCGAGCGTCGGATTCGTGGTCTATCACGGGAAGGTCGCGGTGAACGACTTCCGCTACCTGGCCCCGAGCCAGGTTCTCGAGCTCGACTGGGAAGACCCCTGGTACTCGCGCTTCCGCGCCCGGAGCCTGCGCCGCAACTACTTCGCCCCCATGAGCGGGTTCATCTATGTCGAGCCCTACGAGGTGCGCAAGGAGATCATCGCGCGCCCGAAGGACCTCCAACACTGGATCGATCTCGGCCTCGCGGGGCGGGAGACCATACCAGTGGAGATGCAGGCCGAGCTCGAGCGCAGGGTGGCGGACTTTCTGCGCGAACATCATCGGGTCACCATCGATGGCGTAGCGGTGGAGCCCGAGCTCGCGCGGATCAACTTCCTGGAACGCACACTGCGCTCGAGCCGGGTCATCGATCCCCGGGTCGAGCTGGACGTCTACTCGGCCACGCTCGGCGCGATCTTCGTCTACCCCACCGATGGACTGCCCCAGAAGGTCGACATGGTCTGGGACCTCTTCAACGATCAGATCCAGCAGGTTCCCGCGGCCGCCGTCGACCAGGCGGGCCCGCTGCCCGTCTTCCTGGAGCCCGACTACGCGGTGCTGGAGTGGGAGAACTTCCTCAAGCATCCCGAGATCCCGACTCTGGCCGTCATCGCGCCGCCACCCGGCCGCCTCGCCCGCGTCCTCTGGCTGGGGCGTTGGGCGCTGCTCGCCGGGATGCTTGCGGTCGGAGCATGGTCAGTGTCGCGTCGGCGGCGCGGCCAGGGTGCGGCGACCGGCACCCTCGCGGCTCTGGCCTTCCTCGTGGTCGCCACCGGGGCCAGCTTCTGGCTGAGCCGCGATGCCCGGCTCTCCGAGCCGGCCACCCGGCAGCTGGTCTCGGACCTCCTCCACAACGTGTACCGCGCCTTCGACTTCCGCGGCGAGGATCAGATCTACGACACCCTCGAGCACAGTGTGGCGGGCGATCTCCTGGCGCGCATCTACCTCGAGACCCGCAAGGGCCTCGAGCTCGCCAACCAGGGAGGAGCGCGCGCCAAGGTAAAGGAAATCGAGCTACTCGAGCTCAGCGCCGAGCCAGCGGATAACGGCGGCATCATGGTCGACGCCACCTGGAACGTCTCCGGCTCCATCGGCCACTGGGGCCACATCCACCAGCGCCGCAACCAATACCGAGCCGAGCTCCACATCGCCCCCATCGAAGGCACCTGGAAGCTCCTCGACCTACAAATCCTCCAAGAACAACGCCTCTAACGGAAGACGCGGGGACGGTCCTTAACGCAAGCTCTGCGCAGGGGACGGAAGAAGAGGGGGAAGAAGACGCGATGATCCAGATCTCGGGGCTCCGCTTCCACTACGGAGACGGAGACTTCGCGCTCCACATTCCGGAGCTCCGCGTCCCATGCGGTGAGGCGGTGGCGCTCATCGGGCCCAGCGGCTCCGGGAAGACCACCCTCCTCAACCTCGTCGCCGGCATCGACACGCCGGCCTCGGGCAGGGTGCGGACCGCCGGCGTCGAGGTCAACGCCCTGGACGACGGCGCTCGCCGCCGCTTTCGCGTGGGCACGATCGGGCTGGTCTTCCAGGAGTTCGAGCTGCTCGAATATCTCGATGTGCTCGACAACATCCTGCTGCCCTACCGCATCAACGCGTCCCTGCACCTCGACCGTGCGGTGCGCGACCGAGCCGTAGCCCTGGCAAACCGGGTGGGGATCGGGAACAAGCTCGGCCGCTACGCGCGGCGCCTTTCCCAGGGTGAGCGCCAGCGGGCCGCGGTGTGCCGCGCCCTCGTCACCCGGCCGCGTCTGCTGCTCGCTGACGAGCCCACGGGCAATCTCGACCCCGCCAACAAGGATCGAGTGCTCGACATCCTCTTCGACTACGCCCGCGACGAGGGCGCCACCCTCGTCACCGTGACTCACGACCACGACCTCCTCGAACGCTTCGGCCGGGTGATCGACTTCAAGCGCTTCCACGCCGGGGCCGGGGCCGAAGCCGGAGCCGAAGACGAAGCCGCGAAGGCAGCGCAAGGCGCAGGAGGCGGCGCGTGACCCGGACCCTCTACCTCGCCTGGCGCTATCTCGTCTATCACCGGATCAAGACCGCGATCCTGGTCACCTCCATCGCGCTCATCGCCTACCTGCCCGTCGGCCTGCGCGTGCTGGTCGCCCAGAGCGCCGCCGAGCTCACAGCGCGAGCCTCCGAGACACCGCTCCTCGTGGGCGCTCGGGGGAGCCCCCTCGAGCTCGTACTCAACTCCCTCTACTTCGACGCCGACCCGCCCGAGCCCATGCCCTACGCGGAGTTCGACCGCCTGGTGGCTTCGGGCCTCGCCGAGCCCATCCCCCTCCACGTCCGCTTTCGCTCGCGCCGCTACCCCATCGTCGGCACCTCCCTCGAGTATTTCGACTTCCGCGGGCTCTCCTTCGCCCGGGGCCGACCCTTCGCTGTGTTGGGAGAGTGCGTGGTGGGAGCAGGCGTAGCATCTGCCCTGGAGCTGGCGCCGGGAGACACCGTGATTTCCTCGCCCGAGAGCGTCTTCGACCTCGCCGGGGTGTATCCGCTGAAGATCGCAGTGACGGGCATCCTCGAGCCGCGCCACTCTCCCGACGACGACGCCATCTTCGTCGATCTGAAAACCGCATGGATCATCGAGGGACTCGGCCATGGTCACCAGGATCTGGCGGCCCCGGAGGCCGAATCCGCGGTCCTCGCACGGGAAGGCCGCCGAATCACCGCCAACGCCTCGGTGGTGCAGTACAACGAGATCACGCCGGACAACATCGATTCCTTTCACTTTCATGGCGACCTCAGCCGCCACCCTGTTACGGCCCTGATCGCCGCGCCCCCCGATTCGAAGTCGGGCGTGCTCCTCATGGGCCGCTACGCGGGCAGCGACGAGCCGGCGCAGATCGTCCGGCCGCGAGAAGTCATGGACGAGCTCCTCCAGACCATCCTCACCGTGCAGAGCTACGTGGTGGCCGCAATGCTGATCGTCGCCGCCGCCACCCTCGCCACGGCGGCCCTGGTCTTCATGCTCTCCCTGCGACTGCGAAGACGCGAGATCGAGACCATGGAGAAGATCGGCGGCTCCCGGCTCGGCGTGGCGTCGCTCCTGGCCGCGGAAGTCGTAGTGGTGATCGCGCTGGCCGCCGGCCTCGCGGGCAGCCTCACCCTGCTCACCGCACGCTACGGCTCGCTGCTGATCCGAAACCTGGTGCTCTCGTGAGCGTGGACAAGGGCGTGGGCATGGGCGTGGACATGGGCGAGGGCGTGGACAAGCGCGGAGAAGGAGCTGCGGGGTCGGCGCGCAGAGCCCTCGCGGTCCTGCTCGCTCTCGCGCTACCCGCCCTGGCGCCACTCGGGACCGCCTGCAGCGACGCCGAGCCGCGCGACGCCACCCACGGAACGCCTCGTGTCGACGACGGGCCCCTGCGCGTCTACGCGGTCAACCATCCCCTCGCATACTTCGCGCGCCGCATCGGCGGCGACGCCGTCGCGGTGAGCTTCCCGGCGCCGGCGGATGTCGACCCCGCGTTCTGGTCGCCGCAGGCCGAGACCGTCGCGGCCTACCAGCGCGCCGACCTCATTCTGCTCAACGGCTTCGGCTACGCGCGGTGGGTGGCGCGCGCCTCCCTTCCCCGCAAGACCCAGGTCGACACCGCGGCGGGCCTCGACGGCCGCGCCATCCCTATCGCGGACGACGTGACGCATATCCACGGCCCGGAGGGTGACGACTCCCACGGCGAGCTCGCCTTCACGTCCTGGCTCGATCCCCTGCTCGCCATCGAGCAGGCCCGCCGCATCGAGCAGGCCCTCGCCGCCGCGCGACCCGCCGAAGCCCCGCGCTTCGAAGCGGGATTCGCCGCTCTCGAGGCCGATCTTCTCGCCCTCGACGCGGCCTTTGCCCGCGCCACGAAAGAGCTGGGCGAAACACCCCTCCTCTTCTCCCACCCGGTGTACCAGTACCTGGAGCGCCGCTACGGCCTCGACGCAAGATCGCTGCACTGGGAGCCCGGCGTCGCGCCCAGCGAGAGTGATTGGCGCGAGCTCGACACGCTGCTCGCCCAGCACCCGGCACGCCTGATGCTCTGGGAGGCCGAGCCCCTGGCCGATACCCGGCGCGAGCTCGAGGCCCGGGGCCTGGGTAGCGTCGTCTTCTCGCCGGCCGGGAATCGACTCGCGACGGGCGACTTCCTCGAAGTCATGCAGGCCAACGCCGCCAGGCTGGAGCAGGCCGCCGCGCCCTGAGCAGCCGCTTCGCCTAACCGACCCGCTCCATCTCCACCCGTGTCCCCCGGTCGGGACAGCCGGGCTCACCCATGAGCAAGGTGGGCTGCAGCTGAAAGTAGCCGCCGGCCAGGTGGATCGGATTCATCGGGCTGGGGATCAGGGACTGATGGGACTGACCGTTCTTGAACTGGTAGGGCTCCCAGGCGTGATAGACCACCACCTGCCGCGCCTGCACCGAGGGCGCCACCTTGGCCTGGAGCTCGAAGGATCCGACGTCGTTGTAGAGCCGCACGGCGTCCCCGTCCGTGATGCCCCGGGCCGCGGCGTCCTCGCTTCCGATGAAGACCACCGGCTCGCCGCGCTGCAGGTTGAGGAGATTCTTGTTGTCTCGCCAGGAGGCGTGGATCGACCAGCGATCGTGGCCGCCCGTCATCTGCAGCGGGTAGTCGCCGCCCAGCTTGGGATTGTCCTTGTGGACGGGCAACACTTCGCCGAGCTCCATGAAGTACTCATGGTCGATGTAGAACTGCATGCGCCGGGTGTGGGTGGGCCAGGGCTGCTTCTTCTGCACCTGCCAGGTGTTGGCCGTGATGGTCTCGTTCTCTTCGAAGTCTGAGGCGTGGCCCATCTGGGAGGGGCTGAGCCCCACCCCGGTGTAGCGCACGTAGCCCTTCTCCTTGATCTCCGCCCAGGTGACGCCGCCCAGGTTGGTCGTCATCGAGAGGATCTCGTCGAGGAACTCCTCGGTGTTCTCCTCGGTGTAGCGCCGGCCGAAGGTGAAGTCGTCGTAGACCTCGTCGAGGCGCCGCGTCCCGCCGGCACGATCCTTGAATTCCCGGATGCCGCGCTCGATCGCGCGCTTCTGCAGGGTCTTCAGGTACAGGCAGTGAAACTCCCAGTCCGTCTTCGAATCGCCCAGGGGCGGAACCGCCTGGGTGGTGACGTGGGAGAAGGGCGCGATGGGCGAGCCCCAGGTGATGTCGTCCTTCTCGTACCACCCCGCCGCCGGGAAGACATAGTCGCTGTAGCGCGCGGTGTTGCTCATGCGCCAGTCGACGGTAACCAGCAGGTCGAGCTTGGGAAGCAGCCCGTCGATCATCCGGTCGTAGCCACGCACGCGCCGCAGCAGGTTTCCCCCGACCTCGAAGACGATGCGCGGCCGCGTCTTCGGAACGATCTGCCAGCCCTTGGAGACCGCCTCGTCGAAGTAGGACTTGAAGTCCCGCTTCATGTCGGGATCCCACTTGCCCGCGCTCCCGTAGAGCTCTTCGAGGCCGCCGTACATGTAGAGCCAGAGTGGCGTGGCGAGGAACTTGCCGTCCTTGTACTCCTCGCGCGCCATCTGGGACATCATCATCTCGGTCGAGTAGCCGTCCCACTTCATGCGCATGAGATCGGGAGCCGCCTTCACCCCCAAGGCGGCGGCGCCGAGCTTGGGCGGGAGCTTCCCACTCGCCATGGTGAGGGCGTCGTGTCCCGCAATGGAGAGATAGGGGAAGGCCGCGATGCCCGAGCCCTTCTTGCCGATCTGTCCCGCCAGCGCGAAGGCGAGGATCTGGGCCCGCTCCATCTCCATGCCGTGGTAGTACTTGGAGAAGTTGGTCTGGGTGATGGCCGCGCAGCCCTTCGCCTTCGCCATGGCGCGGGCCAGCTTGCGCAGCTGCGCGGGGTGGGTGCCCGTGATCTTCGACGCCGCCTCGGGGGTGTAGTCAGCCAGGTGCTCGCGCAGCCGCGCGAAGACGGGTACGACGCTGACCGTGCCTCCCGCCGTATCGACCCGGTACTCGCCTTCGAGGGCGGGATCGAGCTCGCCCAGCGCCAGGGTCGAGCGCGGCGCTTGCTGCACCTCGCCCGTCTTGCGGTCGAAGACGTAGAAGGTGGTGTCGTCGCCGCCCTTCTCCATGTCGGCCTGCACGAGAAAGCGCCCGGTATCCTCGCGCACCAGGAAGGGCAGGTCCGTCTGCTCCACCACGAAGGGGCGATCGTAGATGTCCTCTTACACCATCACGTGGGCGAGAGCGAGGCCGAAGGCGGCATCGGTTCCCACCTTCACCGGGATCCACTCGTCCGAGTGAATGCTCGAGGGGTTGAAGTCCGGCGTGATG
>JAFDEK010000190.1 GCA_019310385.1 Deltaproteobacteria bacterium
CACCCTCGGCGGGCTGCAGACCGACGTCGACGGTCGTGTGCTGGATCCCGCTGGCGATGTCATCCCTGGCCTCTTCGGCGCCGGGCGCTCCACCTCGGGCCTCTCGGTCGGGGGATACAGCAGCGGGCTTTCCATCGGAGACGGGACTTTCTTCGGTCGTCGGGCCGGGCGCTGCGCTGCGGGGAAGTAGCGCGCTCCGGGCGTCGAATGGGTGCGCCGCGATGCGCTGCCGCAGCTTGCGACCGTGCAGGGCGAGGGCGAGGGCGAGGGCGAAGGCAAAGGCGAAGCCCGATGCGGACAGCCTCAGAGGACGATGATGTCCTTGGCGCTGGCGCGCTCGCGGTAGGCCGCATCCCAGCGCGCGAGGTTCGCGTAGTCCGAATCGATCCCGATGCCTCGGAAGCGGCCGAACTGCAGTGCCGCCGCGAGGGTGCAGTCCGCGATGCTGGGCGCCTCGCCGGCCACGAAGGGCGCGTCGCCGATGCGGGTATCGAGGAGCTGCAAGCCCGCAGGCAGAACCCCCCGAAAGTGCTCGGCGACCTCGGGATTCGGAGGCAGGCCCAGGGGCGAATTGCTGGCGTGGACGATGCGCGCGATGGGGTGGAGTACGCCCAGCTCGGCGACGCGTTCGAGCTCGCGCACCCGGGCGCGCTCCAGGGGCGTGCGTCCGATCATGGGTGGCTCGGGGTGTAGCTCTTCGAAGTACTCGATGATGGCCAGGGACTCGCACAGGTAGCTGCCGTCGTCGAGCTCGAGCACGGGTACGCGCCCCAGCGGGTTGCGTGTGCGGTGCTCCGGCGAGTTCTGCTCGCCGTTGGGCAGGTGTACCTGCACATACTCGAGAGCGATCTCGCAGCCACCCTGAGCCTTCTCGGCAAGATAGAGGCGAAGCCGCGTCGGATTCGGCGCCACCGGAAAGTAGTAGAGCCTCATGAATCGAAACCCTAACACAGCGGCCGCCGAGCGAAGGAAGGGCTCTGGCCTTCCCTTTGTTGCCTAATGTGCATCGATGTACAGTAAATGCCAAGCTATGCCATGGCAGGGCCGAGCACATGGGTCCGAGCCGCGGCGAGAAGCGCTCCAAGGGAGGCACGCGACATGCCTGAGCTCGAAGGAAGAAACGTACTCGTCACGGGCGCGAGCCGAGGCATCGGCCGCGCCATCGCCCGGCGCTTCGCAGCGGAGGGGGCCAAGGTGGTTCTGAGCGCCTCCCGCTTGGGCGCCCACGGCGATCTCCAGGGGACCCTCGAGGAGGCCGCGGCCGACATCCTGGCTGCGGGCGGCAAGGCCGCCGCCATGGCGGCTGATCTCTCCGACGCCGAGGCGCGCAGCGACCTGGTCGAGCGTGCGGCTGCGGCCTTCGGACCCATCGACGTGCTCGTCAACAACGCCGCGGGATCGGCGATGAAGCTCCCCAGCGAAGCGACGACGGAGGAGCGCCGCTTCATGTTCGACATCAACGTGAACGCCCCCGTCGATCTCGCCCAGCAGGCGATTCCGGGAATGAAGGCCCGGGGTGGCGGCTGGATCCTCAACATCAGCAGCGCGACTGCGACCCAGCCCGCGCTTCCCTATCCCGACTCGAAGCTGGCGGCCTTGGTGATCGGCCCCTACGGAGCCAGCAAGGCGGCCCTCGATCGCTACACGGTGGCCCTCGCCCACGAGCTCGCCGAGCACGACATCTTCGTCAACGCCCTCGCCCCCGTGGCGATCGTGCTGACCCAGGGTGCTGACTACGTGCGTCACATCGCCCAGCGCAGACCCGACATGGTCGAGCCGGTCGAGATGATGGTCGAAGCGGCTCTCGAGCTGTGCAGCGCCCGCCATGTCGGGCGCGTGACTTACAGCCGGGACATCGTGCACGCGGTGGGGCGAGCGGTGCGAAGCCTCGACGGCCGCGAGGTCCTGGGCGACGCCTTCCTCGAAGCCGACGTCGAGGCGACGGCCTGAGGAATCCCTGGGCGAGGAGGAACGCATGTCGTTCTATTTCGACTTCGACAACTACTTCAAGATGATCCGTCTGGCACGAAAGGAGAAGCTGGCCCAGGTTCGTTACTACTACCTCTTCGTGCTCTGTATCTGGGTTCCCATCGCTTCGAGCTTTCACGCCATCTGCTTCTTCCTCGACGGCGTCTTCTTTCCCGGTCTGCGGAAGATCGAGGTGCGCCAGCCCATCTTCATGGTCGGCCATGCCCGCAGCGGCACGACCCTGACCCATCGACTCTTGAGCAAGGACGCCGATCGCTTCAGCTCCTTCGTCCTCTACGAGCTCTACTTTCCGTCCCTGCTCCAGAAGAAGCTGATCCGCGCCGTTGCCCGTCTCGACTCACGGCTCTTCGGCGGCTTCCTGGAGAAGCGCGTACGCGCCTGGGAGGAGCGGCGTTACGGCAAGATGCGCCATATCCACAAGATGGGGCTCACCATCCCAGAAGAGGACGACATCGTCCTCTACTACTCCATGGCCTCCGGATTCTGGATCACGAAGATGCCCTACATGGGCGACCTCGACTTCTATCACATGAACGACTGGCCCGAGCGCAAGCGGAAGAGGGTCAACGACTTCTACCGCGAGTGCGTTCGGCGGCAGCTCTACCTGAACGGCCCCGACCGCATTCATCTCAGCAAGAACCCCCTCTACTCGGGCCGAGTGGCCTCGCTGATCGAAGCCTTCCCCGATGCGAGGTTCGTCGTAAACGTGCGCGATCCCGACGAGACGATCCCCAGCCTGCTGAAGTTGATGACCGCGGGCTGGAAGCAGCTGGGCTGGGAGGAGGAGCGCCAGCGGCCTTGCCTGAAGGTCCTCGCCGACCAGTCCTGGCACACCTATCTGCATCCTCTCGAGATGCTCGAGGCGCATCCGGAGATCCGCGGATCGGTCGTCGACTACCGCGACCTGACCTCGGACCCGGCGGCCGCTATCGAGCAGATCTACAAGGACCTGGACCTTCCGCTCACGAGCGAGTACCGCGAGCTGCTCGCCGCTGAGGGCAAGCGCGCCCGGGAGCACAAGTCGCGCCACACCTACAGCCTCGAGGAGTTCGGCCTCGAGAAGGACGCGATCCGAATCGAGCTTGCGGAGCTCTTCGAGCGCTTTCAGTGGGACGCGGCGGAAGCGGGCTCGTCGGGTGAGGGTGACTCCGCCGCCGAGGAAAGCACATCACAAGGAGGCCGGTGATGGCCAGCGCTTCGAAGGGTGCACAGAAGGAATTGCGGGCGGCCTGGGACGACATGATCCAGAGCCTCCAGCAGGCGCGCGACGCCATCGATCAGCCCGAGCTGATGCCGCCTCCGCCTGGCGACCGGATCCTCGCCGAGGGCTACCGCTACCTGATGGGCTACGTGCATGCCGCGGTCGAGCGCGCCTTTCACGAGGATCCCGTTCGCCCGCACTTCCGGAACGCCCTCAGCATCATCACCCGCGCCACGATCGACAACGCCGACGCGATCTACTTCTACGCGCCCATCGACGGGCGCGAGAGCTATTTGCTGCGGGGGGCGGTGGGCGACGCGCGACACTGGCGCGGGGACGCACCGGCGCCCACCGGCCGCAAAGCGCCCCACTACGTCATCTTTGAAACGAGTTGGGGCGTGCTCGCCGGCGACTCCGGCGATCTGTCGGAGCTGCGCCCGGGGATGAAGACCCAGACGGGCCGCATCGACTCTTCGACGATCGAGGTAGACGCCGACGGCCGCTTCGAGATCCTCTTTGCGCCGGAGCGTCCCGAGGGTCACACGGGCAACTTCGTGCCGACATTGAAAGTGGCGAGCCAGCCCCATCCCACGGACCCGACGGTTCCCGCGGAGCGCTACGCGAGCTACCTGAGCGGCCGGCAGCTCTTCTACGACTGGGAGCGCGAAGATGCGATCCACCTCGAGATGGCGCAGCTCGGCGCCGAGGGCACTCACCCGGAGCCCTACGGGCCCGAGGCGGCCGCCGGGGAGATCCGGCGCTTCGGCGAGATCGTGAAGAATCAGATGCGCTTCTGGAACGCCTTCTGGACGATTCCGATGGGGACCCACGGCGAGCGCCCGGGCTCCATCCCGGGCGTCGCCTTCCCGCGCAACGCCTTCAATACGATCAATGCCGCCTCCGGCGCCACGGGTGGCGGCATGAGCACGAACCTCTACGCCGGGGGCGTCGCGGAGCTCGGTCCCGACGAGGCCCTCATCGTCGAGAATCGAATCACCTTGCAGCCGCAGTACGTCGGCTTGCAGCTGGGCAATCTCTGGGGAGAGTCCATCGAGTACGCTGATCAGGTGGGCAGCCGAAACGGCCATCAGAGCCACCTCGACGACGACGGCGTGATCCGCTTCGTGATCTCCCACGAAGACCCCGGCGTGCCCAACTGGCTCGATACGACCGGCCATCGCGAAGTCTTCATGGCCCCGCGTTGGGCCTACAGCGAAACCCCCGCCCCCGAGCAGTGGCCGACCGTCACCGCCACCAAGGTGCCCTTCAACGAAATCCGCAAGCACCTCCCACCCAACACACCCACCGTCACCCCCACCCAACGGCGCCAGGAAATCGCAACCCGCCAAACCCACGTCCGCCAACGCTTCCGCCACTTCTAACCAACGCAAGGTAGGGGACGGTCCTTAACGGAATATCCGTGAACTGTCGGGAACGCTCGAAGGTGGGGGACGTTCCTTCCGAGCTTCCGATGTGAGGAACCGTCACATCGGAAGGAACGTCCCCCTCTTGCGCCGCTCTCTCCGTTGGACCTTGCGTTAAGGACCGTCCCCCCCCCCTTGCGTTAGGTTTGGAGGATTTTGCGG
>JAFDEK010000191.1 GCA_019310385.1 Deltaproteobacteria bacterium
CTGCGAGGTCGGCAACGGGACCTACGAGGCGCCGGTGCTCGAGTACCCGATAACCGACTACAACTCGGTCACCGGCGGCTACGTCTACCGCGGAAGCCGGGCGCCGGCGCTGCGGGGCTACTACGTCTACGCCGAGTTCAAGTTCGCTCCGGGACCCGTCTGGGCCTGGGACCGCACGGCTCTCGACCCGGTCACCGGGCTCGGTGTGCCGGTGCAGATCTGGTCACAGGTCGCCATCAGCTCCTTCGGCGAGGACGCGGCGGGCGAGCTCTACCTGCTGGGCTACGGCACGGGGAAGGTCTACGCCATCGTGCCCGAGCCCGGCGCTGCGCTCCTCGCCGCGGCCAGCCTCGCAACCCTGGCCGCGCTGGGACGGCGGCGGGCTCGCTGAGGGGCGACTCCCGTTCCCCGTTCGTGCCCTACTCGTCGCTGCCCGCGATCCTCTCGCCCGCGTTGAGCATCAGCTCCGAGAGCGTGCTGCGCTGGGCGCGGCTGAGCTTGGGGATGGAGCCAAGCAGGAGGCCCCGGGTGCAGACTGTGTCGAGCTGCTGGTGCCCGCGCCGTTTGACGCCACCCACGGCGACGCTTTCGAAGGAGTAGATCTTGCTGCCGTCGGGCAGCGCGTCGTTGGGCAGGTCGCGAGCCGTGATGGGCAACAGCTTGTAGGACTTCGGGTCGCTGAGTACGACCTTGAGTGCGGGGGACACGCGCCGCGGACGCTGCACCATCATCAGGGCCTTGAGCTCGCTGTACTCGCCGCCCACCCGCAGCTGCAGCAACGACTCCATCGTGGGAACATAGACCGTCGCGGTGTTGCGGAAGCCGGGATCCAGCGCGCCCATGGTCTCGAAGGTGACCGCGGCCCCGCTGCCGGGAGAGTCCACCGAGAGCTGCCGGCTGCCCTGGGCCTTGAGATCTGCCGTGCTCTTCACGCTGCTGGAAGCGCCGGCGACGAGCAGCACGCATTCCTTTCCGACATCGCCCAAAACGAAGAACTTTCCAGCGAATCCGGGCTCACTCTTCAAGTATGACTTCAAGGCGTCGGCCTGGGCGAGGGCGACGTTGACCGGGCTCCTGGGGTCGTGGAGCCGGGCCAGGTTGTCGAGGGAGCCGTCGCTGGTCACCACCTCGATCAGCTGATTGTGGGCGAGCAGCATCTCCGAGTTGAGCCGCTGGCCGATGTAGTAGTAGCTGCCACCTTCGCGGCCGGTGCTCACCGCGACGCCGGTGAGGGATACCTCGGGCTTGGGCTTCGGCTCTTCTGCCAGAGACACTCCAGTGATGGCGAAGAGGCACACCACGCATGCCAGATTGCTGAGGACTCGCTTCATCTCGACTCCGTCTCCTTCCGAGGGGCCGGATCTGCCGGCCACGGGGATCGCGTGTGAGAGTAGCGACAATTACCGCCGAGGCATCTCTCCCGGAGGCGGCCTCAGCCGCGCTGCAGGAGGTTGACGGTGCACACGCTGCCGCCGCCGACCAGCTGCGCGAGGCCCGTGCGCGCGCCGGGCACCTGGCGCACCCCCGCCTCGCCCCGCAGCTGGGTGACGATCTCGTGCACTTGCGCGAGGCCCGTCGGCCCGCCGGGATGCCCACGGGCGATCAGCCCACCGCTGGTGTTGAAGGGAATGCGGCCGCCGAGCGCGGTCGCACCCTCCTCGACCAGCTTCTCGCCCTCGCCTTCCCGGCAGATCCCGAGCAGCTCGTAGTATTCGATCTCCTCGTTCGCGAAGGCGTCGTGGAGCTCCACCAGGTCGATGTCTTCGGGGCCGAGGCCCGCCTCCTCGTAGGCCTGGCGCGCCGTCTCCCGGGTCATGCTGGCGGGACCCACCACGGGCCCGAGAAAGGTGTGCCCCGGCGCATAACGCTCGCTCTGGAGCGCCGAGGAGAGGGGGCGTACCACCGCCCTGCCCGGCTGCCACTTCCGCACCAGATCCTCCCGGGCCACGATCGCGCACGCGGCGCCGTCCGAGATCGGACAGCACATCATGGCCGTGAGCGGCTCCGCGACCATCGGCGAGGCGAGGACCTCTTCTACCTCTACGGTGTGATCTGGTTGGCGATGACTCAGGGGATTGAGGGCGCCGTGGTTCCAGTTCTTGGCCGCGATCCTGGCGAAGTGCTCGGGGCGCGTGCCCCGATCGTGCATGCGCCGCTGCGCCCAGAGCGCGAAGTAGGCGGCCGGCAAGATGATGCCGTCGATACTGTCGCGCCCCATGCCGCGGCCGCCGTCGGAGCCGGCGATGAGCTCGGTCATCTTCTCCAGGCCCAACGCCATGGCGACCTCGCAGCGGCCGCTCGCCACCGCCCAGGCGGCCTCGCGGAAGGCCACCAGCCCGGTCGCCGACGCGTTTTCGACGTGGGTCACCGGGACCCCCGTCAAGCCGAACTCCTTCACGATCTTCAGGCCGGTCATGGGCGTGGCCGCTATGTAGCCGGCGAAGACCTCGTCCACGCGGTCGAATGCGATGCCCGCATCGCGCAAGGCGAGCAGCCCGGCCTCGCGCGCCAGCTCCGTAAGCGTGCGGGTCTTCAGATAGTTGCCGAAGCGCCCCATGCCCACGCCCAGCACGCCCACGTTTTCCAGCCTCATGGGTGGGCCCCCGCTGCTTGCCCGCCGGGCCCGTCCCAGGGCCGGAAGCGGAAGATCACGACCTCTTCGCCGCGCTCGTTGACGCGCAAGACCTCGAGATCGAGCTCCATCTCCATGCCGATCTCGAAATCTCCCGGCCCGCCGGCCAGAACGCCCTGCACTCGCGGCCCTTCGGGCAGGTCGATCTGCCCGACGCCATAGCCCTCGGTCCCGGCGCGCCTGGATCCGAAGAGCGGCACATGGCAATAGGTGTAGGTGTAGAGGATCCCGCGCGGCCCGAGCTCCAGCTCGTCGAGCTCTTCGCAGAGACAGCGCGCACAAACCACCCGGCGCGGGAAGAAAACCTCATCGCAGCCGCGGCAGCGGCACCCCAACAAGCGCGGCGCCTCCCCCTCCCGCTCGGGAATCGTGAAGTACCCCGCTTCCACCGCCACCCGCACCCAAAACCTCCCCCGCCCCAACGCAAGATGAGGGGACGGTCCTTAACGCAAGACTAGCGGAAGAGAGCGAAGCGCACGGGGCGGCTTCGGAGCGCGAGTCCGATGAGTCCCAGCGCCATCAGGGTGGCTGTGCCGGGTTCTGGGATCAGGGTTTCGGTGAGGGCCAGCTGGCCGCGCAGCTCGCCGCCGAAGAAGACGGCGTCGTCGCTGTGAAGCAGGATGTATGCCTCCTCGGCCACCATGGCGGCGAGCGCGTCCTCCGGCGGGATGCCCGTCGGCACGCCGCCGTGGTTGTGGCTGGATCCTCCCGAGTGGGGTGTGAAGAGATGCACCACCGCCTGATAGAAGTCGGTCCTGCGGTCGAGCTCGCTCGGGATTGCGGACGCGTCGGAGAAGATGTCCACGAGATGCGTACGTGACGACTGACCCGGGAGCGCCGGCCCGTGGATGTGAATGGCGCTGAGATCCGCTTCGAGCACGCTCCAGGCGATATTCACCTGCAGGTGATCGGTCAGGGTGTCGTAGTAGAGCCAGGCCTGTCCCGACCCCGTGCTGCCGCTGCCATCTGGCGTCACCTGCTCGGGCTCGATGTCGAAGACCCAGGTGTAGCGGGTGGCGGCCGCGGGATTCGCGAGCAGCAGGCTAACCACGATCCCCAACATCGACATCGACAACGACATCGACAACGACATCCACCGCCTCATCACATCTCCATCAGCTCTCTCTGCCTGCATCATCGCTGCACTCCTTGCCGCCTTGCCTGCGGCCTCGCACACCGCGCCACCTGCCCGCAGCACACCTAACGCACACCCATCTGCCGCATCCGGAGCAGCGCGAGAGCCCCGCCACCCATGAGCAGCAGCGTGAGGATCAGGTAGCCCCACGGCGTCACACTCGGCACTCCTTCGACGCAGCTCACGATCAGCTCGTGGGCGCAGCCCTGCAGCGCATCGCAGCTATCCGCCGTACAGACCTCTCCGTCATCGCAAGCCGCATCGTCGGCGAGATTGACGACGAAATCGGCGAACTCGTCGCAGCTGTCCGCCGTGCACATGACCCCGTCGTCGAGCGCAGGCGGCGTACCCGGCTCGCAGCCCGCCAGGGTGTCGCAGCCCTCGGCGCCGTTGCAGAAGAGTCCGTCGTCGCACACCACCGGTGCGCCGCCCACACAGGCGCCCGCGCCGTCGCAGGCATCGGCGCTCGTGCAGGCGTTCACGTCGTCGCAGCCCGAGCCGTTGGATTCGAACTGGCACACCGACGAGCAGCAGTCTCCATTGCTGGTGTTCTCGTCGTCACAGGCCTCGCCGCCGGAGATCACGCCATCGCCGCAGCTCTCGTTCAGCGTGAGCAGGACGCTCACGGTGTTGGAGCCCAGGCCCGCCGTATCGTCGACCGAGTAGCTGAAGAAGTCCTGGGCCGTGGCCGAGTCGTCGTGGGTGTAGGTGACCTCTCCCGTGGTCGCGTTGAGGCTCAGGCTGCCGTGCTGGGCCGTCCCGAGCACGACGCTCGCGGGATCGATCAGGGACTGGTCGTCGCTGTCGTTGGCCAGCACGTCGACGACGACCGCCTGGCCGCGCACGTAGCCCGCAGCGTCGGTCACCGCGATGGGAGGCGCGTTGTCGCCCAGCCCTCCTTGGAACTGGGACGCCGGAATCGCCTCCTTTGCCTGGCTGCTACTCGACCAGCGCAGGCGCGCGCGAGCGCTTCCGCCGTTCTCGTAGTAC